>DATNPU010000368.1:0-17725 GCA_036703105.1 Microcoleaceae cyanobacterium
TGACCTGCTTGACGTGATCCAACATTTGCAATCCGTGAATCAGAGAGGCGCCACCCCGAATGGCTGTAGCAACATGAACGGCTTCGGTCATCTGTTCTAGGTCAGACCCTTGTTGTAAGCACTCTTTACTGTAGGCATCGATGCAATAAGGACACTGCACTGTATGGGCCACGGCTAAGGCAATCAGCGCCTTTTCCCGACTGGATAAGGCACCTTCGGCAAACACGGCTCCATAGTAAGCAAAGAATTTTTCGGCCAGTTCAGCGTTGCCTTCTGCAATTTGACCAAAATGCGGCAAATGTTCAGGTTTGTAATAAGGTTCCATAGAAAAAGTTGCAAGTACGGTCTTTGTTATCCTCTATTTTTTATCCTCTGTCCTGAGTTCTGGGTTCAATGCCTCCACTACACTGGGATCAGTATTGCTACTATTCACGGCCTACTTGTCATGACTGTTTCATCTATCCCGGCTGCCGATCGCTCTGCTCATGCATCGTTGGTGGAGATTGCTCAACAAACTAGGATCCAGGCACGGCATTTGGCCACTCTCTCTACCGAGGCCAGAAATCATGCGTTAGAAGCGATCGCACAAGCCTTAGAAGCAGCGGCTCCAGAAATTTTGGCAGCCAATGCCGCAGATTGTCAGGCAGCCCAGGCAGATGGCATTTCTAATTCACTTTATGCCCGGCTGAAACTGGATGACACCAAGCTGCAAGGGGCGATCGCTGGGGTGCGAGATGTTGCCAAATTAGCAGACCCTGTTGGAATTGTGCAGATCGATCGTGAATTGGATCACGGGTTAGAACTGAAACGGATCACCTGTCCACTGGGGGTTTTAGGGGTAATCTTTGAGGCGCGGCCTGATGCCGTAGTTCAGATTTCTAGTTTGGCGATCAAATCTGGTAATGGGGTGATCCTCAAAGGTGGGAAGGAAGCGATTCGTTCCTGCGAGGCATTGGTGCGCACCATTCGGCGAGGTTTAGTGCAAGCCAATATTGATCCGAATGTGATTCAGCTGTTAACTACCCGTGAAGAGACGTTAGAACTACTGAACCTCGATCAGTATGTTGATCTGATCATTCCTAGAGGGTCAAATGCGTTTGTGCGATTTGTGCAGGACAACACCCGGATTCCGGTCTTGGGGCATGCAGACGGTATTTGTCATCTCTATATTGACCAGATGGCCAAGGTTGAAACAGCTATTATGATCGCAGTAGATGCGAAAACTCAATATGCGGCGGCCTGCAATGCGATCGAGACTTTGTTAGTCCATCAGGCGATCGCAGCTGAGGTGTTACCACCGATCGCCAGCGCTCTCCAAGCCAAGGGTGTCGAATTGCGAGGAGATGCGGCAGCCCAAACCATTCTTAGATCAGCTCAAATTGCGATTGATGAAGTCACGGAGGCGGACTGGTCAACCGAGTACAGTGATTTAATTCTGGCGATCAAAGTCGTGGATTCCCTAGACACCGCGATCTCGCATATCAATACCTACGGTTCTCGGCATACTGAGGCGATCGTGACCGAAGATCCACAAGCAGCCGCTACCTTCTTTGCTCAGGTCGATGCGGCGGGCGTGTATCAAAATTGCTCCACTCGATTTGCGGATGGCTTCCGGTATGGCTTTGGGGCAGAAGTGGGCATTAGCACCCAAAAAATGCCACCTCGGGGACCGGTTGGCTTGGAAGGTTTAGTCACCTATAA
This sequence comes from Microcoleaceae cyanobacterium, assembly GCA_036703105.1. Taxonomy (GTDB): domain Bacteria; phylum Cyanobacteriota; class Cyanobacteriia; order Leptolyngbyales; family Leptolyngbyaceae; genus Pantanalinema. The sequence goes on from DATNPU010000368.1 coordinate 1,702, forward strand.
GTATCAATTAGTCGGCAATGGTCATATTGCTGCAACCTACTCCGGCCCAAATGCTAAATCTTTTACGCATCGCGATCGCTAAAGAACAAGACTTGGTTTAAATTGCAATGGTTAGGTAAGGGTAACAAGTATTACGGTGTCCTCCTAGAACCTGTTTTAAACTCCGCAAACTCTGGTTGAGGCAGTGCCGAGGATGAGTGCTAAAGACTGAGAATTAATAACCCTTTCTCAGCACTTAGCACTCAGCACTCAGCACTTTTAGCAAAGCTCTGGCTTGATAAATCGTGTTTAACTCCGCCATCCTAAGCGGAACCACCAGTGTGGGAACTCTGGATAATATTAGTCACGCAATTTTCGGTCTGAGGCAACATGAGTTCCGAATCTATTGATGCGTCTTCGCCCCCTGGTGCTACTGAGCCATTTCCTAGTGCAACATCTCGGTTCGACTCGATCACAGAAGTTGCTCATCAGCAACAGCAAGAACGATTACGGTTGCTAGAGTCAGTGGTGGTACATGCCAACGATTCGGTAATTATTACTGAAGCAGAGCCAATCCAGCACCCTGGCCCCCGCATTCTCTATGTCAATGACGCCTTTACCCGTGTGACTGGCTACCAGGCGGAGGAAGTGATTGGCAAAACTCCTCGGATTCTGCATGGCCCTAAAACCGATCTCGCGACCCTCGCCAAAATTCGCGTTGCCTTACAAAACTGGCAACCGATTCTCGTAGAACTAATTAATTACCGCAAAGATCGATCGGAGTTTTGGGTAGAACTCAGTGTTGTGCCTGTAGCCGATAGCACTGGGTGGTATACTCACTGGGTGGCTATTCAACGAGATATTACAGAACGCAAACTAGCGGAAGAAGAATTCCATCGCCAACATCTTCGCCGCCAGGTGTTTGCCGATATTACCCTCAAGATTCGGCAATCGTTGCAGTTGGAAGACATTCTGCAAACTACGGTGGATGAAGTTCGGCAATTGCTAGATGCCGATCGCGTATTAATTCACAGTCTCCAACCCGACCACACTACCTGGATCATTACCGAGTCCTTACAGCCTGGGATTCCTAGTTTCCTAGGACATACACTGCCATTAGAACTGTTTCCTCTAGAACAGCGGCTATTTTTTACTCAGGGCAAAGTTCGGGTTGTTTCTAATCTGGAAACTGACGAAGCGCCCTCCCAGCTCAAGGAATTTTTGCAACAATTCCAGGTTAAGGCTCGGTTAGTGGTACCAATTCTGCAACGAGATCAGCTGTGGGGATTGCTGGCGGTGCACCAGTGCACACAACCACACCAATGGTTGCAGGCTGATATTGAACTCTTGCAACAATTGGCCGATCAGGTTGGCATTGCTCTATCCCAAAGTCAGCTATTAGCGGCGGCGAGAGAGAGTGAACAACGGTTTCGGGCGATGGCCAACAGTGCCCCCGTCTTGCTTTGGATGGCTGACACGGATGGGCAATTAAATTTCTTCAATCAGTCCTGGTTGACTTTTACCGGGAGAACGCTGGAGCAGGAGATGGGGCAGGGATGGGCCGAAGGCGTCCATACCGATGATTACCAATACTTTATGGATACCTATTTATCGGCATTCCAATCCCGCCAAAGTTTCCAGATTGAAAATCGCTTACGTCGGGCTGATGGCAAGTACCGTTGGGTGTTGAACACTGGTACTCCCCGCTTTCATCCGGATGGGAGCTTTGCGGGCTATATCGGCTCTTGTGTGGATATCAGCGATCGCAAGCAAGCAGAACTGAAGTTACTCCGGGCGTTAGAACAGGAGAAGGAACTGAACGAACTCAAGTCGCGGTTTATTTCCATGACTTCCCATGAGTTTCGGACTCCCCTAAGTACCATCCTGGCATCTTCGGAGTTGCTGGAATATTACAGCCACCTGTGGTCAGACGCCGAAAAACAAGAGCATCTGAAAACCATCCAAACTGCCGTGCAGCACATGATCAAAATGCTGGATGAGGTATTGATGCTTGGCAGTGCGGAGGCAGGTAAATTATCCTATCGTCCCACCTGGTTGAATCTGGAAGCTTTTTGTCACAAGCTAGTCACCCAAATGCAGCTCAGCACGACCAATCATTTGGTCAACCTGTCGTTTAATTGCCTGATGCCGAAAGTGTATATGGATGAAAAACTGTTACGGCATGTGCTGAATAATCTGCTGTCCAATGGGATCAAATATTCTCCGGTAGGAGGAGTTGTGTTGATGGAAGTAAGTTGTGATGACCAACAAATGGTGTTTAGTGTGAAAGATCAGGGCATTGGCATTCCCCCGACTGATCAATGCCGCTTATTTGAAACTTTTCATCGGGCGGCCAATGTTGGCACCATTCCGGGTACAGGGTTGGGGTTAGCGATCGTCAAGCAATGCGTGGATGTCATGGGTGGTCGAATTACTGTGGCCAGCGAAGTTGGGGTGGGCACAGAATTTCGCGTTACTTTACCACTGATTAGTAGTCACTTCCTGCCGGGAATTTGAACTATGGTTCTTGGGTGAGTAGAGTTTGCACAAATTCATACAGTTCCACCTCCGATCGCCCTTGGAGTTGCATTTCCTTTAGATCAATCAAACTATGGGCCAGGCGATCGGCTTGTTTCTTATAGGTATTATGGGCTGCCAGTAAATCGGTAAATACTTCCTGTTCAATCTGATGTTGGCTCGCCTCTTCGGCTAACGGTGAGGCAAATTCGACTGAACCTGCTTCAAATTTGAGCAAGAAAATTAATGCCTGACTGAGATCCTTAAGTTGGTGCTGAAGTTTCCGTACATCTAACTCTGAACGATCGAATTCAACTTGCCCATCAATTCGGAGTTCTACCATGGGGGATAATTCCGGCTGAAGTTTCCCCGATCGCATCGCTGCTTCCACGAGCTGAATACAGCTTTGTTCCACTTCTTCGACACTTTCCTGCCCTCGTGCCGTCAGTTGCAATTGCACGATCGATCGCTGGTAATAATCGCGCTTTAACTCGGCGTGAATTCCATCCTGATTCAACTCCACCAGGTATACACCCCGCTCATAGCGGTTCTCTTCCATGCTGTTCGCTTCTAGGGAGCCAGGATTAAACACCCAACCTTCTACAGCGTAATTTTTGTGGATATGCCCTAGAGCCAGGTAATCAATGCCTGCGTCCTTCAACGGCAAGAGATCGCTGTAACGCAAAGCTCCCTGATAACGGGCAATCTGACCTTCCAACCCATGATGGAATAACATCACGGAATGACCAGCCGCCGCAGGCAGTTCTTGAATAGCCGCCGCAATTTGTCCGATCGCCCTGGGAGCCGACGACCCATACCAGTACGAACCCAAGACCCGTACACCGCAGTCTAAATCAATGTAACCACCTCGTTTCTCCTCAGGATCCCAAGGCATATATAACGCCTCTCCGGTTGCCGGATCACCTGGTTCTAACAGAATCAATAACTCCCAATCAGCCAGATATTTCAGCCAACTGGTTTTGGTGCCGTAAGGCCGGTTATCGTGGTTGCCTTCGATCGCAATGACTGGAATTCCTGCCCGCTTTAGATCTGTTAAACAGATCTGTGCCTGGTTCAAGATATTCGGCTGAATCGTGCGGTGTTCAAATAAATCACCCGCAATGACGACAAAATCAACGCGTTCTGCGATCGCATAGCGGCTGATCGCATCATGAAGCGCCTCATAAAAATCTCTGGTGCGTTCTTTGCTGTCATAGCGATCGAAACCTAGATGAATATCCGCTAAATGAAGAAACCGAGGCACAGTGATGTCTCCTGCTTGGAATGGCTGCCTTCCTGATACAATGCCCTGTTGTTACCCGTTTGGTGCCTGAAATGTCTGCTGAACCAAATTCTTCCAGTTCCTTAGGGGCTGATGCTGTTGATGACGCTATCGCCCGTGGCATTGATTTCGATGGTACACCGATACCATCTGCCAAGCTAGATCTCTACCATCAAGTCATGGGATTAGAAGCCGGACGGCAACGTAGCGGGGTGTCGAATACCATGCGTTCCCGAATTGTGCGAATTGGGGCCAAACACATTCCGCAAGCTGAACTCGACCAAATGTTGATCGCGGCTGACTTTGCCCCCTTAAAAGAGAAAGAAATTGCCTTCTACTATGGTGGCAAATAACTCATCAGCTCAAACTCAATCACTTCGCAAGTTGTACGGGCGGGTTTAGCGGATAAAATCACCGTTCGATGGGGTTGGACAAAACCTACCCCTACCGAATGTACGATCTTCCCTAATTTCTACTCCTAAAGTGAAGTAACTGAATCGGAGGGGATTCTGTGAATGGGTAATAGCACATTAAACACAGACCCCTCGCCAATCTTGCTTTTTACGGAAATGGAGCCACCGCAATGTAGCAGGAGTTGTTGCACGATCGTCAGGCCTAACCCTGCTCCGCTACTGTCATCACCGGATTGGCGAATGCGATAGAAGCGATCGAAGATTTTGGGAATTTCACTGGGAGAAATGCCAATTCCCGTATCCCGAAACTCTAGCTGAATATAGTCGCCCTGCTGTTTCGCGCGCACCCATACCTGCCCCCCTCTGGGTGTGAACTTAATGCTGTTGTGCAGCAGATTAATCACGATTTGCCGTAGCCAGTTATTCACACAGGAAACGGTTGGCAAGTCTTCGGGTACGGTGTACGCCAGCATCACGCCTTTCTCTTCGGCTAGGGGTTGATAAGTACTGACGACCCCCGGCACGACTTCCGAAATCTTCAAGGGTGGCAAGGTTGTTTGATCCACCACCTGTTCTAGCTGGACTAAATTCAGCAGACTAGTAATCAGGGAGCTTTGGCGATCGCATTCTTTGGCAATCAAATCCATATAACGCTGACGCTGATTTGGCTTCAGGTTAGGTGAATTCAGCAAACTCAGTGCTGTTTTAATCGTGGTGAGAGGAGTCCGTAATTCCTGCCCCACGTTATTCAAAAACTCATCCTTCAGCCGCAAGGAATCGAGCAGTTCTTCGTTTTGAATCCGCAATGTTTCTGCCAGTTCTGCCTGTTTGCGGTAAATCGTGCCCCGTTGCCAATTTTCTTCCTGGTGCTGAAGTTGTTTGCCAAATAGCCGCTCTAACCAATCCAACTCGGCTGTGGTAGTTACTGGCATTTCGGCAATCAGTTGCTGCCACTGCTCGATGACCTTGCTGTGATCTGGAAGCTGGGAACTCGGATCTGCAATTAATTCCTCTAAAGCCCCGGATGCCGTGATTGCTTGTTCCAACCCGACTAAAGTTTGCTCAACTAACTGTGGTTCAAAGGAACAAATGGTGAGTAGGAGTTGCTTCCGTTCTGGTGCCTCTTCCGACAGAGGGAGTTGTCCTAGCTGACCAGCGGTGGCGACGCTATCTAACAACGCTGGAGAGATTGTTTTGCTCGCCTGCATTGAGCGTGGTCGGTGGGCTAGTAATACACCACGAAACTGGGCTGACCAGATTACCAAAAAGTATTCCCGGCGCAATTGGCTTTCTGGAGAGAGTAGCACAGGCACGATCGCCGAGGAAGGAGTGCTAGGAATGATCGGTTTATCGATGTCTTCCTCAGCGCTGCTAGACAGCGGCAAGCTGACTGTGGCCGGATCCTCACTCTCATCCCGTTGTGACTTGAAGAGATAAATCGCTTTAGGAACGCCGACTAAGGCGGCATAGCGCTCTAACTCGAATTGCCACACATCTCCCCGAGGCAACTTTGTCCAGACGATCGCAGGCGTTTCTTGCTCAATCAGCAGTTGCAAGATCGAGTCAATCACAGACTTAAGGGTGGCCGGGCTAACCTGAAGTACGGGGGGAGGTGATTCTGTCGCCAGGGCTAGCTCATACAGCGAAACATCGGAAACTGACGGTGAATTCATGAACAGTGCAATGGGAAGGGCAACAAAAAGCCTTACCTGATGGAGTAACTACCAGATCAGGCCGTTTTTCCTGGGTTGGGGGTCAGTATGATTCAGTAGAATGCAATCCCTCTATGCATCGTCATTCTACCAACTCTTTTTGATCTGGCAGTTTTTTGCTGTGGTGATGCTAAATACCTAACCGATCGCTTAAGGCCGCCCGTGCCTGTTCTCGGTCATCAAAATGAATTTTCTCTGTGCCTAAGATTTGATAATCTTCATGACCTTTCCCGGCAATTAATACACCATCACCCGGTTGCGCTTGTAAGATCGCGGTGCGAATGGCGACAGCCCGATCTCCATTCACTATGAGATTTGCCTCGGTGGGAATCCCGGCCAAAATATCCTGCAAAATCCGTTCGGGATCTTCAGTCCGGGGATTATCGGAAGTTACTACAGCAACATCGGCTAGATCGGCGGCAATCCGGCCCATTTGCGGACGCTTGGTGCGATCGCGATCGCCACCACAGCCGAACACACAAATCATGCGACCGGGAATAAATGGACGCGCGGCTTTGAGCAAGTTCTCTAAACTATCCGGCGTATGGGCATAGTCCACAATCACGCTAATGTCTTGATTTGGGCTGATATTCACCTGTTCCATCCGACCCGGTACACCGCCAAATTGAGGTAGGGCAGCGGCGATCGTTGGTAACTCTAACCCTAGATGCAACGCCGCCCCCACAGCTGCCAATAGGTTCGCTAAATTGAACTGCCCAACCAGTGGGGATTGAAAGGCAATTTCCCCGACTGGCGTATGTAACGTGCCACTCACGCTAGTCGCACCATAGGTTAAATCACTCGTCCATAGATCAGCGCTAGAGTCGGATGTGCTGTAGCTCCAGACGTGGGTACGATCGAGTTGTGAGATTAACCGTTGTCCATAGGGATCATCCTGGTTAATGATGGCGCGTCCTGTCAGATACCCGTTAGTAAACAACAAGGCTTTGGCTGAGAAATAGTCCTCCATATCCTGGTGGAAGTCCAGGTGATCCTGGGTCAGATTGGTGAATACGGCCACCTCAAAGCCGCACCCTAATACCCGCCCCTGAGCCAGCGCATGGGAACTCACTTCCATCACCCCATACTCGCACCCTGCGGCTACGGCTTCGGCTAATTGCCGCTGCAAATCCACTGCAAACGGTGTCGTATGGCTGGCCGTCTGCTGGAAACCCTGCCACCGGGTATAGAGTGTTCCCATTAAAGCCGTTGGCTTTTGGGTTTGATGCAGTAAAAACTCAATTAAATGGGTCGTGGTAGTTTTACCATTCGTACCTGTCACTCCCACTAACTTCAGTTTTTGAGTGGGATAGCCATAAAATGCTGTTGCCAGTCGCGCACAGGCATCCGACATATCGCTTGCCGAAACAATACAAGGGGGTTGGGCTTCAGGTTTACTCGCGACCTTGGCGGCAGCTTGAGGAGACACTACTGCCGCGATCGCCCCTGCTGCGATCGCCCCAGACCAGAAATCACCGCCATCTACTCGGGTTCCTGGCATGCCAATAAATAAATCACCGGGTTCGCAAGCCAAAGAATTGGTTGATAGCCCTTTTACTTCTGTCTCTAAGACTGGATGCTCAGTTGGGATGTGGGCATCAGACAGTACCGTTAGTAACTCACGCAATTTCATGTCAGCAACTCCTCACAAATTGCTTCTATTGTGTAGGATGATTTTGCCAATATTTCTGTAGCATCTGCTCCAACTGTTTTACGCTAGCACGGGGAGACGGGCGGGAAATTGGGGTGGTGGCCGGTTCCCCATTCGGTTCAGCCGTTGTTTCCAGCACCAACACCGGAATTTCAAATTGATAGGCATCAAACCAATCTTCACGGCTGGTAATATCCCGCACCTCTAGAGTAAAATCCAACCCGTGAATCTGCTCTAGTTTTTCCTGCAACCCTTCACATAAATGGCAGCCCGGCTTGCTATAAAGAATCAGTCGATGCGTCATCGTCTCTCCCCCTCATGTTCCCTATTTCTTCAAGCTTCTCTACCCATCTTTCCCTTCCCTGAGCGTACCGTATTTGGGTATCGTAGAAAGGACGATCGGCAGCCGACAGCGCAACATGACTCAATCGACCAAACCTCTGATCCAACCCGTCAAACTTGACCTGAAGAAGCTAAACCAGAGGTTTGAGAAGGCGAATCCCAACGCCATTCTTGCCTGGTGTATTGAGAACATTCCGACGGGGCTAGTTCAGAGTAGTGCGTTTAATGTCGATGACATGCTGATTACGGATTTGCTCTATCGGGAGTTAAGACCAGCTGCCCCGGTTCCCGTTCTGTTTTTAGATACTCTACACCACTTTCCCGAAACGCTAGAACTGGTGGCGAGAGCCCAAGGACTATACAACCTGAATTTGCAAATCTACCGAATTCAAACTGTCAATTCCCGGGAAGCCTTCGCTAAAAAATATGGCAAAGCCCTATGGGAAGCGGATAGCGACAAGTTTCATCAGCTAACTAAAGTAGAACCGTTAGAGCGGGGGTTAGCGGAACTGAAGACGATCGCCTGGATGACTGGAGAACGACGAGATCAGTCAGCCTCGCACACTAATCTGCCGATTTTTGAATTAGATGCGCAGCAACGTCTCAAGGTGAATCCCCTCGCTACCTGGACTCGCAAGGAAACTTGGGCGTATGTGTTTGAGCATGATGTGATCTACAATCCGCTCCACGACCAAGGCTATGCCAGTATTGGCGATGAACCGACTACCACCGCGATCGCGGAAGGGTAACGAACCGGCCGCTGGCGAAACACCGATCAGCGAGAATGCCGCATCTACTTCTAAGCAACCGATGGTAGCCAACGCTTGCGCTATCCGGCCGGAGGCAAGGCCGGAGTGCTGTTATGGCTGCGGCACCTTTTACCCGATGCTATTTTTAGCCGCTTGATGCGTCTGGTCTTCCTGCGCTAAGGATCGGCTATCCATATCTGTGACAGAATTGGGACACTGGCGATCGCATCAAGCAGTGCCGCAGCCCAAGCAGGTTTGAGGGTCTATGATCAAAATCCTTCATTTGTCCGATATCCACATGGGAAGTGGCTTTTCCCATGGACAGGTTAACCCCGAAACTGGGCTGAACACGCGTTTAGAAGACTTTGTGCAAACCTTAGCTTGTTGTATCGATCGGGCGATCGCGGAACCCGTTGATCTGGTGCTGTTTGGCGGTGATGCTTTTCCCGATGCTACGCCACCCCCCTATGTACAGGAAGCCTTTGCCAGCCAATTCCGGCGGTTAGCAGATGCCGAAATTCCGACGGTGTTACTCGTTGGTAACCACGACCAACATACCCAGGGTCAAGGGGGGGCCAGTTTATGTATCTATCGCACGTTGGGGGTTCCCGGCTTTGTCGTCGGAGATCGGCTGGAAACCCACCGGATTCAGACCCTCAATGGCCTTGTGCAGGTCATGACTTTACCCTGGTTAACGCGATCGACCTTGTTGACTCGCCCCGAAGCCGAAGGACTTTCGATGGGGGAAGTGAATCAGGTGTTGGGCGATCGCTTGCGGGTGGCAATGGAAGGTGAAATTCGCCAACTCGATCCCAATTTACCAACTGTCCTTCTGGCCCATTTAATGGTTGATACCGCTAGCTATGGCTCAGAACGGTTTCTGTCCGTGGGGAAAGGCTTTACAGTTCCGCTACCTTTGCTTACCCGTGCCTGTTTCGATTATGTGGCGTTAGGGCATGTGCATCGTCACCAGGTGTTATGCGAACAGCCTCCTGTGGTTTATCCCGGCAGCATTGAGCGGGTCGATTTTAGTGAGGAGAAGGAAGATAAAGGGTTTGTCTTGATTAAACTAGAACGGGGGCAAACTCGGTTTGAGTTTTGTCCGTTAGCGGTTCGATGTTTTCGGACGATCGAAGTTGATTTGTCCGCTGTCCAAGAGCCGCAAGCGACGCTATTTGCGGCTCTCGACTCAGAACTAATTCAAGATGCTGTCGTCCGGTTAATTTACTATCTGCGATCGGAGCAATTGGATACCATCGATCAACCTGCATTACACCAAATGCTCAGTCCGGCTCACAGTTACACGATTCGCCCTGAGTTGGTAAGTCAGTTTAATCGATCGCGGGTACCCGAATTAGGAGCGGGTAGTAGCCTGGATCCCTTAGTTGCCCTAAAAACCTACCTGACGAATCGCGACGATTTACGCGAAATTGCCACCGAAATGGTCGATGCTGCCCAAGGATTACTGTCAGCCGAAGCCGCTACCTGGCTGAATCTAGCCGATGATGCTCAACCAGATAGCGATCGTGCGTTAGAACCTCAAGATACTCAACTGCGATTGCTGTAGCAGGTTATAGCGGCAAGTATTGCACCCGATTAGCAAATTCCTCTAGATTGCCCAGTTGAGCGATGATTTCCAGATCACGAATACATTCACCAATCACTAGCCTTTGATGATGAATGTAAATGATTCCAGCAAAATCAAGTCCCTGTTGCTGCCGTCGCTGCGCTTCAATCAGAAAATCTTCGTCCTGCGTGAAGACTAAGCGTCCCAATTCGCTAGCGCGATCAAGTACAGCTAGATCAGGCATTCCAGCTAAACCATCTTCTTGAACCGTCAAGACATCAATCTCTTTTAATCGCAGACCATTGGTAATCGATCGTGGCACATGCTCATCCATGTAGAAGGCTAACGTCATTGCTTCAGCAGCCCTTGTGCCCGCAATCTTGCCACAAACGGAGATTCCCCAGCTGCTTGCCGTAAATCTTCAGCATACTGATAACGCTGTTCTATCTCGGCATCTACCTCTAACTTGTGATCCCAGTAATAGGCTAAGGCAGAGTGGATCTGACTCATACTTAGGTAGGGGTACTGAAAATGCAATTCTTCAGGACTCCAGCCATGCGCAAATTGAGCAGTGATCAATTCCACTACCTTCATCGTGGTTCCAGCAATGATTGGGGTTCCTTGCTCGTTCAGCTGAATATATTTGTGTTCAGTTGTAGAAGACATAGCTATCCCCTTGATCACGCTCGACTTTGACCACCCTAGCATGATCTTAGAGCCAAACTTGAGCATTAAATCGCTGCTAGGGGCACACCGTGATGCACCCCTAAAGCAAATTTTGCAAGGATTGAATTGCCCTAACTACCCTGGGTTTGATTAATAGCGTGTAGACCACATTCTTTCTTGCCAGCATCTTCCCACCACCAGCGACCTTCCCGCTCATGCTGGTTCGGCAGTACTGGGCGAGTGCAGGGTTCACAGCCAATGCTGACAAAGCCCTTTTCATGTAGGGGGTTGTAAGGTACTTCGTAAGCCCGGATGTAGAACCAGACTTCTGCCGAAGTCCAATTGGCTAAGGGATTGAATTTAATTAGCTGCCGATCGCCGGAGGAAAATGCGCCATCTACTTGCACCGTAGGTACAGCCGCCCGGGTAGAAGGATTTTGATCCTTCCGCTGTCCAGTAATCCAGGCATCGAGCGTCCCTAGCTTCCGGCGCAGCGGTGCAACTTTCCGAATATCGCAGCATTCCTTGTGACCATCTTCATAAAAGCTGAATAGGCCTTTTTCTCGCACTAACGCCTCGATTTGAGCTGCGTCCGGGTACATAATATCGATCGTGATGCCGTAGTGCTTTCTGACGCGATCGATAAATTGATAAGTTTCCGAGTGGAGCCGTCCAGTATCTAAACTAAAAACTTTGATATTGGGATTGATTCGGTATGCCATGTCAATCAACACAACATCTTCAGCGCCACTAAAGGAAATGGCAATATTGTCGAATAAGCTGAACGCCCGTTCCAGAATTTTTTGGGGAGTTTGGTTCGTCAGTTCGGTATCCAAACTGGGAATATCTAAGGCGATCGTTGGTTCCGTGGTCTGCGTCATGATGAGTGTTCTCTTGCGAAAGATCGTCTGATTGCATCGCCCATTCTACCAAGTCCCACCCGTCTCCAGAGGTACAGACTTCCCTAGCTTCAAGGCGACTTGATGAAGAGTGAGTTAATTACAAACTAGGCCGCAGCCATCAGGTGAGACAGTTCTTCAGGGGTAAGTTGCGGATTCATCACCGTACCATCTTTGAACCAGATAATCCGGCGGGTTTGACGGGCAACATCCGGTTCATGCGTCACCATTACCACAGTCATGCCACTGGCATTCAGTTCGGTGAAGATCTCCAAAATTTCTACGGTCGTGCGGGAATCTAAGGCTCCAGTCGGTTCATCGGCTAGCAGTAACACCGGACGACCGACGATCGCCCGCGCAATGGCCACCCGTTGTTGTTGACCACCAGAAAGCTGATTCGGGCGATTATTTAAGCGATGGGCTAACCCTACTTTGGTTAACGCTTCAGCCGCTCGGTCTTTGCGCTCCCGTTCAGGCACATTGGCATAGACCAACGGCAGCATGACATTTTCTAGTGCTGTTAACTGTGGCAGCAAATGAAACTGCTGAAACACAAATCCTAGTTTGCGATTGCGGACATGGGCGAGCGCCGTGTCATCCAATGTGGAGACATCCATATTGTCCAGGTAGTAGCGTCCAGAGGTTGGCTTATCCAGGCAACCAATAATGTTCATCATCGTGGACTTGCCAGAACCCGATGCGCCCATAATCGAGCAATACTCACCCTGTTCGATCACCAGATTCACACCAGCCAACGCGCGAACTTCCGTTTCGCCAGTGCCGTAAATTTTATAGATATCTTCCAGACGGACAATCACTGAGGTAGGCATAGGAGGTGTGAAGACGAGGGGTAATTAAGCACTTCTGAGCGCCACGATCGGGTCGAGTTTAGCGGCTTGACGGGCAGGCACCACGCCAAAGAATAGCCCAATGCCACCCGAGACGCCCACGGCGATCGCGATCGCTCCGGTAGAAACTCCAGCTTGTAAGGGGGTGAACGCACCGACGAGCAGAATGCCACCGACTCCGATCGCGGTTCCCAAGAACCCACCGGCTGCCGAGAGAATCACAGCTTCAATCATGAACTGGATCAAAATATCCTGTTGCGATGCCCCGATCGCCTTACGGAGTCCGATTTCCTGGGTTCGCTCCGTGACCGATACCAGCATAATGTTCATAATGCCAATGCCACCAACTAACAGCGAGATTGCTGCGATCGCCGCTAGCATAGCCGTTAAGCCGCCGGTAATGGTGCCGACAATTTTTAGAATGTCCTTTTGAGTTTGGACGGTAAAGTCGTCTTGGTCGGTAATTTTATGGCGAAGTCGTAATAGATTCGTAATCTGAAATTCAGCCGCGCGAATACTGGCTTCGTTCTTAGCTGAAATTGAGATAAAGGTGAGATCTAGCCCATAGGGGGAAGTCTGTCCCATCAAGCGGTTGGCTTGGGTCGTAATTGGGATATAGACGGCATCATCCTGGTTATTGCCCAAAAATGCTCCCTTAGAGCGGAGGACGCCAATTACCTGAAAGCTCAAACCCCGGATGCGGATTTGTTCACCGATCGGATCCCGATTGCCAAAAAACCGAGTGGCTACATCCGATCCCAATGCCACCACCTGAGTGTTCCGCTCCACATCCTCATTTGAGATAAACCGTCCCCTTGCCATGTCAAAGTTGCGGACGGAGAGGAATTCTGGAGTTGTACCAACCACCAGAGAACTGGTATTGAGGTTGCGATACACCACGGGTAACTGACTCTGCCGTTGCGCGGCCACTTCATTAATGGAGGGCACTTGAGTGGCGATCGCTTTGGCATCTTCCAGCACCAACGTTCTTGGCAGATCAAAGGTACGGTTGCGGGCTTCCCGGCTGCCTGGGGTGACAAACAACACATTCGGCCCCAAGGATTCAAATTGCTCGGATGCCAGCTTTTGAGCACCTTGACCAATCCCGATCATGGCAATCACTGAGGCATTCCCAATGATGATGCCGAGCATAGTTAATGTACTACGGAGCTTGTTAGCAGCCAGCGTTTTGACTGCCATTTTGCTACTTTCAACTAAGTCCATATTTGCCCCTAGAGCCGCCCTCGTTACTTGCCTTGATTCATACCTTTGGTAATGTCGTCCAGCTTTTGACCTTCCGGTAACTCCACAAACACTGAGTCTCCCACCTTCACACCCTCTAAAACTTGGGTTTCGTTGCCAATACTGGAGCCGATCGTCACAGGTTGGAATTTCGGTTTATTGTTGCTCCCCGGAATCAAGACACCAGTTTGACCTTTGTTCGTGACGATCGCCACACTGGGAACCATCAGGGCATCCTGAAGCCGATTACCCAGGAAAGCGACGTCGGTAGTCATGCCAGACCGGAGTTGATTTTTGCCGGTAGCGATCCGAATCCGCACTTCAAAGGTAATGACACCCTTTTGAGTCGGATCTTCTTTGGCTTCGGGGGAAATCAGCCGCACCACTCCTTTAAAGGTCTGTTTGGGAAACGCATCCGTTTTCAGTTCCACTGCCTGTCCCGGCTTAATCTGACTAATATCCACCTCTGGGACTTTCGCCAGAATTTCTAAGTCATTCGCCAGGGTGACGATCGAGGTGGCGGCCGAGGTACTGGAAGCAAAGCTAGTAGGAGTGACGTAATCCCCCACAACTGCATTCTTTTGCGTAATAATTCCGGCAAACGGCGCTTGAATTGCTGTATCTGCCAGTTGGGTTTGAATCCGTTGCAGGCTGGCTTTGGCACTATTTACCTGCGCGATCGCCTGCTGGATCTCTTGGGTCCGGGGCCCATTTTCCTGTTGGTTCAACTGTTGGCGGGCATTATTTAACCGCGCCTGGGCCTGTTCTAAATTAGCTCTAGCACTCTGTTGTTCATTCAACACTTCATCTAAGCGATCGCGGGTGATGGCCCCTTCTGCCTGCAAACTCTGGTTGCGCGCTACTCGGGTGCTGGCTAAATTCAACCGCACTTGGGCCACATTCACTTCAGCCTCGGCTTGTTCCACGGTGGCCTGAGCTTGATTGATCAATTCCGGTCGTGTTCCCGCTTGTAACAATGCCAAATTAGCTTCAGCTCTGGCTAATTCCGCTTCCGCTTGGCGCTGTTGGGCCTCCAGTTCACTACTGTCCATCCGAGCGATCACCTGCCCTTGACTGACGCGATCGCCCTGTTCCACGTAAAGTGCTGCTAACCGTCCCGCTTGCTTAGGATTCAGGTTCAGTTTTTGAACCGGAATCACATCCCCGCTAGCTGTAATCCGCACCACGACGTTTTTCGTGGCCACGGGCACAGTCAGGTTGCTGACTTCTGGCTTGGGTGAAAGAGCGGGACGTACTGCCATATAAGTTGCCGCTGATGCACCGACCAGTCCAGCCGCAACTAAACCGACCATCCAGGGGGAGGTCTTTTTGGTGACTTGATTCATCAGCGGGAGTTGCATAATCAGGGAAGTTTAGATAAGTGAATGAGAGAGAACAAAAGCTTGAAACCGGCAGCAGTCTATTAACGTGTAGAGAGCTGGGTTGACCTGAAACAACTTACTGAGCGTTGAGCCGTTGTTTCTCCCAGCGATCGAGCATTAAAGGTAGTTCCCGTTCACAAAAGGCGTGCATATCTCGCATCTCTTCTAAACGGCGGCGTAAGTTGGGATCGTCCTCATGAAGTAACTCCAATCCGCGCTCTGCTAGTTGCCGAAAGGCAGTAATTTGCGCCATCCGTTGTTTGGTTAACTCAGACCAGGCGTTTAACTTAATCCGAAAGTAGTCTCGGCGTTGTCCGGGTAGGCTAATGCGCTCAATTAAGCCAATTTGCACCAGCAGGCGAGTCATGGTGCTGATGGAGCCTTTACTTGCCTGTAAGACTGTCGCCAACTCACCAGGCGATTGGTGAGGCGGATTGGAGATCAGGAGCCAGCCAAATACCCGTCCGGCCATGCGTGGCAAACCAACCATTTCAAACAACAGACCCACCTCCTCAACAAAGTGTTTTTGCTCAAACTGCTGTTGCTCCTGACTGAGATTGGCGTTGCTGGCACTAACCTGGTTGGCGGCATCCATAGGTACTAACTTAACATATCTTAATTTAATTAGTTTAGTGCTTATTGAACAGACTAAACACTATGGTTGCCATTGATAACTCGTAGTTGGGGCTCACTCAAATTCAGTTTGTTCAGTAATTACTAAACATTTTAATCAAGCAGTACTTTGATTGAACTCCTCTAGATGGGTGAATCAGGC
>DATNPU010000385.1:0-19860 GCA_036703105.1 Microcoleaceae cyanobacterium
ACACTATAGGCTCAATTCAGGCATTCAGCATCTATTTACTCAGCGGCCCGAATTTGTTGATTCGCACTGGTCTGAGCTTGCAACATTGCTGGTTTGAGAGGTTGTTGGCCTAGCAGGGCACTTAAATATTGGTTATTAAAATTGTTCATGATCGTGGCAGGATAGCGACCAACTTGCCAGGGTGTAGCATAGCGAACTCCCGCGACTAGCGCCGATCGCAAGGGATCGCGATCAACTTGAAGTTTAGCTGCCACCGATCGGCGGGACGGTAAGGCAAATCCAGTACTTGTCCATTTTTCCATCCCTAATTTTCCAGTGAGATAGGCAATCAGTGTCCAAGCGGCTTGCTTGTGAGGAGACTGGCGATTCATCACATAGGCAACGGTGTAGACCATTGTGCCAGGTCGATTATTAATCTGGGGGACTTCTGTGGTAGCAAAATCAAGATTGGGAAAGGTGTCCTTCAAGTAAGGAATGGCCCAATTGCCCTCCAGTACCATTGCCGCTTTTCCCTGACCAAACATTTCACTACCGTTATTCGTTCCCACATCCAACGGACGGGCAGAAGTACGATCGTTTTGGTATTGTGCCAAAATCTGTTGAGGTCCCTGTAAGGCAGCATCACTCGCAAAGGTCGCATAGCCATTAGTATCAATTACCTGACCACCAAACGATCGCAGGGTATACATGAGTCGAGGCAATTCCGGAGTAATTCCCAACCCATATTGTTCTGGTTTGCCGTCCTGATCGCGATCGATCGTCAGCTGTCGAGCGGCTGTCAACAATTCGTCCCAGGTTACAGGAGGTGCAGTGAGGCCTGTGGCTTGGAATGCCTGTCGGTTATAAAATAGCGCTAAGGTAGAATAATCTTTCGGTAACCCATAGGTTTGGTTTTGGTACTGGAAGGGTTGTAGTAAGTTCTCCTCAAAATCGTCTAGATCGAATTCCGAGGTAATGTAAGCATCCAGTGGCTCTAAAACAGTTTGGGCCATCAAAAATGGAGCTTCTAGGGCATCCAGATAAAACACATCGGGGGCGGCATCGCCAATCAACCGAGTTTTGATCACATCCATATATTGATCAGCAATTACCTCAAACTTTACCTTGATGGTAGGATAGCTGGCCTCAAAGTCTTGCAGAACTTGCTGGAGGAGTCGTTGTTCTGTTGGGCTAGCGCCCCATCCACTGAGTTTTAGTGTGATTGGCTGACTAGAGGATAGATGAGATTGCAGTAACCCATGCTGACAGCCCCAGAGCAACAGTGGTAGGAACAATATAATCAGAACATGGCGAAGCCGAAATTTTGGCATAGGGCACAAGCGAATTCTGTCAGGCGAATTTTGCCAGGTTAAAGACCCGAAAAATTTCACATTAGTCAATTTCTTAGACTACAACTATCCGTTACTTGGCATAGCTATCTTTAGGAGATGATTCTTAAGGCTAGCTCTGTCTTGAGATCAGTCTTAGCTCATCCTGGTTTTACTTCTTTCATCAGGATGATGTTCCACGATCGCGCCACTGTTTATTCTCAGAGGAATTGCTCAACCAAGCATTATCTTTAGTGATGTAGATTATGAACATCCTGGCCTCTCAGAGAGCTTTCTTTGGGAAGGTTGATTGACCATCTTTTTGGGTAGCGAGGACAAGTAGTGGAGTTTGTATCTGTTGAAGCAATCGCGATCGAGGAGGCGATTCAAGTTTCGCCTCTTCAGGCCGCTTTGCCACTTGTGGAACCCAGCATCGAAGTTGCCATTACTCCAGTTGAGCCACCGCCAAAACCGACCAAGCCTAAGATCCGCCCTCTCACTGCAACTTTAAATACCTCTAAAGATAAGATTCGCACTAGCCTGGCAGCTTCTACCTGGGATGGCGTGTTTGCGACCCTGTTCTCCAATATTACGGGGGGCGTTTTACTAACCAATTTTCTGTTGCAGTTGGGGGCAAATCCAACAGAGATTGGCATGTTAATGTCAATTCCCATGTTGGCAAATTTGGTGCAGCCGATCGGAGCCTACTTTTCAGAGAAAACCACAAGTCGGCATATCTACTGTCTCTGGATTTATGGCATTTCGCGCTCGCTTTGGCTAGGCCTGGTCATTGGGATCTTTTTAGTCGGCTGGCACGATGCTGTGCCGTCAATCTTGATTGGCCTAACTCTAGTGATTACAGTGCTCAGCTACTTGCTGGGGGCATTCGGAAGTGCGCCTTGGCTGAGTTGGATGGCAGTATTAGTGCCTCGGCAGCTACGGGGACGTTATTTCGGCCTCCGTAATAGTGCAGCGACCCTAACCAATCTGATCTCTGTGCCTTTGATGGGTTGGATGCTGTCTAAATGGTTTAGCGGTTCGATCGAAGGCTATGGTTTCATATTGCTGTTGGGAGTCGTTGCCGGATTAGTTAGCCTGTGGTTCCAGAACTTTATGGTGGATGTGAATCCCCAAGCAGAACCCTTGGCAGTTATGCATCCCCACTCGCCCGCAGCCCAGGTTGTTTCTGTGCCGAGCGATCGTAAAACATTACTCCAAAGTATTCCTTTCAGCGAGATTTGGCAAAACACCAACTTTCTCAAATTCCTGCTGTATTTCAACTTCTGGACCTTTGCCGTTAACCTCAGTACGCCGTTTTTCAACTTGTATATGCTGGATAACCTGAAGCTAGATATTAGTCAGGTGACGCTATACAACAGTTTGATGGCAGGCGCGAATCTGGCCACCCTGGTGCTCTGGGGTAAGTTAGCCGATCGCATTGGTAATCGTCCCATCCTGCTCTCGGTCGGCATTGCCTTTGCTCTGACTCCGTTACTTTGGCTGATCACAGATGCCCAACCCATCTCCTTTTGGGTGTGGTTGCCGCTCTTACATTTAGCGATCGGTGGCACTAGTGCGGCGATCGATCTGTGTGCCAGTAATCTGCAACTGGGAGTGGCCCCGATTCACAATCAATCGACCTATTTCGGAGTTGTAGCGGCCTTTGCTGGAATTAGTGGAGCCTTAGGAACAACCGCAGGCGGCTTTTTAGCACAGTATGGGAGTTATAGCGGGCTATTGGGACTATTTGCCCTGTCCGCCATGTTGCGATTAGGATCGTTGCTACCATTGATTTTTGTACGGGAAGAACGGAAAGGCTAACTTAGTTAAGCGAAGGAGGCGATCAGTATTCGCCTAAAAATCTCTGGATGAAATTGGTATGAGATTTATTAAGAGAATCCCCGAGCATCTGGAACAATTGGGTGACTACTGCCACAATGACATCACTAGCGCATCGATCGTTTGTCCCGACCGTAATCCT
Organism: Microcoleaceae cyanobacterium; assembly: GCA_036703105.1. Taxonomy (GTDB): domain Bacteria; phylum Cyanobacteriota; class Cyanobacteriia; order Leptolyngbyales; family Leptolyngbyaceae; genus Pantanalinema. Next base: position 3,289 of record DATNPU010000385.1, read on the forward strand.
GGGCTGAAAAAAGACTTTTCAGCGTAAAAGATGGTTTAGCCAATCGTTTAACCGCTAGATGATTGCCGGATCTTGACTGCTAACAAAGGGGTCGTCATGCCCAATCATCCCTTATTTTCTCCAGTCCATGAGCAGGTCAGGACAACGAATATTCGCGATCAAATTCAGATTGCCTTAGCGATCGCGGATAGTTCCATGCTGACGTCCCTGCTTGCCACCTGTATCCCAGCCATCTTCACTCCAGAAACAGTTGGTTTAGTGGCGAGTGAAGTGAGTGTGCCGACGGATCACCAACAAGCCGCCGATGGGGTTCTGCATGTAGAGACGATTCAGTGTGTATTGGCAGATTCACAGCCCCAGTTAGAATCACCAGCTAATCGCGGCATGAACGATAGTCGGGAATTAGCCCGATTGACCCAACATGAGTCGGAAATGCATCTGTTAGGACAAAATCTGACTCTGGCCACTGCGATCGCCCTCTTGGAGACTTCTGGCTTTACCTCCGAGCAAATCGACCAGATGTTACGCCTGTCTCCCGATGCCTGGTACAAGTCCTGGTGGTATGCGATCGACCCTAATGGTGCCTTCACGCTACCCTTCCTGCGCTGTATTCGTACCCGCCATCATATTGACGGCACATTAACGATTCAATACAAAGACTATTTTGAGCAAACGAAACCGGCTTGCTTTACCAGTTTGTCAGAACGCGTTTTAATTGCCATTCGGGCTGAACAACAATCGTTTGGAGAAACCCTCCAGCAGATTAATTACCAGCGTCGTGCCCTGAATATTCAACGGGCGATTTTGATTTGCCATACGATTTCGGAATTGGAAGCCCAGGCATTTATTCGGCAGGGAATTAGTGTATATCCCGCGATCGATTTGGTACTGCCTGTACAGTCGAATTGTGTCCATTGTGGCCGGTATGAATGCCCAATGAATGGGACGGCTGACTCTCCAGTTGCCTTATGTCATGGCTTTTTGCTGGCAAGCGAATATGTTTAATGGAGCTCAGAACTAATGCAATATATCTGTACAGTATGTGGCTATGTTTACGATCCAGAAGCAGGCGACCAAGAGAATGACATCTTGGCGGGAACTCCGTTTGAGGATGTACCAGACGATTGGGTTTGTCCAGTTTGCCAAGCAGATAAGTCTCAATTTGAGGCACAATAGTTGCCTGGTTCAACACTAGAGGTGACGTGAGCAGAGTGATTGTCATTGGGGGGGGAGCTGCCGGATTTTTTGGCGCGATCGCCTGTGCCCAGAAGAACCCCAATCTTGAAGTAACGGTCTTGGAAGCAGCGCGTGAACCTCTAGCAAAAGTGCGGATTTCTGGAGGGGGCCGCTGTAATGTCACCCATGCTTGCTTCGAACCAGCGTTGTTAATTCAGAATTATCCCCGAGGCGGCAAAGCCTTACGGGGTGCGTTTACCCGCTTTCAGCCGAAGGATACGGTCGAGTGGTTTGCCCATCAGGGAGTGCGGTTAAAAACTGAAGCGGATGGGCGGATGTTTCCGGTCACCGATCAATCCGCCACGATCGTGGAGTGCCTGATGCGAGCCGCGATCCAAGCTGGAGTACGGTTGTGGACTGGGGTGATCGTGAAGAACGTTACCCACCAGAACGATCGATTTCAGGTTGAACTCAGGTCGGGTGAGCAGTTGGTAGCAGATCAGCTATTGTTGGCAACAGGTAGTAGTCCGCAAGGTCATGCGATCGCTCGATCATTGGGGCATACGATCGAGCCACCAGTGCCTTCCCTGTTTACCTTTAATATCAAAGATCCGCGATTTGACGGCTTAGCTGGAGTGTCACAGCCAATGGTCAAAGTTCGGTTGCAAGTGGGTGAGGTGCAACTAGAGCAGACCGGAGCCATCCTAATTACCCATTGGGGTGTGAGTGGGCCAGCGATTTTGAAGCTGTCGGCTTGGGGAGCCAGAGTGTTACATGATCACCGCTACCAGGCCACGTTACAAATTAATTGGTTGCCAACTTTGAATCCAGAGACTTTGCGGCAACAACTGTTAGCTGTAAAGTCAGAGTTTCCCCGCCGCACGATCGCCACCAACTGTCCAATATCCCTCCCTCGTCGCTTATGGGAACGCTTGACCGCTAGCGCTGACATTGGTGCGGAACAACGGTGGGCAGAAGTCTCGAATAAAAGCTTGAACCAATTGATTCAGGAATTAACTCAAGGACGATATCAGGTTTCTGGGAAAGGAGCATTTAAAGAAGAATTTGTCACCTGTGGTGGAGTTAGTTTGAAGCAAGTGGACTTTAAGACAATGGGCAGTCGGTGCTGTCCCGGTTTATATCTGGCAGGCGAGCTTCTCGATATTGATGGGGTGACTGGCGGATTTAATTTCCAAAGTGCCTGGACAACTGGCTATCTGGCCGGACAAGCGATTAGTCAATTAGTCCCACTGGAGGTGTAATTTCGATCCGGCGTTGCTCTAGATCGACAACAGGCACGATCGCCTTCACGAATGGAATCAGCACCCGCGTCTGATCCGAACGCTCTACTTCCAACAAATCGTTTCCGGCCGAAATTAGTTGCACCACCTTGCCAACAATGGTTTGAGTCGCCTGATCAACGACTTCCAGCCCAATCAAATCCAGAATATGAAACTCATCTTCTTCTAGCGGTGGTCGATCGGATTGGAGGACTAGCAGTTTACTCCCGATCAGAGCTTCGGCGGCTTCGCGATCATCCACGGCCGCGAATTGCACTACATACAAGCCTTTGCCATCGAGATAGCGCCCCTTGATCAACTCGATCGTTTGGGGATCTGAGTTGGGCGATCGTTGAATCCACCGTTTTCCAGGCTGGAGAAACCGCTCCGGGAAATCTGAACTGGGGTAGATCCGGACTTCTCCTTTTAAGCCCTGGGCGGCAACAATTTTACCAATTTCTACAAACTGCTCACTCACAATAAATCACTAACTCGGTTGATAAACTCGCTGCACGACTTCCGCCAACCGGGTCATACCGGTTTCTAGTTCTTGGTCGGTTCCCGTCAGGCTAATCCGCAGACATTGTTGCTTATGACTCCAGGCTTCCCGCAGTCCGGGGAAGAAGGAACTGCCAGGAACCACAATTACTCCCACCTGTTTCAACAGTTGGTAAAACTCAGCATCGGTCATCGGCAGATCGCGGAGCCATAGCCAAGCAAAGATTGCCCCTTCCCCCCGATGCAGAAACCAGGGGGCCTCTTTGGGCATCGCGGCATCTAGAGCCGTTTCTAGAATATGGAATTTACGTTGATAAAACGGACGAATCACATTCACTGCCAAGTCGGCTAACGCCCCAGACGCGATCGCCCGCGCTGCGATCGCCTGCCCATAGCGAGACGAATGAATACACATATTGGTCTGGAAACACTCCAGCACTTGAATAAAGCGTTGATCCCCGATCGCAATGCCAATCCGTTCCCCCGGTAAGCCCACCTTCGAGAGGCTCATACAGTGGAGAATATTGTTGCCGAATAGCGGATTCATCTCCGTAAAATTCAGTGCCGGAAAGGGAGGGGCATAGGCAGAATCGACTAAGACTGGCACATCATAGGGATCGGCGAGCGCCGCAATTTTCTTCACTTCATCGTCGGTCAGAACATTTCCAGTGGGATTGCAGGGTCGGGAGAATAAGATACAGCCAGTGGTGTGATCGATCGTGAGTTGGCTAAAATCCGGGCGATACTTAAACCGATGGGCAGCGGCATCAATATCGAGCGTGGGTTTGTAAGCCACTAGCGCATCCCCTTCCAGCGTCACCCCGCTATACCCCGTGTAGTCTGGGCTGAGGGGCAGCACAATTTTCTTTAGCTCTCCTGTTGCGGTATAACCCCCGAAGGCATTTGCCGCATAGAAATAAAGGCTTTGGCTACCGGGCGTAATTAGAATATTGCGATCGGTCAAACTTAACCCGTAGCGCTGGTTAAAATCCTTGACGATCGCATCAATCAATGGCTGATAGCCTTGACTCGAACCATATCGACAAACCACTTCGCCATATTCCGAACTGGCAAGCAGATCCGCCGTACAGTCCCGCCAGAGTTGTTCAATTTCCGGCAAGATCAACGGATTCCCGGCACTGAGATTGATAAATTCTCGATCGCCCCCTTCCCGTAAGGTTTCAATAATATCTTTCATAATTGCCCGCACCCCAGTCAGGCGGGACATATCTTGACCAATACGGCTCAGAGCAGGATTCATAAGAGACAACTGCGATCGTTATCGGGATAAACAGTAGTTATATCATCTCCTTAAGCCAACGTAACGACTCAGTTGCCCAAGCAATTACGTCAGAATTGTCCCACCCATTAAGCGGCGATGCCGAAACTCTAACTCCTGTTGCATCAGTGGCCAACGGTTAAGGGTTTCATCCACGGCAATCACCTGTTCAGCGGCTTCTCGCGCCAGTTCCAGGACGGACTGATCCTCGACCAAACTGGCCAGAGCAAAATCGGGTAGCCCGGATTGCCGAGTCCCTAACACTTCACCTGGCCCCCGAAATCGCATATCCATTTCCGAAATAAAGAAGCCATCCTGGGATTGCTCCAACACTTTTAGGCGTTGTCGAGCCGTTTCCGTTTTAGAACTACTCATGAGTAAGCAGAAGGATTGTGCCGCACCCCGACCCACTCGACCTCTTAATTGGTGTAGTTGCGATAAGCCAAACCGCTCCGCATGTTCAATCAGCATGATCGACGCATTAGGCACATCGACTCCGACTTCCACCACAGTGGTCGAAACTAGAATATGGGTTTCCTGATCCCGAAACCGTGTAATCGCCTCATCCTTCTCGGCTGAAGTCATGCGCCCATGTAGCAATCCCACTTGGAATTCAGGAAAGACCCGCTCCTGAAGAGTTTGATATTCCTCGATCGCGGACTTCAAATCCAGCTTTTCCGACTCCTCCACCAACGGCAACACCACATATACCTGCCGTCCCTGGGCAATTTCTCGCCGCATCAATTCATAGGCTTGGAGCCGCTCCCGCCCCGATAACACCGTAGTTTGAATCGGTTTACGCCCCGGTGGTAATTCATCAATCTGGCTGACATCCAGATCGCCATGCAGAGTCAACGCTAAAGTTCGGGGAATAGGCGTGGCGGTCATCGTCAAGACATGGGGATGTTCGCCTTTCTGCTGTAAGCGTGCTCGTTGCTCCACACCAAACCGATGTTGTTCATCAATCACCACTAGTCCCAACTGATGAAAATTCACCGTATCTTGAATCAGCGCATGAGTCCCGACCAAAACTGGTAATTCGCCAGTCTGTAACTGCGCATGGATCTGACGCCGTTTTGCTGCTCGTGTTGATCCGGTCAGCAATTCCACAGGTAGATGCAGGAGATTTAACCAACTTACCAATTTGCGATAATGCTGTTCTGCCAAAACTTCCGTAGGAGCCATCATCGCCGCTTGATAACCCGCTTGAATCGCTGCCAGCATCGCCACCACAGCCACCACCGTTTTTCCCGATCCCACATCCCCCTGGACTAACCGATTCATCGGAGCTGGCTTTTGCAGATCGGTCAGGATCTCGTTCACCACTCGCTGCTGGGCATTAGTTAATTGAAACGGGAGTAAACTATAGAACTGATCGATCAGTTGGCCGGTAGGCGCTAATACCACACCAGATTGCGTTTGCTGCATGGCTTTCCGGCGCTTGAGCAAGCCCAATTGCAGGTAGAAAAACTCATCGAAAATTAAGCGATGACGAGCCGCCGCCAGCGTGTCCTGATCATCGGGAAAGTGAATATATCCGATCGCCGCTTGAATCTTGACTAAGCCATACTGATCTCGTAAGCCATCGGGTAACGCTTCCTGAATTTGTTGCACGGCTGGCAGTGCAGTGACGACAGTACGTCTGACCAAATCCGCTCCCACACCTTCTACTAAGGGATAAACAGGCACCAAGCGACCGACATTTAACGATTCGATCGCATCCCCTTCATGCTGCAACACCTCGATCGCCGGATCTTCTAACGTCACCCCATATTTCGTTTGTTTGACCCACCCGGAAGCCGCGATCGTCGCTCCAACAGGATACATTCGCTTCTGTTGCTCCTGCCAGCCTCGGTTACTATAACGACTGCCCATGAGAAAACGACTCAGTTTGATCTGTCCAGTTTGATCCCGGACGACTAATTCCAAAATCGTCAATTTTTCATTGCGGGGACTAGTGAAGCAACGACAGGACTTGACGGTAGCCACCAGTGTGACTGTTGCGCCTTCCTCCAGTTCCCGAATGTTGACCTGCCGCGCATAGTCAATATGATCACGCGGATAGTAATACAGCAGATCCCGGACGGTATACAGCCCTAATTTGGCTAACCGCTCGGCATTTCGAGGTCCAACCCCAGGCAAATAGGTCAGGGCTTTGTCGAGCGTCAGCGGCGTTGGCTGCCGGACGGACGGAGAGGCAGAACGGCTGGGGAGCGGGGGGGGATCGGAGGGAGCAGGGGAGTAGGGGAGATGGGAAGGGGGGGAAGTGGAGGAGGGGGCTTGGGAGTCCTCAGACTTTGTTTCATAGACCCGTTGCATTTGCTGGAGGTAGCGACGGGTTTCAGCCACGAGGTGTTGCCGCTCGTGGAAGGTAAGTTCTGAATAGGTAGTGAACTGGTTGCCGAAGTCCTGTAGCCGTCGTTGCTGATCGAACGAGAAATCCCCAGCGGGTTGATTTAACGTCAGGCTGAGGAATTCGCTAAAGCGATAGTAATTACCTTGCAGATCATTAAATCCCTGCTCTGCCTCAATGGAAAGCGCTTTTTGTAGGCGATTCCAGTCCATCATTACAATTTGCTATTCCTCAAACCAACTGGCACGCCAGGCATCTTGAGCTTGGGCGATCGCTCGTTCCTGCTGCTTTTTGTAATATTCTCGCCCAATCGTTTTCAGACGACCAGAGAAATTCCGCAGGCGAGTGCGAGCTGCTGTCACTGGAGTATTGGCAAACTCAATATCTGACAGCCGTAAATGAATTGCCACAATATGTACCATTGAGGATGATCCAGGTTCCTCGCTATCATCCTCTGTCGCAGCATCAGTCGCAGAAGCAATTAATACATTTAATAGGTTAGGAGAGTGCGGAGCTACATCTGACATTTCCGCTTTGCTAGCCGCTTGTAAGACTGGCTCTGGCAACTGTTTAGGCAGAATTCCTGCCTTTTGTAACAGTCGATTTGCCGCATGGGAAACAGTACGCAATTCCTCGGTAATATTTTGTTCTAATGCTTCCCGCCAGTGCGCTAGATCAGCAGGAGTGAGCGATCGTGGGGCTTTAGGTTCCAGGTTTGCCAAGGGTTCCGATGCCAGTTCCACTGGCGGAGGAGGCTGTACCGGAGTTAATAGTTGTGTTAATGGGTCGAGAGTGGAGGGGTTCAGAGCCGCTTCTGCCAATTCAGGACTATCTAATTGCTCTACTGGAGTCGGAGGATACAGTTGAGCGAGCAAATCTTCTTGAAGCTGGGTTGCTAATTGCCGAATCTGCTGCTGGAGCTGCTGCCGTTGACTAAATAATAGATCGAGAAATTGGGTTGGGTAGCCCTGGGTACAGACATGATAGCTAGCTAGAATTAACTGCTGTCGGGCGGCCTGCCCCAGTACCATGAGATAGCTGGAATAAGCCTGATGAAATTCTTCAGCCAGCTCGACGATCAGTTTATCGATCGCGGCTAAATCTTTTTCAATTTGTTCAACTGATCCAACCATCGTTTAGTGCGATTCTATTCCGATACAATCTATCTACTTTCAGAATAGCGGGTGGATTGATGATTGCCGAAGTCCGTAACTGCATCAGATGACGAGGAGCCTCGATCGAGCTATAGTAGGTCGCTAGAGATAACCCGGAATTTCGAGCAATTGCAACTATGAACCTGATCAACCGAATCCTGCTGGTCTGCTCTACAATCCTGGCCTCCTTAGCAGTCCTGATTGCCCCTGTACAGGCAGCGGCAATTAGTAATCTGCCCCAGGTATGCCAAGCTAAAACGATCGGGGTTCACGCGACTCTGCCTGTTGTCCTGACCCAGCCCTCCGATCAAGGTTTGAACCATCAAGGTTGTGCCTGTGCTAGCTGTCTAAAAACCGCAGAATTACTTCAGGGTAGGCTGCCCGGAATGTAGTTTGTGCCAGAGAGCTTTTACACAACTAATAGGGGCAACCGTAATCGAGATCGCCCCATAAAATCCTAAATCTGATACCTAAAGGCTAGGTAGTTAAGCGGCGGTAGGCAACCCGCGCATCTAGTCTTGCAGCACGAAGGCGATCGGAAACTGCACGAGCTTCATAATAGCTCGCATAAGAACCTGCGTTAATGAATGCGCCCTGTCTGGCTTTATCGGGATAAGCTCCGCCAATTATCCGTCTGACCTGGCTCAGGAGTTGAGGACTATTACCTGGAACGACAACAACATAAGAACGGGCTGATACGGGTGTAGATGTGCCACCTGTACCCCCTGTGCTACCCGAGTTGCCAACACCACCATTGGTTCCAGGATAATTTACCGCTGTTTCTCCATAGCAGTCGGTATAGTAAACCGGACGATCGGTAGTGCCATCTCCAGTATTGCAGCCGTTAGTATAACCAGTTTCGGTGACTCTACCACCTGCAACAAAGTCTATAGCGACCCAACCGGGACTTCTCAATTTGCCCCAACTATAACCATCCGCATTCACTCGCTGATCGGTCAGTTCCAGTAAAGCGCCATCGCTTGCACCACCGATGATAGGGTAGTTCAACCCAGGACCAGAGCGGATATTTAACCCAATGCCAGAGGAGGTTTCAACAAAACCATTGCCTTCGCGCCCAGTGAAGCTAACCGGACGGCTGTAAGTGCCGCATTGATCATAATTATCAAAGTTGCACTGCGCCTGAGCCTGCTCGGCTACAACACTTAAGCTGGAGGCTGCGATCGCGAGGCTCGCCAAACCGATCCAGGTAGGATGCGAAATTTTGGCAGCAACTCTGTGCACCAAATTTGGAGTTTTCATATTTAATGGTGAGGTAAACGACAGGGGGCTGACCCCATCAAGGTGAATGACCTGCGTAAACGTTGCAGTAGGTCTGCAATTGCGAAGCAGTGGGCAATTTTAAACCTGCCCAATTGAGTGAGCCTAGTAAGGTTGTTCATCTTCCAGCAAGTAAGCTAATTCTGCTGATCAGCCGTATGGCAGTACGGCGTTCAAATAGGAGAAATAGCCCTTGATTGTGATGGATCTGAACATCTCGATATGAGCGATCGAGACTATTGCCTTACTAGTGCATCGCTCAGTTGCACATATTTATAAATTGCCTCAGATTACTTCCAATCTATCAGAAACCCATCTCTTCCGTATACAGTACCGAAGGGGCATATTTCGTATCGCTAAATTGCTCAACGCAACATTTTGCTAAGGTTTTCTGAAAACTTTGAGATATTCAGGGTTAATATTGCCAATTCTCAGCTTTATCAGTAGTGTACTAATAGTAGTGTAGGCTACATTTACCCCTAGATTTGGCGTGATCTATTAGATTTAGCCAATAGCGTTCTAGACATTTGGCAATGCCATAAACGTGAATTCAGCACTCACAATTGCCTATCAACATATTAATGGCACACTATTTTGTGGCGACTCTTTGGAGTGGTTACTCACTCTTAAGACAGAATCCGTAGATTTAATCATTGCGGATCCTCCCTATAACTTGAGTAAAGCGGAATGGGATACATTTGCCTCGCAACAGGTCTACATTGACTGGTCAATTCAATGGATCAAAGAAGCAGCTCGTATTCTCAAGCCCACGGGATCGCTTTATGTGATGGGATTTTCTGAAATTCTGGCTGATTTGAAACACCCATCATCGCAGTATTTCGATCGCTGTCGCTGGTTAGTCTGGTACTACAAAAATAAAGCTAACTTGGGTAACGACTGGGGGCGCTCCCACGAAGCAATTTTGCTATTGCGGAAAACGAATCGTACCAAGATGAACATTGAAAATATTCGGATTCCCTACGGCCACCATACTCTGAAATATCCAGTTCACCCGCAGGCAATCACCAGCCAGTATAGCCAAGGACAATCTGAAAAACAGTGGACGCCCAATCCTCAAGGAGCCAAGCCTAAGGATGTGATCGAGATTCCTACCCTGTGTAATGGGATGCGGGAAAAAACACCCCATCCTACCCAAAAGCCAGAGGAATTAATCCGCAAATTTGTGTTAGCTTCGTCCGATCGTGGTGACTTAATTGTTGATCCCTTTTCCGGATCAGGAACAACATTGGTCGTGGCAGAGCAATTAGGTCGAAAATGGCTGGGATGTGATATCTCTTCTCAATACAATCAATGGGCAATTCAACGGTTACAAACAGTACAACCACTTTCCGATCGCGAATGGTTTTGGTTCGATCGCAAAAACGAGCAGCGACGCCGACGGATTCGCTAGCCTCTAGCGTGTATCTCACAAATTTGCATAAGATAAGGATTGTTAACCTGGCCTGTTTCCGGGTGATTCCTATTAACCACAGCGTAGATCTGGAATGACCGTCACTCCTAAACCTCGGCAATCGATGCAATATCCTGACCGAACGATCACACGGGCAGAACGGGCCATGCGGTGCGCTCCCTTTCGGCTACAACTATTCACAACCATGATTCAGCAAAGTGTGGCATTGAAGGCGATCGCCCAAACAGCCGGAACTGAGCAGCAATACACCACCAGCCCCTTATCTGAATTGGCCGTTGAGCAAGAATTAATGTGGTTGATTCAAGTTGGGCTACTGCGTCGCGAGGTAGACGGCCAAGGGTTAACGGATAGTTTCCGGGTGACACCCTTAGGGCGGCAACTGGCGGAGCAATGGCAACGTGATCCCCAGCGCGATCACACTCCGACCTGGCGAGATCGCCTCTATAATGCACTGAATCGCTGGTTACGGCTGAGTATATAAAGGCTAGAGGACTCAGGGTAACGCTATCCTGAATTCTGCTCTTTCACCGCTTGGGAGTTTTGCATGAAAGCCATTATGGTTGTGGGAACAACATCCCATGCAGGCAAATCGCTACTGGTCACTGCTATCTGTCGCATTTTGAGTCGGCGGGGTTGGCGCGTTGCTCCATTTAAAGGGCAAAATATGGCGCTGAATGCCTATGTCACATCTAGCGGTGGCGAAATTGGTCATGCTCAGGCGGTACAGGCCTGGGCAGCCGGAGTCGTGCCAGCGGTAGAGATGAATCCGATCCTGCTGAAACCGCAAGGCGATATGACATCGCAGGTCATCCTCAAAGGGCGAGCCGTTGGCCGAGTAGGGGCAGCGGATTACTATGAGCAATTTTTTGAACCTGGTTGGCAGGCGATCGAAGAATCATTGCAACGATTGGGCGAAGAGTACGATCTGCTGGTTTGTGAAGGTGCTGGTAGCCCCGCCGAGATTAATCTGAAGCACCGCGATTTAACCAATATGCGGGTGGCCAAACACCTGAATGCTCCAACCATTCTGGTCGTGGATATCGATCGCGGGGGAGCGTTCGCCCATGTCATCGGGACGTTGGAATTGTTGGAACCCGAGGAACGAGCCTTAATTCGAGGTGTGGTGATTAATAAATTCCGGGGGCAACGATCGCTGTTGCAGTCCGGGATTGATTGGCTAGAGCAACGGACGGGTATTCCTGTCGTGGGAGTAATTCCCTGGTTGGATCAAGCGTTTCCGGCGGAAGATTCGCTCAGCTTGTTCGATCGCCACAACACAGCATCGAATGGCGACATCAATATTGCGGTAGTCCGTTTACCCCGCATCTCCAACTTTACCGACTTTGATCCTTTAGAAGCTGAACCGACCGTTTCCCTAAGATACATTAGCCCCAAGCAGTCGTTGGGCTATCCCGATGCTGTAATTATTCCTGGCTCTAAGACCACGATCGCCGATTTGATTGTGCTGCATAAAACGGGTATGGCCGAGGAAATTCATAACTATGTAGCAGCAGGTGGCACCGTTCTGGGAATCTGCGGTGGCTTTCAAATGCTAGGTAAAATTTTGGCCGACCCCGAAGGCATTGAAGGTCAGGAAGGCCGCTACAAGGGGTTAGGGCTACTGCCGTTAAAAACAGTGATTGCCGGCCAAAAAATCGCCCGTCAGCGCCTAGTAAGTTCTAATTTTCCCCAGGAAGGTTTACCCGTAACTGGCTACGAAATTCACCAAGGTAGAACTCGCATGATGGAGGATGCTACGGAAGTCACTCATGCCTTATTTGATGATCCGAATTTGGGCCTGGTCGATGATACGAAATCCGTTTGGGGCACGTATCTGCACGGCATTTTCGATAATGGCCCCTGGCGCCGAGCCTGGTTAAACCGACTGCGGCAACAACGGGGATTGAAGTCTCTGCCAACCGGTGTGGCAAACTACCGGGAACAGCGCGAACTGAGTTTGGATAACCTCGCTAGCGCGATCGAGCCACACTTAGATCTGACGCCATTTTTGCCAGAACAGGGCTAATGGATCAGGTGAGGAGGATGGGGACGTTAAGGGCGATCGGGAAGTCAATCGTGGTAGTTTGGTGTGACCTGTGATGAGTAGTTCAGTCAACAGGAATGACGGATGATTGTGGAGTTATTTCAGTTCGCTTTAAAACAAAAATTCTATAGGGCATCATCAAACACCCTATAGAAATATCCCTAACCCTTTCGGTGCAACGTACCCGTTTGTCCTTGACCTATACAGTAAGGGTTAACTCACGAAAACTTGACTACGTTTAGACATTTTTTAGAATCCTGCCATGAATGTTTGCATTCACTTTCTACCCGACGATGTGACGATCGCAGCCCAAGTTGGAGAGCCATTACTGGAGGTGGCCGCCCGAGCTGGAATCTCGATTCCTACCGGGTGTTTAATGGGTTCCTGCCATGCCTGTGAAGTCGAATTAGATGACGGTGAAACGGTCTGTAGTTGCATTAGTGCTGTTCCACCCGATCGCTCCCACTTAACAGTCAATCTGTTCTCCGATCCCACCTGGTAAATCAACCAACAGCTTAATGATGGCCATTGATGTAGTAGTCACGGGTACCTTTGGCGCTAATGGCTTCTCCCAAACGATTAATTGCATGGACATAAGCCGCTGTCCGCAGAGGAATAGAGAGGTCGCGGGCGATCGACCAGACGCTTTCGGCTTCTTCGACCATCCGTACTTGCAGTTTTTGGTTCACTTCTCCTAACGCCCAGTACAAACCATTGCGGTTTTGTACCCACTCGAAATAACTAACAGTCACCCCGCCAGCATTCACCAGGATATCGGGAAAAACGTAAATCCCTTTTTGATCCAAAATCTGATCGGCGGCTGACGTAGTAGGCCCATTGGCAACTTCAAAGATCATTTTGGCTTTAATGCGATCGGCATTCGCCTCGGTAATCTGATTCTCTAAAGCCGCAGGAACCAGCATATCCACATCTAATTCCAGCAAATCTTCGTTGGAGATTAGCTCATGGCCTTCCGCTAGATTGCAGACACTCCCATCACAATACATAGCTTTAATGCCACGCGTGGAGTTCTTGAACTGCCGGATACTGGGAACATCTAAACCTGATTTGGCGTACACTCCACCCTGCGAATCGCTTACGGCAACGACTTTATACCCAGCCTGAAATAGCAGATCCGCCAGATAGCCACCGGCATTCCCAAACCCTTGAATCGCAACTGTAGTTGCCGCTGGTGGCATATCAAATTTGGGTAGCATTGACTGGATCACGAAGTAGGCGCCCATGGCTGTTGCGGTTTCTCGGCCCAGGCTGCCACCCACCCCAATCGGTTTACCCGTCACCACGGCCGGACAGTAATAGCGTTTAATAATGCTGTACTGGTCCATCATCCAACCCATAATCATCGAGTTGGTGTAAACGTCTGGTGCCAAAATATCTACATCAGGCCCAATAAAATCCGCGATCGCATCAATATAGCCGCGACTTAATCGCTCTAATTCCATACGGGAGAGAGACTTAGGATTAACCGTAATCCCCCCCTTGGCGCCACCATACGGTAGATTCAGTGCTGCACACTTAAAGGTCATCCAAAAGGCTAGGGATTGCACTTCATCCATATTCACATTGGGGTGATAGCGCACTCCACCCTTACCTGGCCCCCGCGTGTCATCGTAACGAACCCGATAGCCTTGAAATACCTTCAACGAACCATCATCCATCCGCACGGGGATCGACACACTCAGGCTAGTTTGGGGATACTTCAGCGACTCGATCGCATCTTCGGAAATCGTGGTGTATTTCAGGGCTTGTTCCAGGCGTTGACCAGCATCTGATAAGAGTGAACCTGCCATATAGGGCACCTTCTCAATATGAATTTATACCTAGTTGTCGGACAAAAACTTTAGCAATAGCAACAAATGTTTGTCCTATTTCCATAATTCCCCAGTCTGAAAAAACTGGTGACGGATTGATCCCCATAGCAATAAAACGATACAAACTGTAGCTTATGATACAGATTTTTTGCGGCGATTGCCTACGGTAAAATAAGTTCAGGAGCTAGTATTTCGATCGATTGTGCTCAATTAGGAGTTACGGCCGATGATGCACTCTGTACTGCACCAAACCTGGTCACACCTGTTACGCTCTGATCGCGTCAGTCTTTTAGTCTGTATCAGTGCTTTGCTTACCGTAAGCTTGGGGGGAATTTGCAGCGATCGCGCAATAGCTGCCGAGCCTACTCCTAGCCGCAAAAGCGATTTAGTCAAGACTCACTCCAATTTGCGGGCAGCAAATCTAACCCCTACCTTGACCATGACCTGTGATGTTGTCACCCTTTTAATGCAACATCCTCAATGTCCGATCGGGGGAGGAGTTTCTCCAGGTGAAAGCTGGTTCACCGCCGATCGCCTGCAATTAGCGCAGGAAGTTCGGTTGATGCCCTACCAGGCGGTTCCCCAGCCAGAGCAACTGACGGTCATCAGTGCCCCCTTCTAATCACGAGGTGCCCCTAAACAGCACCGGAGTTTTTGTTGAAGACTACCCAAATCGTTTTGAGGATGAGTTTGAAGTCATACATCAGACTCCAGTTTTCCTGATACTTCAAATCCAGGCGAACAATATCCTCAAAATCTAGTACCGACGATCGGCCGTTTACCTGCCACTCGCCGGTCATCCCCGGTTTAATATCTAACCGTTGCCATTGCGGAATCTCATAGCGTTCCACTTCATCGGGAGTGGGTGGCCGAGTCCCCACGAGGCTCATCTCACCCTTCAGGACATTCCAAAATTGCGGGAGTTCATCTAAGCTGGTTTTCCGTAAAATCCGACCCACACGCGTCACCCGCGGATCGTTAGCATTCTTAAAAATTGCCCCACTCGCTTGATTTTGGACTAAATGCTTTTTCCTCTCGGCATCCGTCACCATAGATCGGAACTTCCACATGCGGAAGCGCTTGCCCATCGAAGAACAACGGACTTGACCAAAGAAGATCGGGCCAGGACTGTCCAGTTTAATGGCTACTGCGATCGGCACAAACACGATCGCGGTAATGCCTAAACCAACGATCGATCCCACAATATCAATCAACCGCTTTGGCAACGATTTGACTGAGGGATGGGTGACAAACGGTTGGTCTGATTTAACCATATTGATCAACCGCTTCTGCATCGATCGACCGGGTAACGAATTCATTGCCACCGGAGCCGATCGGATAGAGGCGACGGTTTCTGGTTGCGCCCTTCCTTGAGGCGTTGGTGTTTGGGTCGAAGCTTCAGAACGCTGCTCAATCACAAACATTTTGTCTAACGCTGCCAGCGAAAGCGCCGTCATCACTTGCGGTGGTACATTTTGCAGAACCAGGTCCAACTGCTGTTTTTGCGTGAGTTTGCGACTGGCCACTAAGGCCCCCATCCCACTACTATCCATGAACTTTGTCTGGCCGAAGTCCAAAATGACCTGCTTTAACTCAGGATTATCTTGACAGACCTGTTGGAACTGCTGTTTGAAGGGTACCGCTTGAACCACCGTAAACGCCGGAGGTAAGTGGATGCGACAAATGTGATCCGCGATCGTTACCTGACAGGTGTTATCGTTTGACTCAACCACAGTATCAAGCTCGACTTCATGTAGGTGGGCTAGATAATCAACCGCAACAAGCGGATAAACCAATCGTAACTTCAATACCTTTTAGCACCTGTTGAAATATCTATACAGAAAGAATTTCACTGGTTGGGTACTACTAGTTCCGTCGATATAGTCTACGCCATGATGTTACTCAGATTCCTAGGTAATTGTCACGGTTTTTTAAACCAAATCTAAAATGCCCTTTCAGTTAGAGCAACGAGTGATCAATGGCTCGATGATGACAAAAACTTTGAGGCCAGCAGTTCTCTTGTACTTATATTTTGATTAATTAAAGATTTAACCTAAGTCTGTGTAGCTTTGATGAAATATCGTAGACCAGGGAATGTGGGGCTTAATCTCTCCTACATAAGTTTGAAAGAGTCATTCATCTCCTCACTCATCCCATTTCTGCTGAGATGCCACTCCTGCTAGGGTTGAATTTGGCTATCTTCATGCCTTTGAAGATTTCTGTGTTTGGTTACGAGGAGCGATGGT
>DATNPU010000407.1:0-8355 GCA_036703105.1 Microcoleaceae cyanobacterium
AAATGTCTTGCAAGGGTTTTCCGGCTCGCATCCCCGCTTCGATCGCGTCATCGTAAATCGCATTTCCGGCGATCGCTTTTTCAAAAATCGCTGGATTGGAAGTGATCCCCCGCAGCGCCCGAGTTTCGATCATCTGCTTTAAGTCACCCGATCGAATTAAATCGCGGGTCAAGTTATCCATCCAGATACTTTGACCCAATTCCCCAATCTCGGCTAAGTGATTTGTCGTCATATCAAGTTGCTCCATCAATAATTCAGTCAATCTCTACCGCCGCAAGGCTTCTTCCTGTTCCCGCGCCCGCTCGGTAATAAACGATTCCACTAACGCCACATCCTCTGGGCTACCGATAATTAACGGGGTGCGGGCATGTAGTTTTTCTGGAATGACATCCATGATATTTTGCGTCCCGGTGCTGGCGCGCCCTCCTGCCTGCTCCACCAGGAATGCCAACGGAGCAGTTTCATAAAGTAACCGCAGTTTACCTTCCGGTTTTTTCACCGTACCGGGATATAAGAACACACCGCCCTGAAACAAAATCCGGTGGAAATCACCGACTAGGGCACCGCTATACCGAGCAGTGTAGCCTTCATGCCGATGCACATAGCGAATGTAGTCTCGGATGGATTCGTCCCATTGCCAAAAATTTCCTTCATTGACGCTATAAATCGGCCCATGCTCAGGAATTCGAATATCCTCATTCGACAAAATAAATTCGCCTAAGCTGGGATCAAGCGTAAAAGCATGAACTCCCCGCCCGATCGAGTAAACCAGCATCGTACTCGGTCCATAGAGGATATAGCCTGCCGCTAGTTGTTTATGTCCGTCTTGCAGCAGATCTTGGGCTGCCCCATCCGCATCCACTCCTTCTTGCTGCCGAATCGAAAAGATCGATCCCACATTGCTGTTAATATCCAGGTTTGTAGAACCATCGATCGGGTCATAAAGCAATGTATATCGCCCGATCGGGCAGTTTTCTGGGATGTAATACGGCTTTTCCATCTCTTCCGACGCTAATCGACAGACTAAGCCGCTTTGCTTAAACGCCGAAATAAATACCTGATTGGCATAAACATCCATCTTTTTGACGGACTCGCCCTGCACATTCATTTCACCCGTAAAGCCCAACACCCCTTCCATCAGACCCGCTCGGCTGAGGCGACGCGCAATCAACTTGCCCGCCAGCGCAATCCGATTCATTAAGGCACTCAAATCTTGAGCATCTGGAGCAAAACTATGTAACTGCTGGAGAACATGACGCGCCAAGGTAGTACAGTCACGATCCAGGGCGTACTCATGGTCTAGCGATGGGTGAGCGTCAACCACTATATAACCTCCCGATAGACAACTCAGGGAATCCGGAGAATAGCAACGAACTCAGCCAGGCCCTCTCAATCGGGTCAACTTTGCTGCATTGCGATTTCTTCACGGTTATCTTTAGTGTCTAATCCTCCCCGGTATTCCACCTTCTATCTTAGGGAGGCATTCTTAGAATGGCGGCTAACTTTAGATGAACTATAGATTAAAGGGCGATCAGAGATGAGAGTTGCCAGGGTTGATAGAGTTAAGATGGGTAAAGCACACCCTTTCTGGGGCATAGCATGACAGCAACCCTGCTCAAAACTCCCGTAACCCAACCTTTAAATGCGCCTACAGTCCATCAGTTAGCCAATGGTTTGACGATCGTGGCCGAACAAATGCCCGTTGCTGCCGTTAACCTGAATATTTGGCTCAAGGTTGGCTCCGCCATTGAACCCGATCCGATCAACGGCATGGCACATTTCCTAGAGCACATGGTGTTTAAGGGCACCGATCGCCTGCAAAGTGGAGAATTTGAGCGGCTGATTGAACAACGGGGTGCTGTCACTAATGCGGCCACCAGTCAGGACTACACCCACTACTACATCACTACCGCTCCTAAAGATTTTGCGGATCTGGCTCCGCTCCAAGTCGATGTCGTGATGAATCCTCGCATTCCCGATGATGGATTTGAGCGCGAACGACATGTCGTCTTAGAAGAAATCCGTCGATCGCAGGATAATCCCCGCCGTCGCACCTTCCAACATACCAGCGAAATCACGTTTGAGCGATTACCCTATCGCCGCCAGGTACTCGGCCCATCGGAGGTGATTGAACATTTGACACCTCAACAGATGCGGGATTTCCACTCTGAATGGTATCAACCGCGATCGATCACAGCGGCTGTAGTAGGAAATCTCCCGGTTGAGCAATTAATCCAGATTGTGGAAGATAGCTTTACTCAGGCGACTCAAGACAAGACTAATTCCAACCATCACGGGAGCTTTTCCTGGTTACCCGAAGTTCCCTTTACTACCCTGACTCGTCGGGAAGTGAGCGATCCCAGCTTGCAACAAGCTCGATTAATCATGACTTGGCGGGTTCCGGGCTTAAACCTATTAGAGCAGACCTATGCTCTAGATATGATAGCGGCTATCCTGGGTCACGGTCGCACTTCTCGCTTAGTACAGGATTTGCGTGAACAGCGAGGCTTGGTCTCCAATATTTCGGCTAGCAACATTACCTATCAGCATCAGGGCGCATTTTATATCTCAGCCCAATTGCCGACCGAGAATGTCCCGGCGGTAGAAGCTGCGATCGCCGACCATATCCGCCGTCTCCAGCAAGACCTGATCACCGTCGCTGAAATTGATAGAGTCAAGACCCGTGTGGCCAACCATTTTATCTTCGGCAATGAAACTCCCAGCGATCGCTCAGGACTCTACGGCTACTATCACACGCTGTTAGGGGATCTCACCCCAGCGCTACACTATCCCAACTACATTCAAGCGATCGAGGCAGAGGCCCTCCAATTGGCTGCCCAGCAATATTTAGCTCCCGATCTGTATGGCGTTGTGGTGATTAAGCCAGAATCGTAGCCTGCGATCGGCTCCATGAAGCTTGGCGAACTGCCACAGCAGACTGCAATTTGCCCAATAACCTGAGTTCATGATGGAGACAGAGTTCCCTTCATAGGTTATTGGTATGAATTCCCGCGAAACCACCGGATTCCTCAGCTTTACATTTGTTCTGGCCATCCTGATTTTGCTAGTGTTCGTCGTTCTACACTGGCTGCATATCCCGACTGGCAATTTTCTCGATTGGCTAATTGGTGCCGCTAGCTTCTGGTGGTTACTGGTGATCGTCACCGTTCCGTGGAACATTCATTTCGGCGCCAAAGCCGTCTTAGCAGAAGCCGCTGAATCCCAAACGATCGGCATTACCGTCGATCGTCAGCAACTCCGCTATGTCCAACAACTGGCCCAACGATCTCTGTGGGCCGCGATTGCGTTACATCTGTTTTCGGCCTTAGGACTCTATTTACTCGCCGCCACCGGCATTAGCGCGATCGGCTATTACAGTTCTGGAGCTGCTCTACTACTAACTGCTCTCCGTCCCGCCATCGGACTGTATGAATATCTAGCCACCCGATTAAGCAACATTGGCCAGACTTTTAAGTATCCCCGCGAAGATATTGTCGAACTACGCGATCGCGTCCATCAACTCAGCGATCACCTCCAGACAGTGGAATATCAACTCAATGCCGAACATCCTGATAGTCTGGTTGCCACCCAACAACGCACCCTTACGGCCCTCCGCCAAGACTTAAGCCAACTCAGTTCCGCCCACGAAGACCTAAAAGCCACTAACCAAGCTGAACACGATCGCCTATCCCGTGAAGCTCGCACCGCGATCGCCCAACTCAGTACCGATGGGCAAATGCTAGAACATGTGCGCGAAATTATTCGCTTCTTCAAAGAAGCCTGATCGTTCTGTATGCTGATTTCGGAACTAAATCGCCAATCAGCCCTTAGCAACTTATGTGGAACGACATCGCCGCTCAAATTAGCCAGGTTACAGGCCAACCCTTTCAACCGAACAATTCCCGATCGATTGGAGGTGGGTGCATCAACTCTGGTTATGCAGTGTCTGATGGCGATCATACCTACTTCGTGAAGCTCAACCAGGCTTCCCAACTGGCGATGTTTACAGCGGAAGCGGCGGGACTGAAGCAAATGGTCGCCACCCAAACGATCAGAGTGCCTCAACCGATTTGCTGGGGGATCAGCGGGAATTCTGCCTATTTAGTCCTGGAATGGCTAGATCTTGGTCGTGCCAATAGTGCCGCTGCCTGGGAAGCAATGGGACACCAACTGGCTGCCATGCATCGCCATACCAGTAATTCCGGGTTTGGCTGGCAGCAAGAGAATACGATCGGTTCCACGCCCCAAATCAACACTTGGACAGCAGATTGGACAGAATTTTGGACAGAACACCGAATTGGCTACCAGTTGCAATTAGGTCAACGGCGAGGTGGCAACTTCCCGAAAGGCAACCAGTTGTTAGTCGCCATCCCCCAATTGCTAGCAGCTCATACTCCTAGCCCCTCCCTCGTCCACGGTGATCTATGGTCAGGGAATGCTGCCGTTACCCAGACTGGAGAACCTGTTATCTTCGATCCGGCTACCTACTACGGCGATCGCGAAGTTGATCTAGCCATGACCGAACTTTTCGGCGGTTTTCCGACTGCCTTTTACCAGGGATACAAACAAGCTTTCCCGCTAGATGATGGCTATCAACAGCGCAAAACTCTCTATAACCTCTATCACATCCTCAATCACTTCAATCTATTCGGCGGCAGTTACGAAGGCCAGGCCAACCGCATGATCGATCAGCTCTTGAGCCATATCTGACATCCGTTTAAGCTGTAATCGCTTTTGTTAGATTCCGGGGACGATCGACATCTAATCCCCGTAATACCGCAATATGATAAGCCAGTAGTTGCAGAGGGATGACAGTCAGAAACGGTGACAGCAGTTCATTCTCGATCGCCGGTAAAACCAAACAGGCTTCAAACAAATCTGGAGGAATTTCCCGATCGTTAACGATGCCAATCACTCTAGCGCCATAGGTTTGGGCTTTATGAGCCGTATGCAGCACTGCTGCCTGACTACTGCCCGTTGGCGCGATCGCGATGACAGGAATTTGGTAATCCAATAATGCGATCGGTCCATGTAAAAATTCTCCTGCCGCATACCCTTCGGCATGGATATAAGTCGTTTCTTTCAGTTTGAGCGCTCCTTCTAACGCGATCGCTCGGTTCACCCCCTGCCCCAAAAGAATACAGTGCTGACTATTAACCAACATGTGGGCCAGATCCTGAATCACATCATCCTGGTCCAGAATCAGGGCCATCTGCTCCGGTAATCGCTTTAAGGCCGTGATCCATTGTTGGAACTGGTCAGGTGCGATCGTCCCTCGTCGAACGGCTAGATCCAGCATTACGCAACACAGAACGGCTAATTGGGTGGTAAACGTTTTAGTGGCAGCCACCCCAATCTCAGTCCCCGCAAAGGTTGGCAAAATCTGATCAACTAAGTTAGCCAGCGAACTCTTGGGTTGGTTCGTAATGCCAAGTTGTCGGGGCTGAAAGCGATCGCCTAATTCCGCTCGTCGCGTTTGATCGATCATTAACGCCTTCAGAGTATCCGCCGTTTCCCCCGATTGCGTAATCCCGATCGTCAAGGTATTAGCAGTCCAGGGTAATGGAGCCAACACAAACTCCGATCCCGATCGGATACGGGTAGGAATTCCAGCAATTTGTTCTAGCCAATGTTGTGCTACTAATCCGGCGTGGCGGCTCGTGCCACAGGCAATTAAATGGACTTGGTCCAGGTCTTGGTCACGCTCGATCGGCAGACTTAAACCAATCGGCTGATCGCGATCACCCGTCAAGTAAGTCGCTAAACAAGCACGTAAGACCTCCGGTTGCTCATAAATTTCCTTCAACATTAAATGCGGAAATTCAGAGGAAGGAGACGGAGCAATCGCACAAAATGGCAGGGGTTGGGATGTCACGAGTAACAGGTACCAGCAAGGGTTTAAGAATCAGTCATAGTCTTAGTGTGCCCTTGCGATCGTCCTCGCACATCCCACACATGCAGGATTTCTCACCCAGGACTTAGCCTTCTGATGTTGCTTTTAATCGCCAACCTGGCTTTAGCACCTGACGGGAACGCGCTACCACCAGGCAATCATTCGGGACATCCTCAGTCACAGTGGAGCCAGCCGCGATCGTCACATCATCTCCCACAGTAATCGGCGCGACCAAGACAGTATTAGACCCAGTTTTTGTGCGATCGCCAATCTGGGTTCGATGTTTCTTCACCCCATCGTAGTTAGCGGTGATTGTACCCGCCCCAATGTTGACACGAGTTCCAGCAGTCGTATCACCGAGATAAGACAGATGGGCAATATTTGTCCGATCGCCTAATTGCGTGTTCTTCAGTTCCACAAAGTTGCCAATGCGGCAATCTGCGCCCGTCTCCACATGGCCCCGCAGGTGGGCATAGGGGCCAACACGAGTTCCCGTCGCCACAATACTATCCGTCACTACCGAATACATAATTGTTGTATTAGCGGCAATCTGGCTATTTTCGATCAAGCTACCAGGCCCAATTCGGCTCCCTGTACCCACGATCGTTCTGCCCCGTAAATGCGTTTGCGGTTCAATCACTACATCCGGTTCCAGTTGGACAGTATCATCGATCGTCACCGTGGCTGGATCAATTAAGGTGACACCCTTCGCCATCCAATCATCTTTGATCCGGGTTTGCAGGATACTGTAGGCCGTGGCCAATTGCTTGCGATCGTTAATCCCCAAAATCTCCTGGTAATCGTCTACATCTACGACGGTTACGGGATTCAAATAGTTGACTGCATCGGTAATGTAATACTCTTTCTGGTCATTATCCGCCGTTAGCTTGGGTAGCACTTCCGCCAGATCAGGCCATCGGAAACAATAGACTCCTGCATTAATCCGGCGATTCTGTTTTTGTGCGGCACTACAATCCCGGTCTTCCACAATCTGCTGCAAGATATTATCGCTGTTACAGAACACCCGACCGTATCCCTTGGGATCAGGCAGATGGGCCGTCAGGATAGTTGCTGGATTTTGCTGCTCTCGATGGGTTTGCAACAACCGTTGCAGGGTTTGTGCGCGCAATAACGGCACATCACCATTCAATACCAGTAAATCCCCTTGAAAACCTTCTAAATGGGGTAGCAATTGTTGCACAGCATGGCCTGTACCTAACTGCTCAGCTTGCTCAACAAATTCTAAGGTTGGTTCAGCGGGTAAGCGATCGCCAACCTGAAGCAGCGCTTGTTTGACCAACTCACCCCGGTAGCCCACAATCACTAAGCGACGAACAGGCTGCACCTCCGAGATACTATTCAGTACCCATTCCAGGAGCGATCGACCTCCTAGGGAATGCAGCACTTTCGGTAAATCCGACTTCATCCGGGTTCCCTTACCTGCCGCCAATATTGCTACTGCTACCATGCTGCTCTCGCCTGTTAGTTTCAATCCGAATATCCTGCCGCACTGGGCAGAATCTCCGTCTATAACTTATACCAGGGTTAGGCAATCTGCGGGTAAATGACTAGCAGCTGACCGCAACTTCTTCCCGTGGGGGTTGAACGACTGGCACTTCGGTAGTCTGAATAAATTCCTTGAATTGAGCAATTAGCTCCGGATTACGCCACCCTTTTTGCATTTCCTGTTCAATAATCTCCAGAGCTTCATCTGGCGTAAAGGCGCGCTTATAGGGGCGTTCACTGGTTAGCGCATCATAAATATCAATCACTTGAAAAATTTGGGCTAACCGAGGAATTTCTTCACCGACCAAGCCATCCGGGTAGCCTGATCCATCCCACCGTTCATGGTGATGTCGAATAATTGGTACCACCCCTCGCATCGTCCGCAGCGGTTGGCAAATCTTCTCCCCGATTAACACATGCTGCTGCATGACTTCCCATTCTTCCGGGGTAAACTTGCCTGGCTTTAGCAAAATGGCATCTGGAATACCAACCTTACCAATGTCGTGCAGATATCCGCCCCACATTAAATCCCGAATTTCAGTCCGGGATAGCCCCAAAAACTCGCCAAATGCCTTACCCCGATCGACCAACCGCTCACAATGGTCGCCTGTGTTCGGGTCACGGCTTTCCACTGTGCGGGCGATCGAAAACAGTACCTTCTCCGCATGATCCAGATCTTCGTTCAGGCGCTTTTGCCGGATCAGAGACTTCACCCGCGCCGATAGTTCCAACTGGTCAAAGGGTTTGGTTAAGAAGTCATCGCCTCCCGCTTCAATGCCTTTGAGTCGGGCGCGGCGATCGTCCAAGGCAGTGACAAACACGATCGGGGTCAGCCGAGTTTGTTCATCCTGCTTCAATCGCCGACAGACTTCGAATCCATCCATTCCCGGCATCATCACATCCAACAGGATCAGATCGGGATTACAGGTGTTCACAGATTCGAGCGCAGCAGGCCC
>DATNPU010000002.1:0-8500 GCA_036703105.1 Microcoleaceae cyanobacterium
CGGCCAAGCCACGATCGCGGCATCTAAAACTTCAATCAGTTGTTGCTTTTGCAAATCTGCCAATTTTTTCAATGCGTGATCTGCACCTTCCGCAGTGGCGAATTTCCAGACTGTTAGGGTTGCCATGAGTTTTCTCCTTGAATGGTTTTAGTAAATGGAAATAGACCCAGACCGACTGATATTGATCGCTCCATTACCGGGAGTATCTCCAACCGCCTGAGTTACCTGAACGGTCACTGTATTGCCTTGCACAGTGGTGTTGTATTTCAACCCGATTTCTCTACCTGCTGGATAGACAAATACGTTGATCGGGGTTGAATCAAAGGCAAAAGCCGTGCTAGCTCCTTGGGGTAGCTCTACTCTTGCCCCACCTGAAATTCCAGCAAACAACGCGACTGGAGTAGCGTTTAACACCACCATGCGAACGGTACGATTTGGGACGATCTGACCCACTGTTCCGGTCTGAGCCAGAATGGCAGCATTGGGGCGAGGTGAGGCATTTGTTACAGTGATCGGAATAATCCCTGCGCCAACGGCTGTCATGCTAAGTAAAAAGAAGATCCATTTGTTGTTCATAATTCAACTTGTCAAGTTCGATCGAGAATGAAAAATTCCAGTTAGAACAAGCAGAATTGCCTCAGCGAAAAAACGAATTTCAGAGCTAGTTCGCCAAAGTATGAAGTAAAACACTATCTTGCTTACACCCGCTAAGGGGTAGCAATTTCAAGCGGATCAGCACCAGGATTTACGCAGAATACGGAATCACCTTAATCGACAAAAGTAAAATTTTGGTGCAGTCATGTCGCCAGTTGAGCGTCTGTAACGAAGGACACGATTTTAGTTCAAACTCATCAGGAGTAAACTATTTAACCAGTTTTCTCTCTACACCTTTTTTGCACTTTTCTTGGGTATCGTCTGCTCCTATGAATTCTTTGCGGATCGCTGACCTCACTCTACAGAAGGCGACAAGACTATGGGCGCAGAGCAACAAAGACTGCAAGAGAATGCTGACCCAACTGCTCCCTGGCATCGCTGGGGGCCTTATCTCAGTGAGCGACAGTGGGGAACAGTAAGAGAGGATTATTCCCCCTATGGCAATGCCTGGGATTATTTTCCCCATGACCAGGCCCGATCGCGAGTTTATCGTTGGGGTGAAGATGGACTAGGCGGGTTCTGCGATCGAGGTGGAGACATTTGCTTTGCATTGGCGCTCTGGAATGGCAAAGATCCGATTTTAAAAGAACGGTTATTTGGGTTAACAAATAGCGAAGGGAATCATGGAGAAGACGTTAAAGAATATTATTTTTATTTAGATAA
The DNA here is from genome assembly GCA_036703105.1 of Microcoleaceae cyanobacterium. Taxonomy (GTDB): domain Bacteria; phylum Cyanobacteriota; class Cyanobacteriia; order Leptolyngbyales; family Leptolyngbyaceae; genus Pantanalinema. Next base: position 1,318 of record DATNPU010000002.1, read on the forward strand.
TACGCCGAGCCATTCATATATGCGTTGGCTCTATAAATATCCTCAAAATGCCTATCCTTACGATGAACTAGTAGCGGTTAATACACATCGTTCCAAGCAGGAACCAGAGTATGAATTACTCGATACCGGTGTGTTTAATGATAATCATTACTTTGATATCATTGCCGAATATGCAAAAGCATCTCCAGAAGATATTTGTATTCGCATTCATATCACGAACTATAGCGTGAACCCGGCACCAATTACTGTTTTACCAACCTTATGGTTTCGTAACACCTGGTCATGGACAGGAAAACAACCACTGGGTGCAATAATCAAAGCTTCAGACAAGGTAATTAAAGCAACTCATCCATCTGGCGATCGTTGGTTGTACTTTGACAGTCTTGAGGACAAACATCCATTGCTGCTATTTACCAATAACGAAACGAATTTTGAACGCGTCTTTGGCAGTCCTAATTCTACTCCTTACGTTAAAGATGCGTTTCATGCCTATGTGATTGAGCACAAACAGGAAGCAGTCAACCCTCAACAGGTTGGCACGAAAGCGGCGGCCTGTTATGAACTGGTAGTAGCCGCAGGAGAGACGATCACCCTACAACTGCGCTTCAGTGAAGAACCGATTTACGCGCCGTTTGATCACACGTTTGCTCAAACTTTCGCCCTACGGCAACAGGAAGCTAATGAGTTCTACACAACTCTATTTCCTAATCTCACTGACGACGATCGCTTAATTCAACGCCAGGCGATCGCCGCCTTATTGTGGAGTAAGCAATTTTATGATTACGACATTTACACCTGGTTATACGGCGATCGAGGACAACCGGCTCCGCCAGCCCAACGGTTAACAGGACGCAATGCTCACTGGAAAATGTTGTCGGCTAAAGACGTAATTTCCATGCCTGACACCTGGGAATATCCCTGGTTCGCGGCCTGGGATTGGGCATTTCATTGCGTGGTGATGGCATTAGTTGATCCCCAATTTGCCAAGCAACAATTGCTGTTACTCGTGAGTGAAAACTATCTCAATCTGTATGGACAAATCCCGGCTTACGAATGGGCCTTTAGCGATGTCAATCCGCCAGTGCAAGCTTGGGCCGCCTGGAAAGTTTACCAGTACGAAAAACAGAAAACTGGCAAGGGCGATCGTGAGTTTCTGGAATATATGTTTCAACGCTTAGTTGGTAATTATTATTGGTGGCTGAATCGGGAGGACAAAGATAACAAGGGTTTATTCCAGGGTGGATTTTTAGGGCTGGATAACATTGCGATTTTTAATCGTAGTGCGCCTTTGCCAACGGGGGGGTATTTAGAGCAATCCGATGGCACTGCGTGGATGGGCATGTTTTCCTTAAACATGTTGATGATCGCCCTAGAACTGAATCTAGAAGATTCGGTTTATGGACAGGTGGCCGCCACATTTTTACGGCAATTTCTGAATGTTGCGGGGGCAATGAATCGGGTCGGTAGCGATCGGCAACTCGCATTATGGGATGAAGCTAATGGCTTTTTCTTTAGTGCGCTAGCACTGCCTGACGGTAAGGAAGAATCGTTAAAGGTTTATTCTCTAGTCGGCTTGGCTCCCTTGTTTGCCGTTATGACCTTGCAGCCCGAAGCGCTAGAGCAGTTACCGGCTCTCAAACATGGCATGAAATGGTTTGTGGAAAATCGACCTGAGTTGATGAAAAATATTGCTTCGACGATCACTCGGGGCGAGGAACGACGACATCTGCTGGCGATCGCCACCCCTGAACAACTTACCCAAATTCTCAAACATCTGTTGCATGAAGAGGAATTTTTATCCCCCTATGGGATTCGCTCTCTTTCTCGCTATCACCTACATCATCCCTACACCTTCAATTATCAGGGCGTAGCTTATGCGATCGACTATGAACCAGCTGAGTCTAGCATTGGCACCTTTGGTGGTAACTCCAACTGGCGGGGTCCCATTTGGTTTCCCATGAACTACTTACTGATCGAGTCCTTACAGCGCTATTACCGTTATCTGGGTGATAGTTTCCAGGTGGAATGTCCGACGGGATCAGGCAAATGGATGACGTTGAAAGAGGTGGCAGAAGAATTGTCCCAGCGATTGGTCAGTATCTTTCGCAAACAACCAGATGGTCAACGTCCGACCTACGGCAACTACACGAAATTTCAAACCGATCCCCACTGGCGCGATCTGCTCCAGTTCCACGAATATTTTCATGGCGATACAGGCGAAGGTTTAGGGGCTAGTCAACAAACCGGGTGGACAGCTCTCGTGGCTAAGTTGATTGAGGAACTCAATGAGCAGGAATTTTATGCCTCTCTGGAAGAGATTCCGGTGTTTTAGATGGGCTAACTTCTGAATTCATTCTACTACTGCCGACAGCCCAATTTAACCACTCTCTTAATGACTTAAGGACTAACTATGGCGCAACCATCGACGTCTCAACCCGCTCCAACAGAGACACATCATAAAGTCTCTAGTTTTGTCATTATTGTCTCTGCGATCGCGGCCATTGGGGGACTCCTATTTGGCTACGATACGGGAGTCATTTCCGGTGCAATTCTCTTTATCAAAGAACAGTTTAGTCTTGATCCAACCTTACAGGAGATTACAGTCAGTTCTGTGCTAGTCGGGTCAGTTACAGGGGCAGCTCTAGGCGGCCTTTTGGGCGATCGGTTTGGGCGACGGCACATGATTATCCTGGCCGGAATTATCTTTGGTGCGGGTGCATTGTTAACTGCCTTTACACCCAACTTACCCATCCTGATTGCTGGTCGGATCATTGTGGGAATTGGCATTGGCATTGCCTCCTTTATTTCCCCGATGTATATCTCGGAAGTTGCCCCCAAAAGTATTCGGGGAACCCTCGTCTTTCTCAACCAATTAGCCCTCACGTTAGGCATTTTGTTGTCCTATTTAGTGGATTATTTGTTTACTAATGTGCCTGGAGGTTGGCGCTGGATGTTAGGACTCGCGATCGTTCCAGCTCTAGCATTAGGGTTAGGTATGGCGCAAATGCCAGATAGCCCTCGCTGGCTCATTATGCGTAATCGTGGCGGGCAGGCTCGTACAGTTTTACAAAAGATTCGCGGCACCCAAGCTGTAAACACTGAACTAGAGGAAATTCACGATAGTTTAGCGACAGAAGGCACATCCAAATGGTCGGATCTACTCTTACCCGCTCTCCGCTTACCCCTAATGATCGGGATTGGATTAGCTATTTTTCAGCAAGTCACAGGCATCAACACCGTAATTTACTATGCACCCACCATTCTAGAATTCTCGGGATTGAAATCAGCCGGAGCCTCAATTTTGGCGACTACCGGGGTAGGAGTAATCAATGTTCTATTCACGATCGTGGGTTCCTGGTTTGTCGATCGCGCCGGACGCCGCCCCTTACTGCTGACTAGCCTGATTGGAATGGCAGTATCGCTAGCATTGCTAGCGATCGCCTTCCAGCTACCCGAACTGGCTTCCTCCCTGGGTGTCGCGGTAGTGATGATTTTGATGTTGTATGTGGCCTCCTTCGCGATCGGCTTAGGGCCAGTATTCTGGCTACTGATCTCCGAAATTTACCCGCTCAACATTCGGTCTAAAGCGATGAGTGTGGCCACGATCGCGAACTGGGGGGCCAACCTGATTGTGGCGATTACCTTTCTCTCGATCGTGCAGGCGTTAGGTCGTCCCGGTGCGTTCGGGTTGTATGCCGTCCTGACCTTAGCCTCGGTCATCTTCACCTACAAACTCGTTCCTGAAACGAAAGACCGTACCCTGGAGCAAATTCAAGACGAAATGAAAGGCCATCATGCTCACTAATAGAGGGAATGAATTCATGGCTCTTGCCCAAGGCTGTTTCATCATTTGGGTTTATGGCATCTCCCCCTAATCAACCAACCTCTCCTCAGCCTGTACTTTCTCCAATTAAACAATTTTTGCGATCGCAACGGTTTATCGAAGCGGCTCAACGGCTAAATCCCGTCCTGCTCTGGGCCGCGATCGCGGGGTTACTGACTGGGTTGATTGGCGGGATTTTTCGGTTACTGGTTTCCATAACGCTGAATAGCCGAGTCCAGTGGATTGATTCGCTCAAGAGTGTCCCGTGGGCAGGGGCGACCGCCTCTATTCTTCTATCGGGTAGCATGGTGTATCTGGGGTTTTTGCTGATGCGACGGTTTGCCCCTGATACTTCCGGCAGTGGCATTCCTCAGATTGAAGGGATGCTAGAAGGCTACTTTCCACTGGTCTGGCAGCGGGTATTGCCGATCAAATTCATCTCTGGCATTCTCCTGCTGGGAGGTGGCATGGTGCTGGGACGAGAAGGCCCGACTATCCAAATGGGTGGCAGTATTGGCAAAATGGTGGCGACCTGGTTTCGCGCATCTGAGGAACAGACGCGGGTGTTGGTAGCGGCCAGTGCTGGAGCTGGGCTGACAACGGCCTTTAACGCACCTCTGGCCGGGATTCTGTTTGTCTTTGAGGAGATGCGACCCACGTTTCAAAATGCCCTCAGTGCCTATCGTGCTGTTACCCTTGCTTGTATTACTGCCACGATCGGACTGCAAGTGTTATTAGGCAACGCACCGACCCTGAAACTGACCCAATTCCAGGTTCCGCCCCTTGCCTCGTTGTGGATCTTTGCTGTATTGGGAGTTGCCTGTGGCGTGATTGGCTACTACTTCAATATCCTCCTCGTTCGTTGTTTAGCCCTTTTTGCTAATCTCCGGGGGCTGCCCTACAAGCTAACCGGACTGTTTGTCGGGGCAGTTGTCGGCTTAATGGCTTGGCTCTACACCCCAACCACAGGTGGCGGTGAGGAAATGATCATCTGGTCGCTTGATAATGTGGAACCCAGTCACGTCTTGTTGCTGCTGTTTGTCATCCGGTTTGGCATGACGATTTTGTGTTACGGCTCTGGTGCGCCCGGTGGGATTTTTGCCCCTCTTCTTTCAATGGCCACTCTCTTTTGCTTAGGCATCGCTCGGCAAACCCATACTTGGTTCCCTGATGTTCTACCGCACCCAGAAATATTAACGATCGCAGGTATGGGCGCACTCGTAGCCGCCACCGTCAGAGCACCATTAACAGCAATCCTGTTGACACTTGAAATTACGGCCAATTACCTGCTGATTCTACCAATTCTCGTCAGTTGCTTAATGGCAACAATGACGGCCCACGGTTTAGGTGGCAGACCGATTTACACAGTATTGCTGGAACGGCGATTAATGCGATCGCGATCGACCCAAACAGTGAAGGAGGAAGATCAGCCGCTGCAATTCTCTTAGTTGTAGAGATTAGGGTGCCGATCGTAATCGCCGACACACCTCCGAATTCTTATCCTGCTCTGGGGTAAACGGGCTATTGCAATTGACCCAGCGAACAAAATCTAGCCCCAGAATGGTGATTACAACAATAAATAGCACTGCACCTGCACCAGTCAGTAATAAAACAAGTTTCAATGTTTTACTAGACATACTGTCATTCCATCCCGATTCAATCAACTTATGGTGTACTCTGCTCAGATGATTTCTGAGCAAGTAAGACATGGCAGTTGGCGTGGTGCATAACAAAATTACTCACACTACCCCAAAATAACTCACCCACTTGCGAGTGATGATGCCGCCCAATCACGATTAAATCGGCCTGCCAATGATTGGCAATCTGACAAACGGCATGGGCTGGCTCACCAATCGGACTGGAAACATCAACCGTGATATTGTCTGCGATCGCGCGTTCCTTTAAGTCTTGTAATAAGTGAGATGCACTTTGTTCCACGGCATTCCAGGCTTGTTGGTATTCGGTCATGGCTCTATCATACCCACCCGCATAAACGGCGTCGGGGATGGGATAAACCGGCGTTAACCCACTGAGTGCGGCTGGCGAGATCACATGCACTAGCATTAACCGAGCATTTAACGTTTTGGCGAGAAAAGCTCCCGTTGTAAACGCTAACTCACCAATTTCAGACTGATCAACTGCAACTAAAATTCTTTGAAACATCGGTCAATAGCCTCTCCTATTTGACAACATGACCAACGGTTAGACTCATCCCAACATCTTCGAGAACATTGGGTCAGGTTGAGCACCCAGGTTTTATAGAAAATTCTGAATAATCTATAAAAATTTGCAATTTTCTCCGAGAACATTTTAGAGTGTAAGCAACAAAAGTAAAAAACTGGGGCAACGTCAGACTCTCACCTTTAAATGTCTGCTGCATCTGAACCACATGATCAGGAGTTACTCCATGAGAATTCTGTTGGTAGAGGACGACAACCATACTCAGCAAGTCTTACAGGCGACCCTCACCAGCGAAAATTTTTTGGTGGATGCAGCCACAGATGGAGAAACAGCGTGGGAATTGCTTCAGCAGTTTACTTATGACTTGGTATTACTTGATGTCATGTTGCCTGGATTAGATGGCATTAGTCTTTGCCGCCGTCTGCGCCAAGCCAAGAATCCGATCCTGATCATGCTATTAACGACCTGCTCCAGTATGGAGGATAAACTACGGGGTTTGGAGAGTGGCGCGGATGATTACCTAACCAAACCATTTCATCCACCAGAATTAATGGCTCGCATTCGCACCTTAGCCCGACGCACTACCCCCGTTGTCAGTACGTTGCTAGCCTACGATCGCCTCTGCCTTGATCCAGTGTCGCGGCAGGTGACTTATGATGGCCAATTATTGCCAACGGGACGCAAAGAATACTTACTGTTAGAATTGTTGCTCCGCCATCCCCATCAGGTGTTTAGCCGTCACGAAATTATCGATCGTCTCTGGAGTTTAGATCAGGAAATTCCTACGGAAGCTACAGTTAAATCTCACATTCGGAGTATTCGACGCAAACTAGAGCGATTTAGAGCCGGAGACTTAATCGAAACACTATATGGTCAAGGTTATCGACTCAATCCTGCCTTTGGTAAGTCATCGATTGCTCAATCCATCTCGGCACCAGATCTGGAGCGAGTCAATCATCTAACTGCACAGGTATGGCAACGAGCTTATCTCAAAAGTCTAGATAAGCTCCATGAATTAGAACAAGCGATCGCAGCTGTGCAAGCTGGAACATTAGAAGACGCAACCCGGCAGCAAGCCGTTTTTATCGCTCATAAGCTAGCTGGATCGCTGTATGTCTTTGGCTTTGAGATTGCGGCTGAACTGTTGCAACAAATTGAAGATGTGTTTCGTCAGCCCAC
>DATNPU010000053.1:0-12507 GCA_036703105.1 Microcoleaceae cyanobacterium
CTGGAGAAGTGGCTGATCTGCTATATCACACGCTCGTGGCGCTGGCCCACCATCAGGTTGATCTGAAAGCCGTTTATCGTAAGCTTCAACAGCGGAAACGCTAGGTTACTCATAAAAATGACTTGTCCCGATTGATGACCGATGACTGAGCACCTTGACTACCAACTTGCTGCCTACGATTATGTGCTGCCAGAAGGCCGCATTGCCCAATCACCTGCTATTCCTAGAGATAGTTCCCGGTTGCTGGTGGTCAAAGATCAACTGGAGCACCGCCATGCTAGCTTTCGGGATCTCCCAAATTTTTTGCAAGCTGGGGATCTGCTGGTTCTCAACAACACCCGGGTGATCCCAGCTCGTTTGCATGGTCAAAAAGCGAGTGGTTTACCCGTAGAAGTGCTGTTACTCGAACCACAGCCTAGTGAAACTAGCCCGATCGATGGGTTTTCCGATCGCTGGCTTGCCTTAGTGAAGCCAGGCAGACGGTTAAAACCCGGCACCAAAGTTTGGTTTAGCCGCCACAAACCAGGAAGTGATTCTCCCGTATCGTCCCCATCCTCCTCATCTTCCTCCCCTCCCTCTGAAGGTATCTGGGCCAGCGTCTTAGCAACGGATCCAGTAACCAGTGGGCGCATTATTCAATTTGAAGTCCCGCCGGAGTTTTCCCTGCGAGAATGGATTTACGAAATGGGCCAGTTACCGCTGCCGCCCTATATTGATCAGTCTGATAGCGAACCGGAACAATACCAAACCGTGTATGCGGCCTGCCCAGGTGCAGTTGCCGCGCCTACAGCCGGTCTACACTTTACCCCTGAACTATTACAACGGCTACAAGAGAGTGGTATTCAGCAAACGTTTGTCACCTTGCATGTAGGGGTTGGAACGTTTCGACCTGTGGAAGCAGAGGATATTACTAGCCATCAGATGCATTCTGAGTGGGTAGAAGTGCCCGCTACTACGGTTGAGCAAATCCAAGCTACCAAAGCTCGCGGGGGAAGAGTGATTGCTGTTGGGACAACGGTTGTGCGATCGCTGGAAGGAGTAGCCACGCAACTTGGTAGTCTGCAAGCGTTTTGTGGCAAGACGAATCTATTTATTTATCCCGGTTATCAGTGGCAGGTGATTGATGCCATGATCACCAACTTTCACTTACCAAAATCGAGTCTAATGATGCTGGTCAGTGCCTTGATTGGTCGGCAGCGGTTACTGGACTTGTATCAAGTTGCGATCGCAGAACAGTATCGGTTTTATTCGTTTGGGGATGCCATGTTGATCCTGCCGGAATCCAGGATCACCCATAAGACCTAAATAACTAAATTTTCTGATTAGATAATAGAAATGTTTGCTTCAACAGTGTGCCTAGAGAAACAGCATCCCGAGGATCCACTGTTAGAAAATTCACATTGACAAAATTGTGAGATAGTTATTTTTTCTCTCAAAAACACATAAATTAAGTGGCTTAATCTGGATGTCAAATGATCTTGAAATAAGTTGTTATTCACGGATCTAGATTGGGTATTCTCTGATGAAATGAGTATTTATAGAAATCACTACCATACTTCAGGGATAAGAGATTGAGGGGTTAAGCAGGGTGCTTTGTCCTCACTTTTCTGGCGCACTAAATAGGGCAGATAACGTCAATGGCTGCGATTAACTTCAAGAAAATCCTCACGAAGCGCGAGGTTCTGAATGCTTTGCATAGTCTGGTCAGTGCTTTTGAACTGGAGCTATATATTCAAGATGCCGCTGGAGTGCCATGTCTTCAGCTAGGGGCTGAGCAAAGTGCTGCCTTGGGGACGGTTGAAGTAGAGCCAATCTATAGCAATGATGCGATCGTTGGTTGGGTTGGTTGTCGTTCTCAAGGGTGTTATCAAATTGCTAAAACTCAGAATGTAGCGATCGCGACTCTCTTATCCCATCTGATTAATCAGGAGATTGAGAAGAAATCTTTAGCGCATGAATTATTAGAAAAGTATGAAGAAATCGATTTATTTCAAGATATTTCTACCCAAATTACCACCAGCTTAGATCTGCAAGAACTGACGCAACTGGTCGTGGAAGAAACGCGTCAGTTGATTGCGGCCACGCGAGGTGCAGTTTTGCTGGTCGATGCGGCGACTGACCCCCTACGAGTCCTGGCGGCGTTTGGTCAACCCTGGTATGAAGCCACCCCGCCCTGCCTGGGCGAAGGTCTGTTAGGGCAAATTGTCGCTTCTGGGCAGGGTGAGATTGTGAATGAGGTGGTTTCGGATGATGGAGTGAGCGCTCTGATTGCCGTGCCCATGCAGGTGAAAGAACAGGTGATTGGCGCGATCGTCCTCAGTCATGATCCTGCCATTACTTACACCACTCATGATTTAAAGCTACTGACGATTTTTGCCTCCCAGGCGGCCATTGCCATCGAAAAAGCGTTGTTGTATGAGCAAAGTTGCATGGCGGCCCTATCGGCCCAAATTCAAGCCCAACAACTTCAGCAAGCGTTACAGGAGTTGAAGCATACCCAGACCCAATTGATCCAAACGGAGAAAATGTCTAGCTTAGGGCAGTTAGTGGCTGGCGTCGCTCATGAGATTAATAACCCGATCAACTTTATTGGCGGCAATCTGGCTCCGGCCTCTGAGTATGCTCAGGATTTACTCAGTTTATTGCTGCTGTATCAGCAGTGCTATCCCCAACCGTTAGCAATTATTCAGGAGCATATCGCCGCGATCGACCTAGATTTTTTAGCCACCGATCTACCAAAGCTATTGTCCTCAATGCGGCTAGGGGTCGATCGGATTCAAAAAATTGTCTCCAGTCTGAAGAATTTTTCTCGGTTAGATCAAGCTGAACTCAGCCAGGTTAACCTGCACGAAGGGTTAGACAGTACCTTATTAATCTTGCAACATCGACTGAAGGCAAATGGACGGCAGATCGGCATTCAGATTGTCAAAGAATACAGTGACTTGCCGCTGGTCGAGTGCTACGCCGGACAACTGAATCAGGTGTTTATGAATCTGATCAGTAACGCGATCGATGCTTTGGAAGAATCAATTGATCACTGTGCCGTGGTCAAGCTGTCGCCAGAAGCAGCTGGGAGTTGTCCTTTACCAACAATTTGGATTTGCACCGAGCAGTCAGCGCCTGATCAGGTCGTGATTCGGATTCGCGATAACGGCACAGGAATTCCGGTGGATGTGCAGGAGAAGTTATTTGATGCCTTCTTCACCACTAAACCGATCGGTAAAGGCACGGGCTTAGGTCTATCCATCAGTCATCAAATTGTGGTGGAGAAACATGGTGGTTCATTGCAATGTTCCTCCCGATCGGGCGAAGGCACAGAGTTTGTCATTGCACTACCAGTCTGTGCGCGTTCGCAATCGACGTCTGCTTCCTCCCTTTCGGTTTAACCAGTTCGAGATCTAGATAGGCGGTAGTCAAATCAACGGAGACCTCCAGTGGATAATGCCTCAGACTCGCGATCGCTGAAACATGCCCAATGGCTAACCTCGCTGCGATCCTATTCCCGCATGGCCAGCTTTCTAGTCATGGCGATCGGGGGGATTGTGTTAGTGGGTTGGATCTTTGATCTACCAGCGCTCAAAAGTGTCTTGCCTGTCTGGGTGACCATGAAGGCCAATACGGCGATCGCGTTTATTTTGGCTGGATGTTCTTTGTGGAATTTGCACCGTTCCCCTGCCTCTGCCTCTACAACTGCTCGGATCTGCGCTGGATTGGTACTCGCGATCGGCGGATTAACGCTGATCCAGTACGCCTTTGGCCTTAATTTAGGCATTGATCAACTCTTGTTTAAAGAATCCAGTAATGCCGTTGGCACGTTTGCTCCAGGGCGGATGGCGGCTAACACGGCCTTTAATTTTGTGCTGGTCGGGGTAGCGCTGCTATTACTTATGCGATCGCGCCCCTTCTATGCGGTCGTGCAGTTGCTCAGCTTTACCACATTTTTGATTGCCCTATTGGGGTTCCTTGGCTACCTCTATAACATTCAAGAGTTTTACGGTTTTGCTTCCTATACCAAAATGGCCGTTCATACGGCTACGGCGTTCATCATCCTGTGCATTGGCATGATGTTCTTACATCCCCATCGTGGCTTAATGGCGATTATTACCAGCCAGCAGGCCGGTGGGATTATGGCCCGCCGATTATTGTTAGCCGTAGTAGGTATTCCGCCGATCCTGAGTGGCTTAATTCTCGCGGGCTACCGAGCCAAACTCTTCAACAGTGAGGTGGGGTTATCTCTGTCAGCCATTTTCAGCATTATTGTGTTTGCTGTGCTGATCTGGATCAATGCCAGAGCTTTAGAACGGGTTGATAGCCGACGGCAGCAGGCAGAAGTGCAAAGCCAGATTGATGCGATCGCGGCAGCACGAGCCGCTGCCCATCTCACGGTAGTGATTGATAATCTGGCCGATGGTTTACTGGTAACTGAGCCAACTGGTCAGATCACTCGCTTCAATCCGGCTCTAGTCAGGATGTTTGGGCTCCAGGATCGTGAACTGCTGGGTCAATCTTGCCGAACCATTTTCCCGCCCGAGATCGCCAGCTTAGTTGAGCAAGCCATGACTCAATCGAGAGAGGTGTTGACCACTGAGGTGGCTTTGGTGAACCAGCGAGTGGGGCAAGCGGTGACGACCAACATTATTCGAGGAGGGAATCAAGCGCAGGTGACGGAATGGCTGGGTTCTGTCACCCTCATTCGAGATATTACGGCAGAAAAAGAAATTGACCAGATGAAAACGGAATTTATTTCCACCGTATCTCATGAATTACGTACTCCGTTAACCTCTGTGTTAGGGTTTGCTGCGATTATTCAAGAAAAGCTGGAAACGATCGCACCGATTATTCCCATTGACGATCGCAAAACTCAACGGCACCTAAATCAAATTGAGAAAAATATCAACATTATTGTGTCAGAAGCCGAGCGATTAACGGCACTGATCAATGATGTGCTAGATGTGGCCAAGATGGAAGCGGGGAAAGTGGAATGGCACATGCAACCGCTGGCCATTGCAGAAGTAATTGAACGAGCGATCGTCACTACTTCTGCTTTAGTTGAGAGTAAAGGTTTACGCCTAGAAAGTACGATTGCCCCTGATCTACCTGAAGTTTTTGGTGATCGCGATCGGTTAATTCAAGTCATGATTAATCTGATTTCCAATGCCATCAAGTTTACTGATGCTGGCTCAATTACTTGTGAAGTGACTAGCCAACGAGATCACCTATTAATCCAAGTGATTGATACTGGAATTGGCATTCATCCTAAGGATCAACCCCAAGTATTCGACAAGTTCAAACAAGTGGGAGATACGTTAACGGATAAACCCAAAGGTACAGGATTAGGTTTACCGATTTGTAAGCAAATTATCGACCACCACGGTGGGTCTATTTGGGTAGAAAGTGAACTGGGTCAGGGTAGCCGTTTTTGTTTCACGCTGCCGAGCTACACAGTACCTGGACAATTTAGAACGAATATTGATGCTTTAGTGAAGCAGTTAAAAGCGCATGTGGTCACAAAAGCCCCAGAATTCATGTCCGAAACTAAAAAAATTTTAGTCGTGGATGATGACCAGCATATTCGCGAATTGTTGCGGCAAGAGTTAGAAGCAGAAGGGTATGAAGTCCAGGAAGCGATCGATGGCATGGATGCTCTGACTCAGGTAAAAATTCTTAAGCCTGATCTGATTATTTTAGATGTAATGATGCCGCAGATTAACGGGTTTGATGTGGCGGCTGTACTGAAAAACAATCCTAAAACCACGGATATTCCGATCATCGTTTTGTCTATTATTGAAGATAAAGGACAGGGGTATCGAGTTGGCATCGATCGCTATCTGACAAAACCGATTAATCGAGAAGAATTGATGCAAGATATTGGCTCATTACTATCGCAAGGAAGCTCTAGTAAGAAAGTGTTAGTTGTGGATAAAAATGTGTCTACTTTACGTATCCTCTCTGATGTCTTGCAATCCCAAGGATTTAATGTAGTAGAAGCTTCGGATAGTCAAGAATGTATTGAAAAGGCTCTATCGACTAAACCCGATATGATTATCGTCGATTCAGTATTTTCCCAGCAGCATAATTTAATCCGGACGCTACGCTTTGAAAAAGGTTTAGAAAATCTATTCTTTATCTTTCTTGCCGATCATGATTCGCCTGACTCCCAATCCTCTGAACTGATGGATGAGTAGGTTTGTATTTCAATATTGCTTTTGTTGTTGCCCAAAAACTGTTGACTTATGCCTCAAAAAATTCTGATTGTGGATGATGAGCCCAATATCTTAATTCTGATGGAACAAGCCTTAGAATCTCTAGAAGATGCTGGAGTAGAGTTATTGACGGCTAAGAATGGGGAAGAAGCGCTGAAACTGATTAAAACTGAAAAGCCAGAATTAGTATTTTTGGATGTGATGATGCCAAAACTCAATGGTTTGGAGGTGTGCAAAGCAGTAAAAACAGATCCAAATCTGCAAGCGGTCTATGTAATTATGTTGACGGCAAAGGGGCAAGAAGACGATCGCCAGAAGGGCAGTGATGTTGGTGCCGATCTTTATATGACGAAGCCCTTTCGACCGAAAGTGGTATTAGAAAAATCAATGCAAGTCTTGGGGATTGAATAAATGTCTAGATAGTAGCAGAGATGGGGATTGAGCCAATGCTTGGTGATAGCTTATTTCTAAAGGAATACTGAAAGAATCTGCCTTAAGAGTCTCATGAAACCCAGATCAACTTGATACGGTAGCCATATACACAAATGGTTAACAGGAGACTTTATTATGGCTGGAAGGATGAAAAATCAGGATCCTAATCAAGAGCTTGAACAACCTGGAACTGAGGTAATCTCAGAAGGTGAACATAATCTTCCTGAAGCAGATATTACCGCTCAAAGTTATGATGCTGAACAAATCCAAGAAGCTGTAGCTGAAGGTGAAGTAGAGTCGCCTAGAGTCGATTTAGATGCGGATTATGCTGCCGCTCAACAGTTCAGCCAAGGAACTAAGAGTGGGGCTTCGGCAGTAACCAGTATGGGAAATCCCCAGTTTGAGCAGTCTCATGCTGAATCGGCCAAAGCGGTTGCTGATTCGACTGGAAACCCTGATGATTACCTCAAAATGGCTAAGGAGGTGACCCATACGGCAACGGAAACTGGCGATGTCAGTGATGATGTGATGCAACGGGCCAAGAATCAGGGTAAAGCGTAAAAGTCATCCTGCCCAGCCAATTTAACCTATTCCCTATCAACTCCCTAGCTTCAGAGTGAATATCGATCGTCTAACTACGTGGTTGGGCGATCGTTTTTTATTTAGTCTTTTTTTATTTTGTCTGCCGAGCGCATTTCTTAGTTTTTTGTAAAGAGGTTTTAGTCCAGCCAATAGTATTGATAATCTACCAAAAGTCAGATGCGGGCTAGCGTTGAGCCATTGCAGACCAGCTAGAGTTCTGCGATCGGGCTATGCGACGCCTGCATTATGATATTTTCCTCTAACCAGGACTTTGCTGCATCACTTGTAACTGTCTAATTCACAGGGAGTATGCAAGACTGCATAGCGAATGGTGACTGTGTGGAGGCTACCCCATAGCGAACGGTTCACTACCCGCGACTTAGGGAAATACTGATGCTGAACTATTTACCGCCATTAAATGATCACAATTTACCGTACCCCGATACTATTCATCCGATCGTTGTCCATTTTGTGGTTGCGATGGTTCTATTCGCCTTTGTCTGCGATATCATCGGTTATTTCACTAAAAATTCTCGATTTTATGAAGTTAGTTGGTGGAATCTCTTTTTCTCAACGCTATCCATCTTTATTGCTGTGATTTTCGGTCAGGTTGAAGCTGGATTAGCAGAACCTTATCAAGCAGTGCAATCCACCTTGAATTTGCATACGTTAATCGGTTGGGCACTGGCCGGAATTTTGTCAGCCTTCACCGCTTGGCGCTTCGTGTTGCGATCGCGCGATCCGCAAACAGTGCCCATTCCCTATATCGGTGCTAGTGCCGTGCTAGCGCTGCTCGTTTGTGTTCAGACGTATCTGGGGGATGAATTGGTCTGGATTTATGGGTTGCATACACTCCCGATCGTGGAAGCGGTAAAACAGGGAGTGCTGCGATGAACGAGGACTTAATTCAGCAATTAAGTGGACTGGGGGCGAATGGCTTACCGTATGTCATGCCGATCCATCCTAACCTGGTGCATCTCACCCTAGGGCTATTCATTATTGGCATTGCCTTTGACATTGCTGGCGCTTTCTTTCCCTTAGAAAAATCCCTCTTGAAATTTCTGTCGCTGACAGCAGTACGGGCCAATTTTTTTGATGTCGGTTGGTACAACATTCTGGCCTCGGCGATCGTCACCTTTTTCACCGTCGCGGCAGGCTTTTACGAAATTATGCTAGCGGCACCGTCCGTTGACCTCAAAAGTTCCTGGGGACTGGGGGCGATGGACACGATGCTGTGGCATGGTTTAGGTGGTGTATTTTTATTAATTCTGATCGTCGCGATGACTGTCTGGCGTGGATATCAGCGCTTTCTCTGGCGTAAAGATATGGCACGACAGGTGCAGTGGAGTTACTTGCTCGCTGGACTGGTGATTCTCGCGATCATGTTTGTGCAGGGAACGTTGGGTGCCCATCTAATTGCCGATTTTGGGGTTCACAACACGGCTAGCGGTCTATTACATCTGGGTGAAGACCCAAATGTCATTCTGAAATAATCTCTGGAATCAGTTCTGACTGCGGTTTCTCGGAGGGTTTTATGAAACCGATCACGATTGTGCAACTGCTGCTGTTTACTGTCGCGATCGCGGCAGCTAGTTGGTGGATGGGGCAGCAAGCTTATACCTGGCTTCCACCCCAGGCGGCAACAGAAGCCAAATTGATTGATGATCTATTTAGTTTTTTAGTGGCATTAGGGACGTTCATTTTTTTGGGCGTGACCGGATTTATTGCCTATTCTCTGGTGTTCTATCGGGCAGCTCGTTATGACTTGAGTGATGGCCCGGCGATCGAGGGGAACGTCACATTAGAAGTGATCTGGACGGCGATTCCGATTCTGTTAGTGTTTCTGATTGCGGGCTACAGCTATCAAACCTATGAGCAGATGGCCGTTCGCGGCCCAATGGAAGTGGTGCATTTACACATGCCAGGGATGGAGTCTGCCTATGCCGCTGATGCCGCTAGTGAGCCAGTCGAAGCGATCGAAGTTCACGCGAAACAATGGGCCTGGTCGTTCCGGTATCCCAATCAGAATGTGACGAGTCCGGAGTTACATTTACCTGTGAATCATCGGGTTCGATTAGCCATGCAGTCGGAGGATGTGATTCATGGCTTTTTCGTCCCTGCTTTCCGGTTGAAACAAGACATTATCCCTAAACGGACGATCGAGTTTGAATTTACTCCGGTTAAAGAAGGCAAATATCGGCTGAGCGATTCGCAATTTAGTGGCACATATTTCGCCACGATGCAAACCGATGTTGTGGTTGAGTCACCCCAAGCCTATCAACAGTGGTTAACTCAAACCGCCTCCTATCCACCTACTCCGGCCAACAATCCGGCTTACGCGGAATATACCCAACAAATCCAACAACCTGGATTTAAGACCGGTTGGGCAACGGTAAAACCAGCCGAACCACCTTTAGTTAACCAACCTAATCAAGCCGGATAGATTTTGGCGTTCCAATCTATTGATCCTTCCAGTTGCAGCACAGGTGATTAATGACTAACGTTCCGATCGATCGCGTGACTGTATTAGGAGATAAGCCTGAGTCTGAACCTCCCAATAATTGGCGTCGCTACTTGAGCTTTAGTACCGACCATAAAGTAATTGGCATTCAATATTTAGTCACATCCTTTATTTTCTTCTTGATTGGTGGTGTGCTGTCGATGGTGATTCGAGCCGAACTGATCACCCCCGAAGCCGACTTTCTCGATCGCACCCTCTACAACAGCATGTTTACCATGCACGGGACAATCATGATCTTTTTGTGGATCTTTCCGTCCCTGGTTGGTCTGTCGAATTATCTTGTGCCGTTGATGATTGGGGCGCAGGATATGGCGTTCCCCCGGCTAAATGCGGTGGCCTTCTGGTTAGTGCCCATTTTCGGCATTTTGCTGATGGCGACCTTCTTTCTGCCCGATGGCACTGCCCAATCTGGATGGTGGGTGTATCCCCCGGTGAGTCTTCAGAATCCATCGGGACGCTTGATTAACGGCCAAGCGGTTTGGATTCTAGCCGTCGCCATCTCCGGGATTTCCTCGATTATGGGGGCCGTGAACTTTGTGGCGACGATCGTCAAAATGCGGGCACCAGGGATGACCTTCTTTCGGATGCCGGTATTCGTATGGACGGTGTTAAGTGCTCAGTTAATTCAACTGACGGCCCTACCTGCGCTAACGGCTGGAGCCGTGATGTTGTTATTTGATTTGACGGTAGGCACAGTCTTCTTCAATCCCGATAAAGGTGGTAACCCGATTCTGTTCCAGCACTTTTTCTGGTTCTATTCCCATCCCGCCGTTTATGTCATGGCGTTGCCGATCTTTGGGGTGTTTTCCGAAATCTTCCCAGTCTTCTCCCGCAAACCATTATTTGGCTACAAAGTCGTCGCTGTTTCTTCGTTGGTGATTGCTGGCGTCAGTATTTTAGTTTGGGTGCATCACATGTATACCAGTGGCACTCCGGGCTGGATGCGGATGGTGTTTATGCTGTCTACGATGTGTGTGGCCGTACCGACGGGCATCAAGATTTTTGCCTGGACAGCCACCATCTGGCGTGGCAAGTTGCGACTGGATACGCCGATGCTATTTGCCTTAGCCGCAATGGTAATGTTCCTGTTCGCTGGTATTACTGGCATCATGCTAGCTTCTGTACCGATCGACATTCACGTCAACAATACTTACTTCGTCGTCGGTCACTTCCACTATGTGGTCAATAGCACGATCACGATGGGGATGTTTGCCGCCATCTACTACTGGTTCCCCAAAATGACCGGACGGATGTATTACGAAGGCTTGGGTAAACTCCATTTCTGGCTTGCCTTGCTTGGGAATAACCTCACCTTCCTCCCCATGCATCCTGCCGGATTGCAAGGCATGGTCCGCCGCGTTTCCTCTTACGATCCCGAATACGCCTTCTGGAACGTACTGTCCAGTTTAGGTGCCTTCCTGCTAGGCATGTCTACCCTACCGTTTATTTTGAACATTGTCGGTTCCTGGATCCAGGGCGAACCTGCTCCCAGCAATCCTTGGCGCGCGATCGGGCTGGAATGGTTGGTCTCCTCCCCACCCCCCGTCGAGAACTTTGAACAGCCTCCCGTCGTTGTTTCAGGACCTTACGGCTACGGCAAATCCGAATCTCTGATCGCTGGAGCCACTTCTAACGACAGTCAATAGTTCACTCCCCATCTCCCTTACCTCCCCCATCCCCCTTACCTTCCCCAATCCGCTATGGACAGTTCCCTCACCTCCGAACCGATCGAGTCACAGGCTCATGCCACGGCTGCCCATACCCATGATGTTCAGGGCACGAGTCTATTTGGCTTTATTGTCTTCTTGCTCTCTGAGAGCATGATTTTCTTCAGCTTCTTTGCGGGCTACATCGCGCTGAAAACCACCACACCTGGTTGGTTTCCTCCCGGCATGGAACGGTTGGATGTGTTGAATCCGGCGATTAACACGATCGTTCTGGTTTCCAGTAGCTTGGTGATTTACTTTGCTGAAGTAGCTCTCAAACGCCACAATCTCACCTTATTTCGCGTCTTCTGGTTCCTAACTTCCGCTATGGGAGCTTACTTCCTGGTCGGACAGGCGATCGAGTGGAGTAGTCTGCCCTTTGGCTTTACGGATGGGTTATTCGGTGGCACGTTCTATCTCCTGACTGGCTTCCACGGCCTACATGTGCTCACTGGAATTCTGCTGCAATTCCTGATGTTGGCTCGTTCCTTTATTCCTGGGAATTACGACACTGGGCATGTGGGAGTGACAGAGGTTTCCCTGTTCTGGCACTTTGTCGATGTCATCTGGATCATTCTGTTTGCACTGATCTACCTCTGGCAGTAATGTTCCAGCATCTCCTCACCGTAGGCCTGTAGAGTTTAGCGTAGGGGGCGGATAAAACTGTTATTGGCACGAACCAGGCAAATCTGATCATTGTCGCCGATCGTGACTTTGAGCCAGGGTTTGTTGGACTCGTCATACATAGTTACCATCCCGGCGGGAGTCATGTTCGCTACTAAGACAGTGTTGTAGGGAAAGCGCCGCACGACGTTCCAGTCACGGATATTCATGCGAGGATACTGGGCATCGGGAGCATACCACTCGGTTGGCATAGCGGATGACCACCGACAATTTAAGCCATTGGCATCTCGATCGACCACAATCCATTTTTCGTGGCTGGTGCGGCGAGCAAAGTCGCCATTACTATCAGCAACCGGAATTGATTGGGCTAATGCGGGAGTTGCGGTTAACGACAATAACGAAAAGGCGGCGATCGCAAATAACTGTTTCAACATATGGG
>DATNPU010000077.1:0-2898 GCA_036703105.1 Microcoleaceae cyanobacterium
ATCTGATGACGGCAACAGCCATCAACTTTAAGCGAATCTTCAACTGGTTATCCGACCTATCACGGGCTGCAACTCGAACGTCTCGGTTTGTAAAACTAATGGCTCAGTTAGATTAAGCAATATTTCGCCACCAGTATCAAAATTTAGGCGATGGATTCGATACAATTACTGACTTTAGAGGCATTGGGCGTGGTAGTAGCCCAACCTCGGAAACTGTTGCTGAATCCGATATCATTCAGTTTAATGGAGCCGATCTAATTGCTAAGAACATGCTGCTGACTCAAAATGGCAGCGATTTAGAGATCAGCTTTGAGGGTGCGAACAATACCCAAGTTACTCTAAAGAACTTTAGTTTGGAGAACCTAGATAATCTAGGTAACGGTCCCGGAACAAGCATTGATCTAGGTAATATTCAGTTCTTGTTTGAGGGACAAAAACAGATTGAAGATAATTTTGATGTCTTCAATGCTGAATGGCAGAATGGAAACCCAAATTGGAACTATGGACATGTCCTAAACCTTAACACGGTCACATTCCTAAATGATTTGGACAATACCGTTCAAGGGTTTGATAACTCCAATGATGTGATTAATGGTCAGGGTGGTAATGATATTTTGTGGGGATTAGGTGGCAATGACACTCTCCGAGGTGGTGCTGGCAATGATACGTTGATTGGCGGAGCCGGAATTAATTACCTCACTGGAAATGCTGGCTCTGATACCTTTGTCCTTTCTACCAAAGGACTTAACTACGTTACTGATTTCACGATTGGTCAGGACTTCATTGGCTTATCCGATGGACTCACTGTCAATCAACTCAAAATTGAGCAGGGCACAGGAGTTAATTCCAGTAGCACCTGGGTCAAACTTGCTAGCGATGATTCGTTGTTGATGTCTCTGAATGGAGTCAAAGCTACTGATCTCACAACGAACGTTTTTCTACCGGCGTCTACCTATCAACCCTCAGCATTTGCGTAATTAAAGTAGATCAGTTGTTTTTGAAATTGGAACATTGCAGCGATCGCTCCAGTTAAGAGGGCGATCGCTTTTTGTTTATTAGCGTGTACTTTTCACATCTAAGCGATTGCGTAAGCTTTCAAGAGAACGAGGCGATCAAATCTTTATTGGGGTTAAACTAACCCACCGGGTCACCTTAGTTTAACCCCAATTAGTTTCCCCTCTCTACTCCACCAATCGTTAGATACACCCAACTATCGGTAGGCTTTAGATGCCAAGCTATTCCTACATACCTGTCCGCTGCTTATTGCTGATACTTCGGGTGCTGGCGGAGGGATTTATGGATTTTTTTCCAGCGCTCCTTCTCTGCTAGTGCCGCCCGTTGATCGTGTTGGCGTGTGAGATAGTGAAGTTCTCGTTGCAATTTCTGATAGTTCACCCATCGTCCGGCCTCCAGTTGCCCGTCGGCAAGCGCTTGCTGAATCGCACACCCCGGTTCCTGGTCATGATGACAATTATGAAACCGGCACTGCTGGGCTAACGCGGCAATATCAGTGAACGTTTCTGGCAAAGCTTCAACTCCAGACCAGACTTGCAGTTCTCGCATTCCGGGAGTGTCAATCATCAATGCTCCCGAGGGAAGCACAATCAACTGGCGGTGTGTCGTGGTATGTCTCCCTCGATCGTCCCCTGGCCGCACCGCTTGCACCGCTTGCACCGCTTCGCCTTTCAACAGATTGGTGAGGGTTGATTTCCCCACCCCTGAGGAGCCTAACAGGGCGATCGTCTGACCAGGTTGCAAGTAAGGAGTGAGTTGTTCAATCCCTTGTTGATGCACTGCACTCAGGGGAATGATCGGGACACCCAGCGCGATCGCCTCTACGTCGGCGCATCGTTGCTCTAGCTCTAAGCACAGATCGGCCTTATTCAACACAATTACCGGTGTTGCCCCACTTTCCCAGACCAAGATCAGATAGCGTTCAATCCGCCGGAGATTGAAATCACCATCCAACCCAGACATCAGGAACACTGTATCCACATTGGTTGCAATCACTTGCTCTTCCGTAGTATTCCCTGGCACTTTACGAGAAAACTGACTGGTTCGTGGCAGAATTGCGTGGATTGTCGCGCTCGTCGGTCGGCTCTGAATCACGACCCAATCGCCGACGGCGGGAAAGTCCTGAATGCCGGTGGCTTGATGTCTCAGTTTGCCAGTGACCGTGGCCATTTGCTCGCCCTGCTCGGTGTAGAGCCGGTAAGCATGGCGATGTTCACTCACCACGCGGCCCGCTGTAAAGCCTTGCTGGCAATAGGGTGCGAAGCTGTGAGCTTGGCGATCGCTCCAGCCGAATGCTGCTAAATTCATTGGATTTCCTTGCTGTGATGCTTGTTGGATGCCAGGGTCACAGAGGAGTCCAAACCGTCATGCCTGAATCGTGCAGGGGGAAACGAGACTCTCTGTGCCTTGCGTTTGATGGGTTAAAGCCGGTTCATGCACCCGCTCGGCTTGTAATCCAGTCATCGTCCACCTCCTGACAAACAGTCTGTCCTATGGCAACACAGGCATCATCAGCGATTCCGGACATGGCCCAAATCAACGGGACAGGATTTGACCAAAGGCCCTGATTCATCCATTCCCGCTAGCCAGTCAGGATAGCGGCCCTCGAAATTTATCCCAACGGGATGCGTTCCATCCTGGCTCGCTTGGAGTATTCTAAAGCCTGACTGCATTGCAACAGTTAGAGGAACGGCCATGTCACCCCTGTGGATGGAGTACTGAGGACAGCCGATTCTAGTAGACCCCTTCACGGAGAAGCATCGTGCGAACAGTGATGGCAACCCGCTATGTGACACCCTTACGCGAAGGGGGATCGCTTCCGGCGATTGTAGAGGCTGATGATGATGGCTTATATGTCTTGAAATTTCGGGGGGCAGGTCAGGG
>DATNPU010000080.1:0-10821 GCA_036703105.1 Microcoleaceae cyanobacterium
TAGCGCTGGTTGGTGGAAAACTGGTTTGTGGTTCAATCTCGCCAAACACAGTCGGGTCGGATTCAGGAATGCCTCCTAATGTTGACCAATCCACACCTGCTCGAATATCTAATGTCGGGGTAGCTGTGCCATCGATCGTAATGCTTGATCCATCCGATAAAGCCACCGTTGCTAAATCAGGAAAAGTCGTGGGATCGATCGCGTTCTCAACATCATCGGGAGAGTCGATCATGACATTACCCAGCGTCACGCTCCCTCCGGCAATAATGTGTAGAGACGCACCTTGATAATCGCCTAATGTGACATCT
Source organism: Microcoleaceae cyanobacterium (assembly GCA_036703105.1). GTDB lineage: Bacteria > Cyanobacteriota > Cyanobacteriia > Leptolyngbyales > Leptolyngbyaceae > Pantanalinema. The sequence goes on from DATNPU010000080.1 coordinate 309, forward strand.
CCACCTGCCAGAATAATCGGATCATCAGGACTGGAGAGATTACCCAAACTACCATCTAGTTGTTCTACTCGGAAATTGCCCCCTGTGAAATAATGAGCATCACCACTGATAGGATTCGCCGATCGTAGGATCAGATTGCCACCGGCTGATAGCCCACTATTAGGATGATTTAAGGCAAAAATATCGATACTTTGATCGCCTTGGAGAACAAGATTTCCGCCTGCTCGGATGCTGAGAGGATTGGCCTCTTGATCTCTAACATAGATAGTATTACCCGCATATAAATTTAGATCGCCTGTAGTTTGTAGGGCAACTTGGTTAGCTGTCCCCAAAGGCACGATCGTCAAATTATTCTCCGCCGATAATGTGGCGGTTCCGGCCTGAACTTGGGTGGCGACAACATCACCTGCTTGCACCGTTAGACCAGAGCCAGTTAATTGCACACTGCCATCTGGGTTAGCCACTAATCCCGTCGCGTTGCCTAGATTCCCCCCGGTTAAGAGTTGCGGCAGGGTCGCGATCGGTAACGTCCAAGCAGAGGGTAAAGCCGTATCCGAATTTCCACTCACCTCAGACAGAGGCTGAATTTCTAGGCTCAGAACACTACCCGGTTGACTGAAGCGGACAAGTCTTTGTCCAGGGACAGCCGCGATCGTCACCTGTCCTCCGGGTGCAGATAATTGCCCAAGATTAATCACGGTACCACCCAGTAACGTTAGATCGTGGCCTATTGGGACAGCTAGATTACCCAGGTTGACGATCGCTCCGGGTTGCGACATGGTAAACGCGATCGTTTGGGGATTGCCCATCAAGCTGGCATAATCGTTGTTCCCGATCGCGTTAAACCAACCATTCCCAAACCCAACCCCATTGGCAGTGGTAGCCGTAAAGGCCGCAGGTACATTTAAGCTTGCATTGGCTCCAAACACGATTCCGGCTGGATTCAGCAAAAACAAATTGCTATTGCCGCCTGTCACCTGAATTAAGCCATCAATGACTGAGGGACTCCCACCCGTAATTCGCCCCAGAATGTTTTGAATGGCTGGGTTGGATAGAAAGTTAGCGACTTCACCCTGGTTCAGCCCGAAGCGATCGAAGCTATGAAATAAATTTGTGCCATCGCTCGATCGTTGTCCGCCCGAAATATCGTAGCGATTGTTATTCTGAATAATTGTGCTACCGGTGCCATCCTGGGCAGGCAGAATCGACTGAGCATCGGCGGGAGAGAGTGATGCTGCTAGTAGCCAGAACACTAAGAATCGGTATGAAGCGGACGCGATTCTAGAAGTGGGTTTCATGACGATCGGTAAGAACAATTGGATTTAACATACCCTAGACGTTCTGTAAAATTTTGGATTTGCCAAATAAATTCATGTTACTGATGCCACCTCAGAGCGATCGTCGTTTAATTTAGGATTATTTTTGTCCGAAAGAATGACCTCTGGGGCGAGATGCGGCATGATAAGAGATCCGAGGTTTTCTCATGTCTAAATGAAGGCTATGCTCAACATCCCTCAATATCTAGCAAAAGAACTTTCCTTACGGCTATCTCAAGTCGAAGCGGCATTAGCACTACTGGCAGAGGGAGCCACGGTTCCCTTTATCGCCCGCTACCGGAAAGAGCGGACTGGGGAAATGACCGAGGTACAGTTGCGTGATTTGCTGGAGCAACATACCTATTTAACGGAATTGGAGGAGCGTAAAGCCACCATCCTCAAGGCGATCGCGGATCAGGGCAAGTTAACTGATGAGTTGCAAGCCAAAATTACGCGCTGCTTGCAGAAAACCGAACTGGAAGATTTATATTTACCCTATCGCCCCAAACGCCGCACTCGCGCCACGATCGCCAGAGAAAAAGGCTTGGAACCGTTAGCAGAATGGATTCAAGCCCTCAATCGCCCAAATGCGACAGCTACCTCCCTGGAACCTGAAGCAGCAAAATATATTGTCATAGATCGCGGTGTAAATACTGCTGAAGAAGCCCTACAAGGGGCCTCGGATATTCTGGCCGAAGCTGTGTCAGAACGCGCTGAATTACGCGCCTATCTGCGAGAATATTTGCTGCGATCGGGGGTATTGCAGTCCCGGATTAAACCTGATCATCCAGAGGGCAGCACTAAGTTTGAAATGTATCGTAACTACCAAGTACCCATTAAGGAAATTGCTCCACACAACCTATTAGCCCTGTTACGGGGTGAAAATGAAGCTATTTTGACCCTCGAACTCACCTTTGATGAAGAGTTTGTTTTAGGGTATCTAGACCGTGAGGAGGTTCGGACTAAATCGGCTCCTGTACGTAACTTCTACCGCGAAATGTTGAAAGATGCGTTCCAGCGCTTGATGAAAACTTCGTTGATTAATGCGGTAATGGCAGAGAAGAAACTTTGGGCTGATGAAGAGTCAATTAAAACCTTTGAAGCGAATCTGCGGGAATTGTTGTTAGCTGCTCCCGCTGGAATGAAACCAACTCTCGGCATTGATCCAGGATTCCGAACGGGTTGCAAGGTGGCAGCGCTAAGTGAAACGGGTAAGTTTCTGGAATACCAAGCGATTTTTCCGCATCAATCTGAAACCCAACGCCAGCAAGCCGCCCAGACATTGATTAAATTAATCCAGAAACACAAGATTGAACTGATTGCGATCGGCAATGGTACTGCGGGACGCGAAACCGATGCCTTTGTCACCCAAGTTCTCCAAACGCTGGAACAGCCACCCATTAAGGTGATGGTCAACGAATCGGGAGCCTCGATTTATTCGGCTAGCCCCGTCGCGATCGCAGAGTTTCCCGATTTGGATATTACCATCCGAGGGGCAATTAGTATTGCGCGGCGGTTGCAAGATCCATTGGCAGAATTAGTGAAAATTGATCCGAAGTCGATTGGAGTGGGACAGTATCAACATGATGTCGATCAAAAACGGCTGAAACAAAAGCTAGATGAGACAGTAGAAAGTTGCGTCAACTATGTCGGAGTCGATTTAAACACCGCTTCTAAAGAACTGCTCACCTTTGTGTCGGGAATTAACGCCACGATCGCGAACAATATTGTCGCCTACCGCAATGAAAACGGCGCCTTTCAGGATCGCAAACAATTACTTAAAGTTGCGAAATTAGGCCCGAAAGCCTTTGAACAAGCTGCCGGATTTTTGCGAATTCGCGATGGTAAACAGCCGTTAGACAATACTGCCGTCCACCCAGAAAGTTATGGTGTGGTACAAGCGATCGCGAAAGATTTACAACTGCCCTTAACCGAAGCTCCCAAACTTGCCGAACGGCTTCAGTCCACTGATCTAAAACGCTATGTCACCGATACCATTGGCGAACCCACATTACGCGACATCATTCGCGAATTAGAGAAGCCAGGACGCGACCCCCGGGCGCAATTCACCTACGCCACCTTTAAGGAAGGGGTGAATGAAATGAGGGATTTACACGTTGGCATGGAACTAGAGGGAGTCGTCACGAACGTGGCTAACTTTGGCGCTTTTGTCGATATTGGGGTGCATCAGGATGGATTAGTACATGTGTCGCAGCTGGCCGATCGCTTTATTAGTGACCCCAAACAGGTGGTAAAAGTCGGTCAAGTGGTGAAAGTACGCGTACTAGAAGTGAATGAAGCCTTAAAACGCATTAGCTTGTCGATGCGATCGTCCGGTGGTGCAGAACCAAAAGCCAAAGCCAATGCTAAACCAGATGCTAAACCAACAGTGAAACCAGGAGCAAAACCTGATGTTAAAGCTCAACCCAAAGCCACTCAGAAATCGGAACAGCCTTCATCTCTAAATGATTTGAAAGCGAAATTCAAAAAATTGTAGAGAGTCAGAGCGGGTTTAGCCATAAAGCTATTACAGAGTAGATCATTCCTGGCTAAACCCAACCCTAGCAAAGAATTAATTTAATCATCCTCTAGATCGAGGAGTTGTTGATCGATCGCTTGCAGCCGCGATCGCACTACTTCTTCTGACAGGATGCGTTTACGTAAAGCACTATTTAAGGCATCCTTTTCGGCAATAAATAAGCGGCGACGAATGGCATCAAGTCGGATATGTCTACCGCTGGCTGTGGTCAAACTATCCGATCGACGATTGTATAAATCCCGTAGCGATCGTTCTGCCGCCGCAACTTTCACTTGATAACTGGCTCGGAGTTCTTCGTACACTGATTTGGGTAACACCCCAGATTTAAACAGAGATTCGAGTTCATCCTGCGCTGCCTTTGCAGTCATTAACTGAGATTGGAGTGATTCAATCCATTGTTGCGCTTCCGAAGTATGAGCAATATTGAGTTGCCGCACTAACCACGGTAAACTCACGCCTTGCCCAACTAGTGACAGTAATACAGCTCCAAACACTAACGCAACTAGCGTACCGCGTTCTGGTAATCCGGCTGGTAGGCTTAGAGCCAGGGCCATGGATAACGAGCCTTTAATGTTACCGAGAAACAGAACATGTTGCCACCGTAAGGGGATAGGCCGATCGAATAATCGGAGTAATGCCAGCAGCGGATAAACAGCTAGAAATCGCCCAATTTGGTAGGCTAAAACCGCTAATAACACCGCTAGCAATGTTCGATCTAATGTCTCTAATTTGATCTCTAATCCGATTAACAAAAAAATAAATGTATTCACGCCAAATCCGGCGTATTCCCAAAAACTGAGAACAGTGATCCGGTTGGACGCAGAAACACTACGAGCCAGTTCCGTATTGCCAATGATCAGCCCAGCCACAACAACCGCTACAACTCCAGAAACTCCCACTCCCTGACTGACTTGAAAGGCTCCTAATGCGATCGCCACTGTCAGCAGAATATTACTTAAAGAATCACCGGAGCGAGCATACAGCAACCCGCCTAAATAGCCCAAAATGATCCCAACTAAACTCCCACCGACAATCACCACCAGTAATTCTTTCACTCCTTCGGCGATCGTGACTGAACCCGTCGCGTTGACTTGTAGGAGCAAGGTAAACAGGACTAAAGCAATGCCATCATTAAATAAGCTCTCACCTTCCACGATCGTAATTAACCGCGACGGTACAGTAATTTCCTTAAATACAGCAATGACTGAAACTGTATCGGTAATGGCCAGAATGACGCCTACTAGTAACGCCGGAATCCAGGTAAGTCCTAAGCCAAATTTTAATACGGTGGCCGTGACTCCCGAAGCGATGACCACCCCAGGGCCAGCCAGTAGCGCGATCGGTTTGACTGTGCTGCGTAATCGGCTGATATCGGTATTAATTGCTGCCTCAAATAGCAGAATGGGTAGAAACAGATTAATAATCAGCGACGAGTCTAGCCCAATCCGTCGAGGCAGAAACGCCGCGATCGCGAGTCCAGCCACAACCAATCCTGTGACATACGGGACTCGTAACCAGCGAGATAACAAGGCTACTCCAGTCGCTACCAGCAATAGAATGATCAGCACCGTTACTAGCTGGGACATATCTCCCTGGTGGTTAGTTGTTAGTGCTAAGTACATCGGATTTACGTTCATTCGGACTCACTAGTTAGTTAACAATCAACAAGCAGCAATGATTAATTTTTACTATTAATGGTTTCCTTGTTCTCCTCACCTTTCCTCTCGTTCTCGCCTCCCCCACCTTAGTCATTCCCTCACCCAGTTGGGGGAAATAGATTCACCTAAACCATTGAATCACTGGTAGGACGGCAAATCCTCAAAAATCTCCGATGCTAAGGATAACTGAATCAGTTGTTTGCCCCCCTACTGTATCGGAGTCCTGAGTCATGAAGATTCTCAAACTACAAACCCTAAAAGGCCCGAATTACTGGAGCATTTATTCTCACCGTTTGATCGAACTACGCCTGGATTTAGAGGAACTGGATACTGTATTGACCAACGAAGTGTCTGGCTTTGCTGTGGCCTTAGTCCAACTCCTACCAGGTTTAGCCGCTCATGGAGGTGCAGTAGGATACCCTGAGAATTTCCTAGCACGAGTCCGCACTGGCATTTCAATGGCAGAAATTGTAGAGCATGTGGCCCTGGAGTTACAGATCTTAGCTGGAATGTCAGTGCAATTCAGTCAGACCTGTGCCGCTGCGATCGCGGGTGTTTACCGAGTTGCCGTAGAATACCAGGATGAACGGGCCGGACGGTTTGCAGTGAGAGCAGCGGTTGATATTGTGCAAAGTCTATACGATCGCGGCAAATATCCCGCTCCGGATCTCGAACAGGATTTAGTGGATTTACGCCGGATTGGCACAGAATCCCGGCCAGCAGATCGAAGAACGAATCATTCAGCCGCCGCGACGATACCGACGATCGCCGTGATGAGTAAGCACGATCGAACAACTACTGCCCGTTTGCTGACTCATCTGTTCCATTACCTTGGGCGTGTAGTTCGCTATACCACTTCAGCCCAAACTGATGTCCATACTGTTCTGACCCGATCGTGTCATCGCTTGGCCTGTCCTGTGCAAGAGCAATCTGCATCAGCGATCGATGTCGCGATTTTAGAAACTTCTACCAGCGATATTTTGCGATCGGGCCTGATGGCTGATCAGGTTAACGTCAGTGCCATCTTAGACATCCCGCAAACTCCTTTAGGGTTTGTGAATACGCCAGCTGACTTACTGCACGTTGAGGGTGTCGTGGTAGAAGCAACTCTGCCGCAGGGCTATGTGGTGTTAAATGCTGATGAACCAGCGATCGTGACGATGGCCCAACGAGCCAATGCCAGAATTGCTTACTTTTCGATGAATGCTTTTAATCCGGTGATTTGGGAGCATATTCGCCAGGGTGGAGTAGTCGCTGTGTATGAAGATGGCTATCTCTCAATCATTGATGGTGTTCGGATCATGCGGGTAGAACATGCCAGCCATGTACCCGTTACCCTGAATGGGTTGACACCCGTTCTGATTGGAGAGACGTTAGCTGCGATTCTAGTGGCCTATGTGCAGGGTATTAGCATCCCCAATATTCGAGCCGCTTTAAAGACCTATGCTAGCTCAACAGAACAGTCATCTCAGCCATTAGTTGTTGGCGATCGGTGGTCTGAGCCGTGGTCAGACTATTCCTGCCGATTGGATCAACCCTGTTCCCAGCCTTAGACTGATCCTAAACCAGAGTTGGTTGGCGTTGGAACAAGCAAGGGATAATAGAAGTTAACTATTGATGAATGGCACTGACTTAAGGACACGCTTTACTCTGGTCGCCCCCTAAATCCCCCAAAATTGGGGGACTTTGAGGTTCGGCTCCCTCAGAATTGGGGGTTGGGGGGGCAGTTCAGATTGTTATTTCAGTGACATTCAACTATTGATAACTCAAGCGTTATCCTGTTGTTTGCGGCATGAAAACCCAGATACAACCTGTGCTACAAGACCTAGTCTTCATTGGTGGAGGGCATGCTCATGCCATCGCGTTACGCCAGTTAGGCATGAATCCGCTGCCTGGAGTTCGGGTGACATTGATTACAGAAGCGTCGAATACTCCTTACTCAGGCATGTTACCGGGACATGTAGCCGGATTATATAGTTACGACGACTGCCATATTGATTTGCGGCAGTTAGCCCAATTTGCTGGAGCCCAATTATATATTGATCAAGCGATCGAGTTAGATTTAGAGAATAATCGGGTCTTCTGTGCCGCTCGTCCTCCAGTGGCCTTTGATATTGTGTCGATCGACACGGGCAGTACCCCGGCGATTGCGGCTGACCTGACAGCGCTAGATTGGGTGTTACCGGCTAAACCCATTCGTCGCTTTCTGGAGAACTGGGATCAATTAGTCACCCAAGTTCAGCAACAGCCTACCCAACCAATTTGTATTGCGATCGTCGGAGGTGGTGCAGGTGGCGTTGAATTAGCCTTCAACATCCAACATCATTTGCATCAAATTCTCCAAGCGGCTGGACAACCGCGATCCCATTTAACCTTACATTTATTTCAGCGTGATGCTGATCTATTGCCTGGACATCCTCGTTGGGTACGCAATCGAATTCGTCAATTATTTGACGATCGAGGAATTCATTACCATCTCCAACAACAGGTGACTGATGTATGCGATCACCAACTTGAGTGTGAATCTGGACTGACGATCGCCTGTGATTATGTAATTTGGGTGACGCAAGCGACGGCTCCAGAGTGGTTAGCTAAAGCGGGTTTAGCTGTGGATCAGCATGGATTTATTCTAGTCAACGATAACCTGCAATCTCTGTCCCATCCTCAAGTGTTTGCGGTAGGAGATGTCGCCACGATGATCAATCATCCCCGTCCCAAAGCCGGAGTATTTGCCGTTCGTCAAGGCAAACCGCTATTCCAGAATTTGCAACGAGCACTACAACACCAAGCCCTCCGTCCCTTTCATCCTCAAAAGCAATTTCTTCACTTAATTGGTACAGGGAATGGTTCTGCGATCGCGTCACGCGGCAGCCTCGCCTGGGAATCTCCTTTATTGTGGCGCTGGAAAGACTGGATCGATCGTCGCTTCATGCAACGGTTCACCCACCTGCCCACCATGTCCCCAAAAGTTAGCCATCCCTCTACCCCATCCTCTTCATCTCCCCTATTGCCCATCTCCCCCATGCGTTGTGCTGGCTGCGGTGCCAAAGTCGGTAGTACAGTGTTAGAACGAGTGTTAACCCGAGTTCAGCAGACCCAACCACCTAGTAGTCAGGCAGATATTTTGATTGGGCTGGATGCCCCAGATGATGCGGCGGTGATTCAAATCCCAGCGGGAAAGTTGATGGCGCAGACGATCGATTACTTCACCACTTTCATCAACGACCCATTTGTGTTTGGGCAGATTGGTGCCAACCATGCGTTAAGTGATTTATTCGCGATGGGAGCGACTCCGCATAGTGCCTTAGCGATCGCCACCATTCCCTATGGCACAGAAGCAAAGGTCGAGGAAACGTTGTATCAACTGCTATCAGGAGCGATGCTGGTACTGCAACAAACCCAGACGACGCTGATTGGTGGACATACGATCGAAGGTTCAGAATTAGCCTTTGGCCTCTCCTGTAATGGTTGGGTGGCTCCAGAAGGAATTTTGCGCAAAGGCGGACTATTACCAGGACAGGTACTTATCCTCACTAAAGCCTTAGGAACCGGGACCTTATTGGCGGCTCAGATGCAACAGCAGGCTAAGGGGCTCTGGATTGATCAGGCTATTCTATCGATGTTGCAATCGAATCAAGCTGCCGCCCAATGTTTAATCCAGCACCAAGCTACAGCCTGCACTGATGTCACCGGATTTGGGTTATTAGGACATTTAGTCGAGATGATCCGGGCTTCTAAGGTTGCTGTGCAGTTACAGTTAGAAGCTGTGCCCGTTTTGGCAGGGGCATTGGAGACGATCCAACGAGGGATTAGCAGTTCACTGCAATCCCAAAATTTGCAAGCTAGCGCCGCGATCGCCAATCTAACCTCAGTTCAGACATTCCCCAAATTTCCCCTGCTATTTGATCCGCAAACGTCTGGTGGTCTGCTGGCCTCTATTCCTGCCGATCGAGCCACTGACTGTTTAACCGCTTTGAAGCAACTGGATTATCACCATAGCGCCATCATCGGTGAGGTTGTTGCAGCATCGATCGCCAACTCAGGAATTACAATCCATTAACTGCTGTGACGATCGAGTTGCTGAAGCGGAATCTGAATCCGAAACTCAGTTCCTGCTCCCGGAGTAGAGTAGCACTCTAGTTTGCCGCCATGCTTTTCGACAATAATCTGGTAGCTGATTGACATGCCCATACCAGTGCCTTTTCCTAAGGCTTTGGTGGTAAAGAACGGATCAAAAATCCGTTGTTGAAGTGCTTCAGGAATGCCACCGCCGTTATCTGCGATCGCCACTTCTACCCAGGCATCATCCACAATAGCGGTGCGAATGGTAATGCAACTGGGGTGGGCTTGCAGTTCTTGATACGTTTGCTTAGCATTATGTTCTTCGATCGCATCGATCGCATTTACCAAGATATTCATAAACACTTGGTTGAGTTGTCCGGCATAGCATTCTACCAGTGGCAGTGGAGCATAGTTTTTCACCACTTTAATTTCTGGTCGTTCCGGTCTGGCTTTAAGTCGGTGATGCAGAATTAGTAAAGTACTATCAATTCCATCATGAATATCCACTGCTTTAAATTCAGCTTCGTCCATGCGGGAAAAGTTGCGTAACGATAAGACAATTTGGCGGATGCGATCGGTGCCCAGTTCCATTGAGGCCAAAATTTTGGGCAGATCTGCTTGCAAAAACTCCAAGTCGATTTCCTCGGCCATCGTTTGAATTGCAGTGGCCGGATCAGGATGATGCTGTTGATATAACTGCACAAAGGCTAATAAATCGTCGGTATACTCTTGCACATGTACCAGATTGCCGTGGATAAAGTTCACTGGATTATTAATTTCATGGGCCACTCCCGCTACCAACTGTCCCAAACTCGACATTTTTTCGCTTTGAATCACCTGAGATTGAGTTCGCTGTAATTCTGCTAACGTCGTCTTCAGTTCGGCGGTGCGTTCCTCAACTCGATCTTCTAACTCTACTTTGCTGTGCTCTAAGGCCA
>DATNPU010000091.1:0-3797 GCA_036703105.1 Microcoleaceae cyanobacterium
TGTGCGGCGGGCTGGAGGGCTGCAAGCTCGGATTGCTGTGATGACCGTTGCCACAGGATTACCTGGAGAGGTCGGCGCTCAGTATATGAATGTGTTTGAACGTCTTGGTGTAGAAAGTGTGCGCGTTGTGGATACCGATCGCCGCGAGGATGCTGATGGACCTAAAGCCTTAGAAGTGATTGCTGATGCGACAGGAATCTTCTTTACTGGTGGCAACCAAGCTCGGATTACTGAATTATTAAAAGACACCAAGCTAGATGCGGCGTTGCATGACCGGTTTGCCTCCGGTGTGGTGATTGCCGGAACCAGTGCTGGCGCTGCTATGATGCCCGACATGATGATTGTGGAAGGTGAGTCGGAAACCAATCCACGTCCAGAAACTGTGAAGATGGATCGAGGTATGGGGTTTCTCCCAGGTGTGGTAATTGACCAACATTTTGCCCAACGGGGGCGTTTAGGACGATTGCTGTCTGCGGTCGCTCAACAACCTGTGGTGCTAGGATTTGGCATTGATGAAAATACTGCGATCGTCGTTAACGGTTCTGAAATCGAAATTATTGGCGAAAGTTCTGTCACGATCGTTGATGTAGCTAATCTAACTCACAATAACGTTGATGAATTACTGAAAGATGAACCATTGGCGTTGTGTGGAGTAAAACTACATATTCTGCCGCATGGCTATCGGTTCGATCTGGATACTCGTTCCTGTATTTGTGGCTAGATCCGTAATCCTCACTGAAGTCTTCCTAGCCGCGAGAGATTCAGCCGAAAACATGCAATCTCTTCGGGTAGCTCCAAGACTGTATCAGTACATACAGCAATGGAGAACTTTAGGAGGATCTTACGGTTTGCTACAAACAATCAACTTTTTCAATCTCTGATTAAAAGAAAATCTGTTCTGACTTAACTACACGTTCAAACTGTATAAAATAGATTGCTCCAAGTCATTTAGGAGCCGCATTGGAGGTAAACTGTTGTGCCTCTTCAATATTCCCTCGCGATTATCCAAGATGAAGCGCGCAACCTCTTACAACGAGGCATTGTGAGCCGGCAACAACCCATCTATACCCTAGGAAAATATATTCCGGCCAGAGAATGGAACACGATGGAACAAGCGTTGGCTGAACATGACTTTTTGCTGCGCGATCGCATCGGTGACCTAGTGCCATCAGAAGAATGGGCTAATGATTAAGGCAATGTTCGGCTCAAACCTTACCTGGCTATTTGACTATCAATAGTCCCATGATGTTCTAAATTCCTCACCGCTGAGCGGCGATAACAGCTGGTTTTGCCTCAGGATGGTAATGATCAGCGTGATTTAGTTCACAATCCTTAAGAACATTTCAGCTACGCTTTAAAGGTGAGCGTTGAGCGAAGGATGCCCCCTTCATGAAGATCCTGTTGGTTGAAGATGATCCGTCCACTGTTGAGCTGCTTTCAGCGATCTTGACGGCCGATCGCTATACCGTTGATGTAGCCACCGATGGTCAGACGGGTTTTGATCTGGCAACCTTGTGGAACTATGACTTAATCCTCCTAGATGTAGAACTGCCCAAGCTGGATGGAGTCACGCTCTGCCATCGCCTGCGATCGCAGGGAAACAATACTCCCATTTTGATCCTGACTGCCAAAGGCTCTAACACCGATATGGTCGCCGGATTGGATGCCGGAGCTGATGACTATGTGGCTAAACCCTGCGAACCTTCCCAACTCTTAGCTCGCATCCGGGCCTTGCTACGACGGGGCAGTGAGGTATCTTCAACAGTGCTAACTTGGGGCGCCTTACGTCTCGATCCAGTTTCCGCTAAGGTAACTTATCAAAATCAAGCTGTTACCCTCCGCTCCAAAGAATATAACTTGTTAGAACTGTTTCTGCGCCATCCTCAGCGTGTGTTTAGCCGCAGTGCCATCTTGGATCACCTGTGGTCAGCAGATGATTTTCCTACAGAAAACGCCGTAACCAATCTGATTAAGGATTTGCGACGCCGCTTGACCAGTGCAGGTATGTCCGAAAATTTAATCGAAACCTTATATGGCTTGGGATATCGGTTAAGAGTACCGCCGATCGATCCATCAGGTAATGACCAAGGCGAACTAGCCCAAAGAGCCAACAGCGGGAAGCGGAGAGAAGAGGCCAATCAGGAAGAGAGGATTACGCCAGAAGTTAACGATAGCCAGGCCAATCAGGAAACCGTACAGGAGACTCTAGAGGCCGCCGATGACTTATTTGCGCAGTTGGCAGAACGGTTTCGTGCGTCCTTAGATCAGCGACTGTTGCGGCTAGAGGAGGCCATTCGAACAGTCGGTTCTGGGGCACTGAGTCGATCGCAGCGCCAAACGGCCCAAGAAGAAGCCCATCGGTTAGCGGGTAGCTTGGGCATGTATGGGTATACGCAAGCATCAGAGCTAGCTCGGGCGATCGAACATATATTGTTGGGAGACTCTGCTCTGGAGGAACACCATAGTCTCCAACTGGCACAATTACTTGCCGACCTAAGACAAGCTGTGGCCGAACCAACCTTGTCTGATCGTCGTCCTACCTCAGACCCAGTTCCCCAATTTACTAGCTCATCTGTGCTTGCGCCCTTGCTGTTGGTAATCAGTGACGATGATGCCTTAGCCGGAGCACTGCACCAGGAAGCCGCCAATTGGTCGTTACGGGTGGAGTCAATTCCAGGGGCGATCGTGAAACAGCAATTAATCCAGGAGACGCCGACTGTCATCCTATTGGAGCTAAAAGCTGCCGTGCCTGACGAAGCTGGGCTGGACTTACTGCGAAACTTAAAGCAGCAATTTCCTGCGGTTCCTGTGGTAGCTCTGGCAGACCAGGATAATCTAGTCAATCGGGTGGCCGCCTCGCGTTTAGGCAGCACTCGTTATGTCACCAAATCTACAGCCCCTCGGGAAATTTTTAAGCAAGTTGTGCAATTGCTGCCTCAGCCGACGGCCTTACAAGCTAGAGTGCTACTTGTTGATGACGATCGCATGATGCACTCGATCGTGACTAAACTGCTACAGCCTTGGGGATTGCAAGTGACCTGTCTATCAGAGCCAGAACAGTTCTGGGATGTCCTAATTAAAACTGATCCTGATCTACTGTTGCTAGATGTAGAAATGCCAATGTTCAATGGCATTGAGTTGTGTCGGGTGGTGCGCCAGGATGCGAGATATAGTAACTTACCTATTCTCATTGTGACTGCTCATACCAACCTTGAATATATGCAACAGGTATTTGAGGCAGGTGCCGATGACTTGATTAGTAAGCCGATCGTCGGCCCAGAATTAGTCACACGAGTGATTAGCCGGATTGAGCGTTGGCGGCATCTAACACCTAATGAATTACGCTGACCACGCTGATTACCGAGATGACTGAACGGGTTTAAAGGTAAAAATAATTTACCTATCTTCAATTATTCTCTCAATACAGCTTTGATTGTTCAGCCACTTTTATGTCTTCCCAGCACTCCCTGCCAAAAGTTTCCCTACATTGGGTATTAGTTGTTCCCTTTGTGGTGCAAATCGTTGGGGCTGTTAGCCTGGTGGGTTATCTGTCGTATTACAGCGGTCAACAGGTTGTTGGGAATTTAGCTAACCATTTATTAGCAGCGGTTGCCCAGCGAGTCAGCGATCGACTGGATCAGAACTTGCTGGCTCCTCAACCTATTGATTCTAGTAAGCATACTGGACGTGTCCAAACTCGTAAAATTAATCGCTTTCTCACCCAACTCAATTTTTCCCCATCGGGTCAAGCCTTTATCCTCGATCACTCTGGGACCATTGTAGCTACCTCTACTGGG
>DATNPU010000093.1:0-3432 GCA_036703105.1 Microcoleaceae cyanobacterium
CAGGAGCAAAATAGCTGAACAGTACTGAGGTAGACACCTTAAATTACTGTGTATTGGCTGATCCTGGCAAACCGATCGCACTCCTGACTTTTTTATCCTTCATCATCACGGGAACTCTGGGCAAGTTGTCCAACACGTCTCACGACCGTTAAGGTCAGCATGGTAATTACGGTACCCACTAAACTTAACTGCCAAACTCCACAGGCGGCTGTGGTCCCCAAGGCAGCCGTCACCCAAATTGCAGCAGCTGACGTTAGCCCTTTAACTTTGGCTTTCCCTGATGTGGGGAGAGATTGATGGACAATTTCCCCCGCCCCTAGGAAGCCCACCCCTGTAGCCACCCCCTGAATCGTGCGACTTAAGGCATCGATCGAATGTTCTGGATAAACAGCTAAAGGCATCAAAATAAATAGGGCTGAGCCTAAACTGACTAACATATGGGTACGCAATCCGGCAGCTTTGCCAGTTCTTTCTCGATTCCAACCGATCATTGCCCCGATTAAGGTGGCCAGTGCTAACCGCAGTGACCAATCCAACCATAAAGGCAAGCCACTTGGAGACATACTAACGGGTGCAGTCACAAATTCAGTTACTCTCGATCGCAGCAAGGAAGACTTGCATTATCAGCTAAGGGGATGCAGGAAACAAGGGAAAGCGTGATCAAGCCCCGATGAATCATGAGTTAAGACAACTCACAATTCGCATCTCCGTCAGGCTTAGAGCAATGCGATCAGTATTCCTTAATACGCGATCGGAATCGGACTCAAATCCGATGCTTGTGATTCAGGAGCTGGAGTATCGACAGGAGCGGGTTCGGAGTTAGGCAACGTCGCCACCGGATCTAACTGTACGACCAGAGAAGCCGTTGCTCGAGCCGATGCAGCCTGTGTTTTAGCGGTGTCACCGGCTGACCTCACAGTTTTAGCCGACTTAGCTGGTTTATGAGATTTTCCTAGCTTCTGGGATTTCGCTTTATTCTTACGGCCCGCTGCCGCTTGCTCCGGAAACACGATTTTCTCAATCTCATGCAGCGCGATCGGGGTTTTGACATCCCCCGGAACATCCACCACCACTAAATATCCAGCATAGTTTTTGCCACCCACCATTTCAAACGCCTGCAAAATCTTGGGCATGTCGGCTTCCAAGAGTTGCCCCTGTTCGTTATACAGTTCTAGGGCCGAGAGGCACCCGATCGTGGGATTCCAGTTCAAACTATCAGGATTTTTGTTTTTACGACTGAAGAAATCTGGGGAGTCCCCAGTGCCATGAATGCGGAATAAACCACGCCCGATTTTTCCCGCCCAATAGCTCTGTTGAATCGCCCAATAGTTTCGCCAAGAGGGAGGAAACAATCCCAGGTAGTCTGTTAAGCTACCGGCAAAGCTTCCCGATCGGCCCGGGAAAAACTGCTTCGCTCCGGCCTCAAATGGCACATAAAGGTTAACCAGGGAAAATTGGCCGTAGGCGCGGAAGAATTCATCATCAGGTTGCGGGACGGAGCCTTCAATGCGGTAAATGCCTTGAGGAGTTTGGCCCCGGACAAAATTCCAGCTCAGATTATGGATGGATCTCAGTAACAAAGGCACTGACCAGAGTTGATCTCCCTGGCGGAGAAACTCCCCATTCCGATCTTTGACAATCAAGCGACACAACACATCACGATCGGAACGACAAATCGCATAGGCATGGAGTTGCTTGGGAGCGATCGTCCAATTCAGCAGATCAGCTAACGGTGGCAAGTCAGGCGCCTGCAACGAGGCTTGTAGATCCTGTAAGGTGGTTTGCAAATAGACATTACTAGACCATCTGGGAAACCGCTGTTTGACCTGGGTAATCAGGCGTTGTAATTCATCATTAGCCAGATTAAATTTAGCCAAACTGGATAGAGACACCGCAACCCACTCGGCATCACTACTTTGTTGAACTGCTTGCAGAAACCGTTGTTTGATTCCGGCATATAACGAGCGATCGACCAGATAAAGTTGCGTCCCCACCTTAACCGCCATATCGATCGTGCGCATTTGTGAGTCAGACAGTCCTGGTTGGGTCATCAGGCTCAGGATTTGCGTCAGGCTATCTGCCACAAAGGGTTCCTGCGGTTCTACTACTGCCGTTGTCCAGAGAATATTGCGCCAATGGGATTCCGTTTGGTTCGTGACCGGAAACCGCTGTAGATCAAAGTTCTCTGGTCGAATTTGGCGGGTCTGTTGGTCGCGATGTTTACTTCTTGCCGTTGCGGTGGCCTGGGATTTGGCCTGTTTGTTACCAGTTGGAGATTCAGAGACGCCAGCATTTAAGAACGAAGCCGGTTTTAGAGCTAAACCGCTAATTGCCAGTACAATGGCCAAGGCGATCGCTCCGCCCGTGCGTCGAAGGTCGGGATGCCGATGTTGCCAAAAGCATTTCATCACAAATCACAAGGTCTGTAAGATTGCTCACAGAGATAAATAATTGCTGTCGGTTCGTTACGATCAGGATTCCCTAACGTTCTAGCATTCATGAATCCTAAAACCCAGAATGTTCAAAAACTGCAAAGGTTGAGCAAAATTTACGTCGGTTCGGGAACTCAACCATAACTTTGAAATTCTTCACAAATAGAGCGACTGTGCTACTATCTGGATGGCTCAAGTGGCGCATGACGGCTCAGTAGCCCAATTCTCGGTGGTGGAGGAGATACAGGAGTGCAAGACAGCTTGTCAGCAGGCTATTCTAACGCGCATTTATCCGGCCCGCATCTACAACGCAATCATCCAGAACCAATCCGGGTTGGGGTGATCGGTGTCGGCAACATGGGGCAACATCATACTCGCGTTCTTAGCTTACTTAAGGATGTGGAGTTGGTTGGAGTTTCCGACGTTAACGCAGAACGTGGCATTGATACGGCGAGTAAATATCGAGTCCGATTTTTTGAAGATTACCGGGATTTATTAACTCATGTAGATGCCGTCTGTGTTGCTGTTCCCACACGCTTACACCATGCTGTTGGCATGACCTGTTTGCAGGCAGGAGTGCATGTCTTAATCGAAAAACCGATCGCGGCGAGTATCGCTGAAGCAGAATCTCTAGTCAATGCAGCAGCAGAGTCCCAATGTATTTTGCAAGTCGGACATATTGAACGCTTCAATCCGGCCTTCCAAGAACTGAGCAAAGTTCTCAAAACCGAAGAACTGCTGGCCTTAGAAGCCCATCGGATGAGTCCCTATTCCGATCGGGCGAATGATGTCTCGGTAGTCCTGGATCTGATGATCCACGACATTGACCTATTGCTAGAACTGGCCGCTGCTCCCGTCGCCAAACTAACGGCTAGTGGTAGCCGCGCTCACGGCTCAGGGTATCTTGACTACGTGACGGCAACCCTGGGATTTGCCAATGGCATCGTAGCAACCTTGACCTCCAGTAAAGTCACCCATCGCAAAATCCGCCGGATTGCCG
>DATNPU010000095.1:0-7423 GCA_036703105.1 Microcoleaceae cyanobacterium
GAATAGTAGTCTTTGAAGTCAGTCGCAGCCATCAACCCCTCTCCTGTAACACTTTATCTATAGTCATACCTTTGACCCCAGACTAACAAAAATTCTAGTCGCACCAAGTACGGTTGGAAGGAGCAATATCCGAATTTCAGCCGTTAATCGTGAACAATTAGCAATAATTCGCTAAAGCCAATTAACGTCTCCTTCTCTCCCTCATCTCCCTCATCTCCCTCATCTTCCCCATCCCCTCTTGACAACTCCCTATCCATGCTAAAAATGCTCAAGCGTGATCAGGCAATGAAACCCATCCGCAATATTCGGTGGTGCTCCCATCAGGCGACGATGCATTTGGTACATGATCGCTTCGGGAACCTGACGATCGCGCTCAGCATTCCGCTGCAAACAAATGGAGAGTGGGACCTCTAACCAAAGTCCGGTGATGTGAGTAAATCCTGATACTTGAGCGAGAGCGATCGCCTGCCGTCGTTGCTTCCGGACGACATTCGTAGCATCGTAAATTGCCCCCTGTAATTCTCCTACAGCGATCTGCTGGACCGCTTCTCGAAACTGTCGTCCCACTTCCGCCCAAACCTTCAGCCACGAACCTTGAATGGCCTCATCTCCAAATAACTGCGATCGAATCGCATCCGTTGAAATTAAGCGACGATTGGGACAAACTTGAACTAACTTTTTGGCAAGAGATGATTTGCCACTACCGGGTAAACCAATCAGGATTAACAGACGGGGCATAGAGCGATTGCACTTTACGGCTAATTCATTGTGAGGCAGAGAATGATAGTCGCCGCGAAACGGCGGGTCGTCTGTCGAAGGTGTATCCTGATGTATGGGAAAAATCCAGACCCGTTGGGATATTTGAGAGATATTGGTGAGAGAAGCCTGTGCTTGACCTGAAGCAAATTCGTGAGAATCCAGAAGTTGTGCAAGAGCGGCTGAACCGTCGCAACGGCAACTATGACCTGAGTGCGATCGTGCAACTGGATCAGCAACAACGGGAATTAGAAAAGACCCGATCGCAGCTCCAGGCGCGCAGTAATGAAATTGGCAAGCTGGTTGGGCAAAAGATGAAGTCTGGCGGCAAGCCCAATGATCCAGAAATCCAAACCTTGAAAGATGAAGGCAACCAGCTTAAAGCCCAATTAAGCCAACTAGAGCCGCAGGAAAAAGAGCTGAAGGCACAAATCGAAGCCTTTGTTCTAACGTTGCCGAACTTGCCCAGCGAATCGACCCCGATCGGCAAAGATGAAACCGAGAACGTGGAAGTGCGGCGCTGGGGGGATGAATATAAGCCAACGGCGGATGGACTGCTGCCCCACTGGGAAATTGGCGAAAAGCTGGGGATTCTAAACACTGAACGGGCCACTAAGATTGCTCAAAGCCGCTTTGTTACCTTAATTGGAGCTGGAGCCGCCTTAGAACGGGCATTAATTCAATTCATGCTCGATCGCCAGATTGCCGCCGGTTATGTCGAGATTCTGCCGCCAGTTTTGATTAATACTCAATCCCTCACAGCGACGGGACAACTGCCTAAATTTGCTGAAGAAAGCTTCAAATGTAGCGACGATGATTTGTGGTTAGCACCGACAGCAGAAGTCCCAGTCACGAATCTGTATCGGGACGAAATTATCTCTGCTGAGGAGCTACCCATTCACCACTGTGCCTACACGCCCTGTTTCCGGCGGGAAGCTGGCAGCTATGGACGGGATACTCGGGGCTTAATCCGCTTGCATCAATTTAATAAAGTGGAATTAGTGAAATTGGTGCATCCCAGTCAGTCCGAGGCCGAACATGAAAAATTGGTCCAGAATGCCGAAGCGATTCTGCAAGCCTTGCAGTTGCCCTATCGAGTGATTGAACTTTGTACAGGGGATTTGGGCTTTGGAGCTGCCAAGTGTTATGACCTAGAAGTTTGGTTACCGTCTGCCGGAACCTATCGGGAAATTTCCAGTTGCTCCAATTTCGGTGATTTCCAAGCTCGTCGCGGCAATATTCGGTTTAAGGAACCTGGACAAAAAGGCACTCAGTTTGTCCATACCTTGAACGGATCGGGATTAGCGGTTGGTCGCACCATGGCCGCGGTGTTAGAAAACTATCAGCAACCCGATGGCAGTGTGCGTTTGCCGGAAGCCTTGCAACCTTACCTGAAACGTGAGGTGTTGTAAGCCCCAAATAATTGATCCCCCGATCGCCCGAGTCTCTCTTGCTGCCGAGACGGAGTTCTCAGAAACCCTTTAGAATAGGGGAACGTGTAACATAAGGTTAACTGAACGGTATGTCAGTCTTGGCAGCGATCGCGATTCTGGCGATTCTCATCGTGGTTCATGAACTGGGGCACTTTATTGCCGCCCGTGCCCAGGGTATTTATGCCAACCGCTTTTCGATTGGCTTTGGGCCGGTGTTATGGAGCTACAAAGGGCCGGAAACAGAATATGCAATTCGAGCCTTTCCCCTCGGTGGCTATGTGGGCTTTCCCGATGATGATCCCGATAGCCAGATTCCGCCAGATGACCCCAATCTGTTGAAAAATCGGCCGATTCTTGATCGCGCGATCGTCATTAGCGCTGGCGTAATTGCAAACCTGATCTTTGCCTACCTTGTGTTAGTAGTGCAGTTAGGGACTGTCGGCACATTGGAAGCGGGTCAGCCAGGTGTGATGGTTCCGCAAGTTGTGACAGAGATTACCTCGGTATCTCCCGCCGCTACTCAAGTTGGTTTACAGGCTGGCGATCGACTTTATATCAATTCCAAGCTGGACTATCAATTTAATCCGCAAACGAATGCAGTGCAGCTATCGGTAAAACCGGCGGCAGAACAGCCTGTGAAGCTGTTTGTAGAACGCAAAGCTCCAGATGCCGATCAGCCAAAGCTAGTTGAACTAACAGTGCCAGCCACGACTCAGAATGTGGATCTGAGCATTAAACCTGCTGCTGCCATTCAAACGGGGATTCAGCCTGGCGATGTGATTCTGTCCGTCAACGGGCAGGAGTTTGGCCGATCGCTACGCGAGGAAGGCGTCTTAAGAAAGCTGATTGAGACGAGTCCCAATGCGCCAATTCAGCTTCGGGTGAAACGGGGTGAACAGGTACTTCCCCTAACCGTGACGCCTCGGGATGAAAATGGGCAAGGTCGAATTGGAGCAGGTCTGGCGCCCAATGGTGGCTTGGTGCGACAACGGGTGTCAGGGCTGGCTGTATTTGGGCAGGCCGCCGATGAGTTCCAAAAGATTGTCAACGATACGCTGGAAGGTTTTGCGCAACTGATTCAAAAGTTTAGCCAAACTTCTAGCCAGGTCGCAGGCCCGGTGGCGATCGTCGCGGCAGGAGCTAAAATTGCGCAGTCGGATGCGGCTAATCTGTTCTATTTCGCGGCCTTGATCAGCGTTAACCTCGCAGTGATCAATATTCTGCCTCTACCCGCCTTAGATGGTGGCCATCTGGCATTTCTATTAATCGAAGGGCTACGAGGCAAGCCTCTACCGAGCAAAATTCAGGATGGTGTGATGCAAACTGGATTGATGCTACTGCTGGGGTTGGGGATTTTCTTAATTCTTCGCGATACAGCTAATTTGATTCAACAGTGAGCATTACTCGAAAACTGTCTGGGAAAAAGCAGCGGGCGATCGAAATTTTGCATCGCCTGACAGCACTCTACCCAGATGCAACCTGTACGCTGAACTACAAAACTCCAGTCCAACTCTTAGTGGCCACCATTCTCTCGGCTCAATGTACCGATGAGCGCGTGAATATGGTGACTCCCGAGTTGTTCCGGCGGTTTCCGGATGCAGCGGCTCTCGCTGGAGCAGAACTGAGCGAACTGGAAACCCTAGTGCGATCGACGGGCTTTTATCGGAATAAGGCCAAGAACATCCAAGGTGCCTGTCGCATGATCATGGAGCAGTTTGGTGGCGAAGTGCCCCAACTAATGGAAGATCTGCTCAGGCTGCCGGGGGTAGCTCGGAAGACAGCTAATGTGGTGCTGGCGAATGCCTTTGATCTGCACATGGGAGTTACCGTTGATACGCATGTGAAGCGGCTTAGTTATCGGCTAGGACTCACGACCCATACTGATCCCATCCGAATTGAGCGAGATTTAATCAAATTACTGCCGCAACCGGATTGGGAAAACTGGTCCATTCGGTTGATTTATCATGGCCGATCGACCTGTATGGCCCGTAATCCTCAATGCGATCGTTGTGCTTTAGCTGATTTGTGTCCTGCGGCACCCTTACCGCAAAAACCGCTCTCGGATCCCGTCGATGTTGGGGAAGCTGCCGAATCCGCGATCGTGCCGTAGCATCCTGATCCCCGGACATTATAACCAGCTGGACTTTGTAGGGGGCAAACTGTGCCCCTTTTTTCATTGGCTAATTTCTACGCCTTTAGCGGCAGAACCTCACCCTGCTGCTTTCTAGCTATGGGGCGATTCGAGTCTAGGAAGAACTGGATAAGTTGATGGTGTGATGCGTTGCGCCGCTGCAAGTGAATTAAGTGGATTGCAACCCGACTATTAATTCGTAAAACACACTGGAGGCTTGTTCATGCGACTCACTGCATTATCTAAATTTGCTGGGGCTACTGTATTGACGTTGGGCTTGACCACACTGCCACTGATGATGCCCGCTTCGGCCCAAACGGATACCACAACCGGAACCACCGATCGCACCACTGACACAACTACTAATCAGGCGGGCGATCGCGATTTTGATTGGGGCTGGTTGGGGCTGTTAGGGCTAATTGGTTTAGCGGGTCTGGCTCGGAAGAAGGACGAACCAACCGTGCATTACCGTGATCGCGATGAAGTGAGCAGCACTCGTTCTCGTTACTAAATTTGGCTCTGGTTAAGTAGATTAAGCCGAGTGTCACCGTACCGACGCTGTTTTTGTCCTCACACTTCATTCCCATTTAAATCGAGGATTCATCTATGCAATTGACTCAATCTGCTAAGAAACTTTTAGGAGCTGGTGTGATCGCCGTTAGTTTGGTGACATTACCAATGACTGGAGCGGCGATCGCCCAAACTAACTCCAATGCTCCGACTCTGGATACCACTCCTTTTCAGGAAACCAGAGATGATCACAATAATTGGGGCTGGTTAGGTTTGCTGGGTTTAATTGGATTAGCTAATCTGTTGCGACAGCCCAGAACTCACCACACCGTTTATCGGGAACCCGAAACGACAGCTCGGGGAGATTATCGAGAATAACAGACCTGGGCGATCGACCATAGGACATTAATCTGGCTTGTGGTCGATCTGTTGGCATTTATGCTTCATGCTCACCCAGCTCGGAATGGCTTTCTAACCGTCGTTCCCGGAGTTTTAGCAAAATTTCGGCATGAACTTCCCGGGTAATCGGATATAGATAAGCCAGCACTAGCCCCATGAGTAGCACAATGGTGGGAACAGGCCCAATCATCAGGCGAATGGCGAAAAGGGCTGAGTTCGGTTGCACAGGCTCTGGCTGACCAGCGACCGAGGCAATAAATCCGGCTCCTTGCAGAGCTAACCCGACCAAGAATAGCCCGATCGCTAGGGCAATTTTTTGCAGTAGGACCATGAAGCCATAGAAGATTCCTTCCCGACGTTGCCCAGTTTGGAGTTCGTCGAGTTCAATCACATCTGGAATCATTGACCAGGGAATTAGATAAGCCGTAGATACGCCAAAGCCTGCCATGACCGCCAGGACATACATCAAGCCAATTTGACCCGGTTGCAGCAGGAACAGGCCAACTTCGGCAATAATCCAGATCGTCATGCCCATAAAGTAAACGGCTTTTTTTCCGACCCGTTTACTGACCGCACTCCAAACAAACAGCATAACTAACCCTGTTACCTGAACAGCAATGACAGTTTGGGTAAAGTCCTGGTCGGTCAGACCCATCCAATTTTTCACAAAGTAGGGAATCACCGCGACGGTATTTTGAACGGCCAACCAGGAACAAAGATATATCCCGATGACATAGACAAAGGGACGATTACTAAAGGCAATCTTTAGTTGTTGCAGGTAAGGCAATGATTCCTCGTTAGCGGTAGTTTCCCGTCGGTACTGTTCTGTTTGTAAGGCGCGATGCCGAATTCCCCAGACACACCAGTAAATTGGGATCACGGATAACACAGCGCACACTCCACCTAGCCAGAGATATTGCTGGATACGATCGTCTTTAATCCAATTAAAAATTTGTAAGGCAATCACTAGAGATAGAATGCTGCCACTAATCGAAAAGGCAAACCGAAAGCTGTTGAGGCTGGTGCGTTCGTCATAGTCCTGTGTTAGTTCTGGGGTGAGTGCGGTGTAGGGCAGGTTGACGATCGTATAAAACGTATTGAAGATGATGGAGATCACAACGTAATACCAGAACAGTCCCCATTGGTTGCTTCCCGGATCGGTACTAAAGCGGGGAACGATCCATTGCAGAAAAAAGAAGATCCCGAATGGCAGTGCCCCCCATACCATCCAGGGCAAGCGTCTCCCCCAGCGATGTTTGGTGCGATCGCTTAAGATGCCAACGATCGGATCATTAATTGCATCCCAGATCTTACCAATCATTAGAATGCTACCTGCCAAGCCCGGACTGAGCCCTGCCACATTAGTAAAAAAGATCAATAAAAATACGGCCAGAATATTGGCTGTAATCGCTGCCCCTAAGTCACCAGCGCCATAAGCGAGCTTAGTACTGAAACTGAGCTTTTGGGCGATCGCCGATTCAGAGGGGGCAGGAGCCGCAGAATTATTCATAAGGCAATGCAAGAGGACAGGTCATCAGTTGTATCATTTCATCATCTTTCAGCCCGACAAAGCTGATCAGTAATCTTTATTATTCCTGTGGCCATCTCTATGTCCGATCTCTACGTTTCCTGGGCAGACTATCACCGCGCGATCGAACAACTAGCGGTTCAGATCTATCAGTCCAACTGGACATTCAATCAAGTTCTGTGTCTGGCCAAAGGCGGGTTAAGGGTTGGAGACATTTTGGCCCGGATCTATGACGTGCCATTAGCGATTTTGGCCACATCCTCCTATAGCGGCACCGGGAATCAGGTACGAGGTTCGCTGACGATCGCCCGCTCCCTCACGATGACGACTCCAACCCTGGGCAGTCGGGTACTTCTCGTCGATGATCTGGTTGACTCCGGGGTGACCTTAAAGGAAACGCTGGTTTGGCTGCAACAGCATTACACCCCGCAAGTGGAAGATGTGCGGTCAGCTGTGCTTTGGTATAAGGCCTGTTCTGTGATTGCGCCGGACTACTACGTTAGCCACTTAGCCGATAATCCCTGGATTCATCAGCCGTTTGAACCTTACGAGCAAATGACGATCGAGGATTTAGTGGCCGCCCACACTTCTAATGTTGTGAGCTGATCTGGCTAGGGAGAAGCTCTGTTATCCGTAATTGTCCTGAGCAGTCTTGAATTAATTGGG
>DATNPU010000108.1:0-4637 GCA_036703105.1 Microcoleaceae cyanobacterium
TGAACCTTGATCGGCGGCATACTCACGAGTGCGAGAAATCGCGAGTTGAATTAGGGTCGCAGACAGGGGTGCAAGAATAATTAAAAACAATAGTCCTAATGGATTTGGATTACGGCGATTGTCGTAGGTTACCGGCCCATACAGCGCTCCTAGTGAGAGAAGACGGCCGACAAAGGTAATCGCTCCAGCCAACGTGCCCGCAACGGCTTGAGTTAACGTATCTCGGTTTTTAACGTGGGTCAATTCGTGGGCTAATACCCCCGCTAATTCTTCAGTAGATAACAGTTGCAAAATTCCAGATGTGACTGCGATCGAGGCATGATCTGGGTCGCGGCCAGTCGCAAAGGCATTCGGAGATTGCGTTGGCACAATGAACAACTTGGGCATCGGAATTTCAGCTCGATCGCTCAGTTGAGCCACCAAATCATACAGTTCCGGAGCCTCTTCCCGCTGCAAGGGTTGGGCACGATAGGCTGCCAATGCCGCTTGATCAGAAAAATACCAAGAGCTAAATGACGTGAACGCCGCAAAGACGACCCCCCAAATTAGCCCTTGCTCGTTGCCAATGAGATAGTAACTGGCTAAAACAATCAAACCACTCAGTAGCCCTAGCAGAGCTGTTGTTCTAAACTGGTTCATCCCAAACATGATTGATCGTGTCATCGATTAAATACTGCCCCTGAGCATAAAGGATGGCTTGATTAGCAGAACTCTATCGTGCGATCGAACTGCCTCATCACTTTAGAGAGATTTTGTCGCAACATTTCAGCCTGCTTGAACTATCTATTGACCTGTTCATCCTGGTCTCATCACGATTGAAAACACTTTCTTGCATGAATTGTGTTCACTATTAGAGATGATTCAGTGAATAACAACAAATTGACATGCCATTAGCAAGGTCAATACTGAGTAACCCATTCACGAAATTAATGTTTACCATCATCGGAACCAACTGTAACGATGCGCTCGATCGCACCTCAGCGATTAAGTTTAGTTCGCATTCCTATGATCGGTCAGACTGCTCTCTAAGATGGATGAGAGGGGGAATCCGCGATCGGGGATGGGTTTGATTTATTCTATTTCTTAGGGAAATAATTTTTCGATGCAAGTATCTATGTCGAGTCGGGTGGTTCAGCGCAATCATGTTGAGGTACTGGGACAGGGAGAGAAAACCATCATTTTTGCTCATGGGTTTGGCTCCGATCAAACCGCTTGGCGGCATCAGGTTGCCGCCTTCCAAGCCGATTACCGCATCGTTTTGTTTGACCATGTTGGGGCGGGAAAATCGGATATGGATGCCTACAGTCCCCGACGATATAGCTCTCTATATAGCTATGCGGAAGATTTACTGGAGCTATGCACAGAATTAAAGCTATCGCAAGCGATTTTAGTGGGGCACTCGGTTAGCGGTATGGTTAGCCTATTAGCGGCCTTGGTGGATCCCAGTCGCTTTAGCCAACTGATTTTTGTGGGCGCTTCTCCGCGCTATGTCAATGATGCGGCCACCAATTACATCGGGGGGTTCGAGCAATCTGACTTGGATACATTGTACGAAGCCATGTCTTCCAATTACTATGCCTGGGTGAGCGGTTTTGCGCCGATCGCAATGGGTAACCCCGATCGCCCCGAACTGGCCACTGAATTTGCCAATACATTAGCGGCAATTCGCCCTGATATTGCTCAGGCTGTGGCACGGGTGATCTTTCAGTCCGACCACCGCGCTGAATTGTCTCGCTTGAAAGTACCTACTACAATTCTGCAATCTAATAATGATATTGCTGTGCCACTGGTAGTCGGAGAATATTTGGCCCAGCATATTCCTAACGCTCGATTAATCAATATCAATGCACAGGGCCATTTTCCCCATATTAGTGCCCCTGAGGTTGTTACTCATACTATTGCAGAATGTTTAGCCGCCTGACCCTCTTCCGCGATCGATTTTTTAGCCGTCGGGATCCTTCGCCTTCTCCTTGCCCTCCAGAACAACTGTCCAGCTTTGAACCGTTACTCCTAGGCTTGACAGCGATTCTGTTAGCACTGCAAGTTCTGAATCGTTGCCCACCGTTGCTCTGCCTAGCAACCGTACTGTTTGCCTGGTTCACGCTGCGTCCACCCAGGCGATCGCTGATTTTGGTTAGCATCGCGGCTTGGGGTGTCCTGCTGCTGCTGAACTGGAACGAAATGACGATCCGGCAACTGCTCACCCTAGCAATCGTTGGGCTACTGAGTCCGTTGATCCGGCAAAACTTGCTACAACGAGAATGGCAAAACGCCACCCAAGCCACTCTGGCCAGTCTCACCGAGAATGAAACGGCAGTGAGTTCGGAGCAAGCGATCGCCTATGCGCTGACAATATTAAAAACCTTTGCCTGTTCCGATGGTGCGATCGTGCTGCGCCAGTTAGATGATGTTACAGCTGAAGCCCTTGTCTGTCTCCCAGCTAAAGCCCTCCCCGATCGCCTCACCACCCCGACATTATTTGGGGAAGCAATTACTCAAAACCGCTGTGTTTACCATCCCGACTACCCGGCAACAACCAATGCGGCGGCTGTACTAGTAGCCCAGGGGGTGCAATCTGTGGCCATCCTACCCTTAGCGCAGACCGAGCAGGTCCGGGGAGCGATCGTGCTGTTCTGGTATCACTCAGTTCAATTTTCACCGCAGTTGCAGCAGTTTTTAGAGTCTCTATTAGGCGGAATGCGCAATCTGCTCCGATTTCAGGAGATTACGCTGCGGCTGGACAAGTTACAAGCGCGGTTGCGGGCGATTTTAGAAACAATTCCTCAGGGAGTGGTGTTTGTAGATGAAAGTGGCGAGCAGGGGTGGTTAAATCATGTGGCGGCTGGGCAACTGGAACTACCCGAAGGCGCTGCCGAACCAATGGCGATCGCCCAGGCTATGACCCGTTTGCGCTTGAAGGCAGACAATCAGCAGGAGATTACTCAACAAGCCGCCCGGTTATTTGCTCAGCCTCAGGTGGAAATCCGGGATTGGCGATGTTTTTTTAGTCAGCCTCACCCTCTAGTATTGAGTTTGTCGAGTACGCCAATTTATTTGCGCGATGTCCCTGGCCGTTTGTGGGTGATTGATGACATTACCGAGCGGTGGCAGGCAGATGTGGCGACCCAAACAGCAAAAGATCTGGCCGAAGCTGCGAGTCGAGCCAAAAGCGAGTTTCTAGCCAACATGAGTCATGAACTCCGTACTCCGCTGAATGGGATTCTTGGGTACGCCCAAATCTTAAAAAAATCAACTAATTTGACGGCACAGCAGCGCAATGGCTTAGAAATTATTCACCATAGCGGTGAACATTTGTTGACGCTGATTAATGACGTTCTAGATTTGTCCAAAATTGAAGCCAGGAAGATGGAATTACATCCCCATGATTTCCATTTTTCTACCTTCTTGGAAAATTTAGTGCAGATGTTTAAAGTTCGGGTTCGCCAAGACATTGCCTTTATTTATCAACCGATCGCACCGTTACCAACTTTCGTCCGAGCAGATGAAAAACGATTGCGGCAAGTGTTACTGAATCTATTAGGAAATGCGATTAAATTTACGGAGCAGGGACATGTGACGTTTCGGGTCAGTGTGGCTGATCATGACTGGCCATCGGGACAGCCCAAGCTCCGATTCGAGGTAGAAGATACTGGCGTTGGGATTTCAGCAGCCCAACTAGACACCATTTTCCAACCCTTTCAGCAGGCCGGAGACAATCGCCGCCAGGTAGAGGGAACGGGCCTAGGACTAACCATTACCCGGCAATTAGTCCAACTAATGGGAAGTGAGATTCAGGTCAAAAGCCAGCTCGGGCAGGGAAGTACATTTTGGTTTGATGTGGTGCTGCCCGAAATGACTAACCAGAGCCAGATGCCTGCACCGCTGCCGCCCACTATTGTAGGATATCGGGGCGATCGCCGCCGAGTCCTGGTAGTCGATAACCAGTGGGAAAATCGTGCTGTTCTAGTGGGACTGTTACACCCGTTAGGATTTGAAATGATCGAGGCAGTAGATGGACAAGATGGACTGAATAAAGCGCATGAGTTTCAGCCTGATGCCATTTTGATGGATCTGGTGATGCCGGTGATGGATGGATTTGAAGCCATTCGGCGGTTGCGATCGTCGGCAACCTTAAAAGATGTAGTGATCATTGCGGTCTCCGCCAGTACCTTGGACTTTGATCAAGAAAGTAGTCGGCGAGCGGGTTGTCACAGTTTTTTGCCTAAGCCAGTCCGTGAAGCAGACCTACTAGCACATCTGCAAACGTATCTACATCTGGAGTGGATTTTTCAACACCCTGAAGAAAAAAACCAGCCAGCAGAACCCCTGAATGGCGCGATCGCACCGGATATCCCTGCTACTATTGCCGATGCTTTAGCGGCATTACCCGCCCAGGCTGAGCTAGATACATTGCTCGATTTTGCCCTACAAGGCGATTTGCAAGGCATTATGGATCACATGATGCATTTAGAGCAAACAGACGATCGCTGGTTGACGTTAACTCGCCCTCTGGCTCAGTTAGTTCGAGGGTTTGAAGAACAACAGGTTTTAGAACTGCTTCGCCAGTATCGAGAGCAATTATGAACACTGGCAACTCGGCGACCATTCTGATTGTTGATGATACACCCGCCAACTTA
>DATNPU010000113.1:0-2701 GCA_036703105.1 Microcoleaceae cyanobacterium
TGGATTCGCTTCTTTTTCTTTTACGGGCAATCGCCGCCAAATCTCTCCCCAAATCAATAACCCCGGCTTGGGCACAGCCATACTGCGTTGGTAATCTGCTGTATTAGGCTGTTGTGCTTCAAGGATCCAGCTACCGTGTAGGATTGCCATGCGATATTAAGAAACGGTGCAAGTAATGGGTTTGGAGTCAGTTAACCTGGAGCGATGGATCAGTTCTGCCAAATTACCAAATCATCACTGGTTATCGTGCGCTTTATACAATTGATCACATTTCTGGAAGGTCGATTCATGGCAGTGCCATCCTGCGGTTCTAGATTGAAAGAATTCGCTGCATCTAATTGGTCTAAGTACTACATTGCCATCAAGCAATTGAGAAGACAGCGATCGAGTTTGTCAGATTTTTCCTTGAGAAAACGGTGCTATATCAATGCGATCGTCCCGGCAGAGCAACCCCGATCTGACTTCTCTTTGGTCTGAACTAACGCCGTCCATCCATGCAAAAAGATGGCGAGAAATTCGAGCTGGTTGACTCAAATCTCGCGGCGGCAGAGATCGCACTGCCCAATACCTGTCATTGTACAACCTAACTTCTGCAAGTATTGGTATAGACCAGCCCTAAATCGCCTCACAATCAACCCCCTAGGGCATGTTTTGAAAGTGCTGAGAACTGAGTGCCGAGTGCTGAGAACAGGGGAATCCTCAGTCCTCTGCACTCAAGCCTCAACCGGAGTTTGAGGGGTTTAAAACAGCCCCTAGGGGTAGCCTGATGAGGCATCGTGCCGTCTGGATTTATGCCAGGTTTGGTTCCGTGGATGAAAATTGAGATGGCAATTTTTACCTAAACCAATCATTAGGCTTGGCTGAAGTAAGTATTAGAAAATCTTTAGAATTTTGCTGCCAGATCGAGTCTAATAAAGTAAGTGAAAGCTCTGATCGGGGATAACAGGAAGCTAGTAAACCCCATTTCCAACTGATTGTTCCTGAGTTCAGCGATCGCAATTGTATAAATTCCGAAACGGTTGCCAATTGAATTGCTGCATGACTGTAACAAAGGGCAGTCCTCGTACATCAGTGCTACGATTGCGACAGAAGAAAGAAAAAGACGAGAAAGGATAGCACACTACATGGAAGAAGTTAATAAGTCGATATCCTTTGATGGTCGGGATATTCGACTAAAGGTCGGTCTACTCGCTCCACAGGCTGGCGGTGCCGTGCTGATTGAATCTGAAGATACAGCCGTATTAGTAACCGCAACGCGAGCGGCGGCTAGAGAAGGTATCGATTTTCTCCCTCTATTAGTAGATTACGAAGAGCGGATGTATGCGGCCGGACGAATTCCCGGTGGGTTTCTGCGGCGGGAAGGTCGTCCACCCGAAAAAGCTACCTTAATTAGCCGTTTGATCGATCGCCCGTTACGGCCTCTATTTCCGTCCTGGTTACGGGATGATATCCAGGTGGTTGCTACTACGGTGGCAATGGATGAACGAGTTCCCCCCGATGTGTTGGCGGTAACTGGCGCTTCGATCGCTGTCTTGCTGGCTAAAATTCCCTTCAATGGGCCAATGGCTGCCGTGCGCGTGGGCTTAATTGGGGATGACTTTATTATTAATCCTTCTTATAACGAGATTGAATCTAGTGATCTCGATCTCGTTGTAGCTGGCTCGCCTGAAGGCGTAATCATGGTGGAAGCGGGTGCCAATCAATTGCCTGAGCAGGACATGATTGAGGCGATCGACTTTGGCTATGAAGCTGTTCGCGATTTGATTCAAGCGCAGCGAGAATTGCTGGCCGCAATGGGGATTGAGCAGGTTCAGGAACAGCCTCCAGAAGTGGATACTACCCTGGAAACCTTTATTCGGGATCGGGCAGCAGCTCCAGTCAAAGAAATTTTGGGCCGGTTTGAGAAAGACAAACATGTGCGGGATAACGCGCTGGATGAGGTCAAAGCATCGATCTCGACCGCGATCGCGGAATTGTCCGAAGATGATCCAGTCCGAGCTGCCGCCAGTGCTAACGATAAAGCACTTGGGAATGTGTTTAAAGATGTCACCAAGCAACTGATGCGGCGTCAGGTGATCGAAGATAACGTGCGGGTAGACGGACGCAAATTAGATGAGGTGCGCTCGATCTCTTGTCGCACAGGCGTATTACCCCGACGGGTACATGGTAGTGCCCTGTTTAACCGGGGGTTGACTCAGGTGATGTCTGCTGTCACGTTAGGAACTCCCGGTGATGCTCAGGAATTAGATGACCTGCATCCCGACGAGCAAAAACGGTATTTGCATCACTACAACTTCCCACCCTATTCCGTGGGTGAAACTCGCCCGATGCGATCGCCTGGTCGGCGGGAAATTGGTCACGGTGCCTTAGCAGAACGGGCCTTGGTTCCCGTCTTGCCTCCCAAAGAAGAGTTTCCCTATGTGATCCGAGTCGTATCAGAAGTCCTGTCGTCTAACGGTTCTACTTCAATGGGGTCGGTATCTGGTTCCACTCTAGCCCTGATGGATGCGGGCGTGCCAATTACTAAACCCGTGAGTGGGGCCGCTATGGGTCTGATCAAAGAAGGGGATGAAATTCGGGTCCTAACCGACATTCAGGGAATCGAAGATTTCCTGGGTGACATGGACTTCAAGGTGGCTGGAACCGACAGTGGCATTACTGCTCTACAACTGGATATGAAAATCAATGGCTTGCCCCTGGA
>DATNPU010000119.1:0-4240 GCA_036703105.1 Microcoleaceae cyanobacterium
TAGCGCCAATCAGCAACACATTCAAGCATTCCTGCAAGCCATCCAATTCAGTCAAGAGTTGACCAACCACCCGATCGCTGACTCCCGAATCTCCAGTAAATTTGCCTCTTGCAGGCACTAACGTGTCAATTTCATCAATAAACACGACACAGGGCGCGGCTTGTCTGGCTTTCGCAAACAATTCCCGCACTTCCTGTTCGGCAGCCCCCACCCAACGACTTAATAGTTCAGGGCCATTGACAGCAATGAAGTTGGCTCGGGCTTGCGAAGCAACGGCTTTGGCGAGGAGAGTTTTTCCAGTTCCCGGCGGTCCCCAGAGCAGAATTCCTCGTGGGGCTTTCGCGCCTGTCCGAGCGTATAACTCTGGATATAACAGTGCCCCTTCCACGGATTCCTGTAAGCTGCGCTTGATCTCGACTAAGCCACCGATGTCTTCCCAGGCAATTTGGGGCGTTTCGACTTCCACTGATCGCAAGACCGAGGGTTTAACCTCTTTCAGGGCTTGTAAAAAGTCTGACTGTTCTACCGTCATCGCCTCCGGGATCGGCGCCTGTAAGGATGGCACTTGTCGCCGTAAGGCACTGTAAGCCGCTTTCTGGCAGACCGCTTTCAAATCTGCCCCCACCATGCCAACGGCGAGATCCGCGATCGCATCTAAATCTACCTCAGTCGCCAAAGGCATAGAACGAGTCAGGATGCTTAAAATTTCCAGCCGACCGGCGCGATCGGGCACGCGAAATTGCACTTCACGATCCAGACGACCCGGACGACGGAGAGCGGGATCAAGGTGATCGGGACGATTCGTGGCGGCTAAGACAATCACGCCTTTCGCCTGAGCAAACCCATCCATTAAGCTAAGCAGTTGGGCCACCAAGCGTTTTTCCACTTCGCCTTCGACTTTGCTGCGATCGGGGGCAAGGCTGTCGATTTCATCAATAAACACAATACAAGGAGCGGCTTTGGCGGCTTTCTCAAAAATGCTACGTAACCGACCTTCAGCTTCCCCGTAGTATTTACCCATAACTTCAGGGCCGACGATCGCAATGTAGTTAACGCCTAATTCTTCCGCCAGCGATCGGGCCGTCAGGGTTTTTCCCGTTCCCGGCGGGCCAACCAGTAACACGCCTCTGGGGGGTTCTAGCCCTAACTTTGCTAGTAGATCTGGGCGTTTGAGGGGAATTTCAACCAATTCCCGTAGTTCTTTCAAAACTTCTGAGAGTCCACCCACATCCTTGAGAGATGGGGTATCTAACGGAGTTTCGCCCGACGGGGGTGGAGTAATGATCACTTCTGGATCGGGCGTGTTGGTTGTTCCAGAGCTACTTGGTTGGGCTGAACTGCTATTGGCAGGCGATCGCATCCGGCTAACGCCAATCCCACCCGGCATGTTGCCCTGGCGCGGAATGCTGCTGAGAGAACGAGTATTAATTTGAAAATCTGTTTTTAACTCGCCTTTTTCTGCCTTTTCCTCCAGGGCTTTGGCCAGTTCCAATAGTTGCTCAAACCCTTTGAATAAATCACTCATGAAAATTGCCGCCAGACTCATCTAGCTAGAGTTCCCTATTGCTCTAAGGAATGAGTCACTAGCGATTGAGGAATAAAAATTAGCGATTCAGGCAAAGGGTAGGCAGCTTGAGCAATTACCAGTTCCACATCACAGGGTTGCTGTCTAAACGGTCTGTTACCATCCGACCGATCGCGTCAATTTCTGCTAGGTCACTTGGAGTTAGTTGCACTACAGCCGCATGGGCATTTTCCTGAGCTTGCTCGGCATGACGCACACCCACGATCGCATTTGTTCGCGGTTGGGCAATCAACCAGGCGATCGCTAAATTGGCCAGACTGACTTGATAGCGATCGGCAATCGGACGCAGACGATCGAGGGCTTGTTGAGCACGGATATAGTTTTCTCCTTGGAATAGCTTGTTTTTGGCGCGATTATCACTGGGATCAAATTGATGACCTGCCTTAAATTTGCCCGTCAGTAACCCCTGGGCCAGAGGGGAATAGGCCAGAATCGAAATTTGCTGTTCGACACAATAGGACATTGCATCCTGTTCCACATAGCGCCAGAACAGCGAATAAGGCGGTTGCAGACTATCAATCCGACCGTATTGCATGGCTTCCGCCAGTTGTACCTGGGAGAAATTTGATACCCCGATCGCCCGAATTTTGCCTTGCTGCTTCAAATCATTTAAGGCTTGCATGGTTTCCGCGATCGATACCACTTCATTATTAAAGGAACCCGCTGGCCAGTGAATTTGATACAGATCGATGTAATCGGTTTTGAGGTTTTTTAGTGATCCCTCACAGGCGGCGATCACCTGATCGTATTTCAGGTGATTAGCAAACACTTTGGTCAGGTAAACGGCGCGATCGCGAACAGCCGACAACGCTTCTGCCACAATTCGTTCGGAATGTCCCTGTCCGTAGACTTCCGCCGTATCAACAGTGGTAATTCCGGCTTCAAACGCTGATCGAAGTGCTTTGATCGTTTCGGCATCTTCAATCCCAACCCACATCGATTTTCCCGCTTGCCAAGTGCCTGTGATGATCGGGGTAATTTGAATGCCGGATTGGCCTAACTCTCGCGTTTGCATGATTGTGTTTAATTAGCGATTAACGGTTTAATCCCTACGATAGCGACTGTTAGCGATCGTGCCATCTACAAGCGAGGAGAGACAATTTGAGCAAAGCGATCGTGCCCATCCTGAAGTTCTGGTGGGATGCCATTGGGATACTGCTGGTTAATCATCGTTTGCAGACGTTGTAAGCGGTTGTCAGGATTGGGATGAGTACTAAAAAATTCTGGCGGTGAGCCACCTTGCCGAGCGGAACCGAGAATTTTCATCAATTCGACGATGCCTCTCGGGTCATAGCCCGCCTCCGTCATGAACCGCAATCCTAATTTGTCACTTTCCAGTTCATCATCTCGACCATAGCGCAGGCTAACCAATTGATTAACGGCAGCAGCGATCGCGGCGGCTTGCGCTCCCCGACCCCGTTCATCTGTAGCCGCGACACCCACAGCGGTGACTAAGGTTTGTCCCAATTGTTGTTTAGCTAAATGTTCTGCACCATGCCGAGCCACCACATGGCCAATTTCATGACCGAGGACACCAGCAAGTTGCGCTTCATTCGACAACCGTTTGAGCAATCCTGCTGTGACAAATACTTGTCCTCCCGGTAAGGCAAAAGCGTTTATGGTTTGAGGATCCCGCAGGAGGTGAAAATCGAAGGGATATCCCGATTTCTCAGCATCGGAATTCTGCACGATCTTGGTGCCGACCTGATCTACATATTGCTGCAATACCTGGTCAGGATACAGGCCGCCATGCTGAGAGGCCATCTGCGGAGCCGATCGCAGCCCTAACGTCACCTCCTGCTTGGCCGAGAGTTGCACCCGTTGCTTCTCACCTGTAATCGGATTTTCGACTGTGTTAGCGCAATAGCTGACCAGCCCAAATAACACTAACAGCAGCGCGATGCCTAAGCGCACGAACGCCTTCATGCGTGATGCTCTCCAGGATTCTCCAATGGTTGAGCGGATAATAGCATGTTCAGGCAGATCGCACAGAATCGTTAGTTCGCTACACGTAAAGAAATAGGAAGTTGACTTGTGTAACGCTGTTGATGATCGGTTATACGGTCTGCTGTTGCCGTTGTAAGCGAGCTTTGGCAATTAAGCCATGTTTAGGAGCGAAAATCATCGCTAAAACAAATAGCAACGTTTGTAAAACTACAATGCAAGCTCCCGTCGCCCCATCAATGTAATAGCTAATGTAAGTTCCTAAGACACTAGATATGACACCAGAAACGATCGCGATCCCAATCATGTAATCAAATCGATCGGTCAATAAATAAGCCGTAGCTCCCGGTGTAACTAACATTGCCACCACGAGGATGATACCAACCGTTTGTAGCCCTGCCACAGCCGTTAAAGAGAGCAATGACAATAAGGTGTAATACAGGGCAGTGGTATTGAGTCCGATTGATCTGGCATGAGTGGGATCAAAACAAAATAACAATAAGTCTTTGCGGAAGAGCGCGATCGTGATTAATGTAATTGCACTAATAATGATGGTTTGCAAAATATCTTGGTTAGAAATTCCCAGCACATTCCCAAACAGAATATGGGTCAGATCAATACTACTGGGCGTTTTCGAGACTAAGACTAAGCCCAAGGCAAAGAAGCCAGTAAAGACAATGCCGATCGCCGTATCTTCTTTAATCCGTGTCT
>DATNPU010000382.1:0-4230 GCA_036703105.1 Microcoleaceae cyanobacterium
GAGATTTCAGGAGTTTGAAGCTAGCCAAACTAAGATTCTGCTGGCCACGATTTGTAACCAGGTGGGAGATTGCTCGTCCTGTTATTCATTGCTTCAAACTGTCGTAGCTCGTTTCCGTAGACCACTAATCACTCCTACTCCCAACTATCCCACCGCCCTAAATCACCTGAACGGGTGAGCTTGACTAGCAGATATTTCGGGCGATCGAAACTTAAGATAATTTCTGAGTCTGCTTCCTGAGTTGGCTCGGGCGGACTGTCAGGTAGATCCCCGCTTGTCCTCTCTCGAATCAGAGCTACATTGGGTTAAGAGTCTGCGGTAATTTAACCCGGCTGACTCAAGGCTGCTCCTGATGGAGGGACAGGAGAATTGAGGATGTGCCTCAGTTGGAGCGCAGGTTTAGCTTCTCATCACATCTTGTCCATACCATTACGAATTACTCATGCCATCCCGTCAGGGTCTTGTTGAAATCTTTTCGACGTTTTTGCAGTTTAACGCCGATCGTCCGGGTCCCTGGATCGCCGATCCTAGGTTGCAACGCAGTATGCGGCGCTGTTTAGAACACAGTACCCATCATGAGTCTGAAAGTTTTTGGGCATTGTATTGGCATAAGGTGTGGCAGACCCAAGCTCCGCCTGCGAACCAACTGGCGGCGGCCCATATTACGGCATACCTGCAAGAAGTATGCTACTGGGTAGCCCAACGGATTACCACTAACTTTGCCAGCCAGCAGTCAGTGGCGGATCTGTTTCAAACCGCAATGGCCAAAATCCACAGAA
This sequence comes from Microcoleaceae cyanobacterium, assembly GCA_036703105.1. Classification (GTDB taxonomy): domain Bacteria; phylum Cyanobacteriota; class Cyanobacteriia; order Leptolyngbyales; family Leptolyngbyaceae; genus Pantanalinema. Next base: position 780 of record DATNPU010000382.1, read on the forward strand.
TTTTGCAGGGATTTAATCCCCAGTACAGCCAGAATCTTAAAGGTTACGCGGAGTTTGTCTTCAGTAATCTGGTCAAAGAGTCCTTACGGCAATCTCAAGAAGTGGATATCTGTACGGATTGGGGGCTTCTACATAAATTGACCCAGAAGCGGTTGATGGAAGCCTTGCAGAATACTGGCTTGGGTGAGAAAGAGAATGCAGCCTATGTGTTGGCCTGGAAGTGTTTTAAAGAACTATATACACCCGATCCCACTCGCAAAACCCGTAAGTTATCTAAACCGGATCTAGTCACCTGGCAAGCGATCGCTCAACTATACAACTCTCAACGCTTAACTCAACTAGCGGCTCCTAGTGCCGAGATTCAACCAGAAACCTTAGAAAAATGGTTACTCGCGAGTGCCAAGGCGGTGCGAAATTTACTCTATCCCAAGCCGATCGCCCCCTCGGTGGATCAGGAGATGGGGGATTTGATCGACAATTTGCCGGATGTGCAGCAGGAATCGTTATTAACTGAAGCGATTCGCCAGGAAGAGGCGACTTTACGACAAAGCCAACAACAGCAGCTTACGGAGCTATTAACAGCCACGATCGCGACTTTAGACCCAGAAGCCCAAGCCCTCCTGCAAGCTTACTATGGGGAAGAACAGACTCAGCAACAGATCGCTAAGCAACTCGGTATCCAGCAATTCCATGTTTCCCGGCGGCTAACTCGGTTACGGAAAACATTGTTGACCGCGTTAGGGCAATGGGCTAAGGAAAGTCTGCATGTTTCTCCGACTTCAGACGTAATAGAGGGTATGAGTGCAGTTTTGGAGGAATGGCTAACAACTCACTATCGCCATTCCACCCTTCCTTAATTCAAGCTGGAGTGTACCTAAAATGACTTTCGATGTTCCCTCCCCAACCTTGTTAGACACCCATCTCTACCTGGAGATTCCGGAGAACTGCGAGCCGCAGTCGGCGTTTTCTAATCCTGGTAGCCGCTGGCGAGCCACTTTAAACCAGGTGGCTTTGGATGCTGTTTTGGCCTGGTTACGCAGTGATTATGCTCCCCAGGCCAAAGTATGGCGGCAAGGATCGCTAGCTAGCCTGTGGGATGCCGTCAATGGCTCGGCGATTACCTTTGATGGCCTGCGGCTTGTGCTGGTTCCAACTACCGCGATCGATGCAGATGAGTTGCGAATTCCCCAGGAATGGGTAGACATCCCCAGTTGGGTGGCCGATTACTACCTGGCGGTGCAGGTGAACATGGACGAAGGTTGGCTCCGCATCGACGGGTACACGACGCATCAACGGCTGAAGGCTCAAGCGAGCTATGATGCCGACGATCGCTCCTACAGTCTAGCGGCGGCTCACTTAATCCAAGACATCAATGTATTGTGGGTGGCTCGGGAACTTTGTCCAGAGGAAACATTACGGGCAGAAGTTGCGGCACTTCCGGCGCTGCCTTTAGCACAAGCTGAAAATCTGCTGCAACGGTTAGGCAATCCCAATATCACCTGGCCTCGCTTAGAAGTGCCGTTTCAACTTTGGGGAGCGCTATTAGAGCATGGTGGCTGGCGGCAGCGGTTATATGAACGGCGCCAAGGATTACCAGAGCAATGGTCAGCGCAGCAATGGTTGCAATCTGGAATTTCTCAACTGGCACAGCAGTTTGGTTGGAATCACACGGCCTTACAACCGATCGCCGTAACTGGAATGCGCAGCGCTGCCTTACCAGAATCGGGTTGGCGCAAAAGCCATGCCCAAACCCTAGCGCGGGAATTAACGATCGCAGGTGCGGCTTACGAACTATTAGTATTGCCTTTAGAAGGCGAAGACTCAGCGTGGCGGTTTGAGTTGCGTCCAGTCGCAGCGAATCAAACGATTCCGGCTGGCTGGACTCTACGGCTGCTGACGGAAGACCTGCAAGCATTCCCAAACAATGAGGATACTGCTACCAACGAGACAGCTGAACTGTATGTAGAAGTGGTGGTAGAACCTAACGAAGGTTTGGTCTGGGAAATCACTCCCTTACCCGAAGACTACGATCGTGAGGTACTCCGCTTCTAAGGTTCAAGATGATTGCAAACTACACTCCCAGCAAAGAGAGGGTGCGTCACGCAAAGGTGGCACACCCTTTTTGTTGTGTTAGCTTCTAGACACTAGCTGAGCCAGATTCCAGAGATTCAATTAACTGAAGCACTCGTTCCCGAATTTCATCCCGCACTCGTGGAAAGATCTCTGGTTGCTCGGCTGGATCATCTAACTGCCAATCCTCAAATACGTCCCGGGTTAACCATTCTGGCGGTAGATTTACACCACACCCGCATAAAGAAATGACAACATCAAAGTTCTCTGGTTTGAAATCACCTAAGGCTTTCGAGGTTTGTTCCCGAATATCAATTCCAGCTTCTTGCATCGTTGCGATCGCTTCGGGTCTAACCTGACTCGCTTCTAACCCAGAACTAGTGACCGCCAGCTTCCCTGCCCCCAAATGGGTTGCCCATCCTTCTGCCATTTGCGATCGGGCCGAGTTCTTCTTACACACAAACATCACCCGTTTCATGACTCAGTTCCCTTAATAGTTATAGTGTTTGTATTGGCTTGAAATAGCGACGCTCAAACCAAAACGCCAAATTCACTAATGTGATTAAAGCAGGCACTTCTACTAACGGCCCCACGACTGCTGCAAAGGCCGCACCGGAATTGATGCCAAAAACAGCCACCGCGACCGCGATCGCTAATTCAAAATTGTTGCCAGCCGCCGTAAACGCCACACTGGCCGCCCTGGAGTAATCTGCTTTGATCCGCCAGGCCATAAAGAAACTGACCAAAAACATCATGGCAAAGTAAATCAACAGTGGTATGGCAATCCGCACCACATCCAACGGAATTTGGACGATCTTTTCTCCTTGCAGACTGAACATCACCACGATCGTAAATAGCAGTGCCACTAAGGTAATTGGGCTAATTTTCGGAATGAACTGTTCATGATACCAACGTTTACCTTTGGCTTTCACCAGGAAAAACCGGGTCAAGTAACCCGCTAGAAACGGAATTCCCAGGTAGATGAATACGCTCTGGGCAATCTCGGCAATGCTAATATTCACCACGCTGCTTTGCAAACCAAACAGCGGCGGCAGCACACTCAGAAAGAACCAGGCTAACGGACTATAAAAAATCACCTGGAAAATGCTGTTAAACGCTACCAATCCAGCGGTGTACTCGGTATTGCCTCGCGCTAAATCGCTCCAAACCACGACCATCGCAATACACCGAGCTAAGCCAATCAGAATCAGCCCCACCATGTATTCTGGGTAGCCATGCAGAAACGCGATCGCTAGCAGAAACATCAACATTGGGCCAATCACCCAATTTAGCAATAGCGATATCCCTAGAATCTTGCCATTACGAAACACATCCCCTAACTCCTCATACCGCACCTTGGCCAAGGGTGGATACATCATCA
>DATNPU010000134.1:0-22299 GCA_036703105.1 Microcoleaceae cyanobacterium
CCCTCGATCGGGCGAGCCTTAGATCGGTTCCAGCCAGATCTTGTTCATATTGTGAATCCGGCTGTATTGGGGCTATCCGGGCTACTCTACAGCAAAACTCGCAATATTCCCTTAGTGGCTTCCTACCACACCCATTTGCCAGAGTATCTGCAACATTACGGCTTGGGAATGCTAGAAGGCTTACTCTGGGAGTTACTCAAAGCGGCTCATAATCAGGCGGCTCTTAATCTGTGTACTTCGACCGCAATGGTACAAACGCTGACAGAGCATGGGATTGAGCGAACTGACCTCTGGCAACGGGGTGTGGATACAGAACTATTCCAACCTCACCTAGCCAGTCAAGAAATGCGATCGCGCTTGAGCCAAGGATATCCGGAGCAACCGTTGTTGCTGTATGTGGGGCGGTTGTCAGCCGAGAAAGAAGTCGATCGCATTAAACCTGTTTTAGCCGCAATTCCCGGTGCTAGGTTGGCTCTGGTTGGAGATGGCCCCCATCGCCAAGCGTTGGAAAAGCATTTTGCTGATACTCCCACTCACTTTGTTGGCTATCTACAAGGCCAGGAATTGGCTTCAGCCTTTGCTTCTGCGGATGCTTTTGTGTTTCCTTCTCGAACCGAAACTCTAGGCTTAGTGCTGCTAGAAGCAATGGCCGCAGGGTGCCCAGTAGTCGCGGCTCGTTCCGGCGGCATTCCCGATATTGTGGAAGATGGGGTCAACGGCTATCTATTTGATCCTGCCGATGAGAATGGGGCGATCGTGGCCACTCAACGGCTATTGGCCCGAGCAGACGAACGCGAGACGTTACGTCGTAATGCTCGCCAGGAAGCAGAACAGTGGGGATGGTCGGCGGCCACCCGGCAATTACGGCACTATTACCAGAAAGTGATGGCGGCAGAGCTGTCTACAGCGGCATAGAACTATGAATCCCACTCTATTCGTTGATTTATAGAGTGGGAATTCAGTAAATTTGTCACCTAATAGAGCACTTGGGCAAAGTTTAGGCTGGACCACCATCAAACGGTGAATGGCCAATTCCTAACTCTTTCTTGCTGCGCTTGAGTTGTTTCCACAGGGCTTTGATTTGCTTATACGATTCTTCAGGTGTCAGTTTGCCACCAGTCTCTAAGCAAGTAATGTAGCTAACTCGTTGAGAGAACTCTTGCAGATTGGCATTGAACACCAAATTCTCTGGTTTGACCTCACCCCGGTAGCGGGAACGGGGAAACAAAAAATCAGTACGCTCCATCTTAATCCCTCTCCCTAAAACTCAGTTTTTAATACTGCCAAGGATTAACGATCTTAACCTGGAATTAACCTTGAAGCGTCTACCTTAAAGCAGGGTTGGATATGTCTTAATCTTAAGTTAACCTTAGCATTTCCCTTATTTTGTTGCGAAGGGTACAGTTACGCACGGCTGGACCGACAGTTTGCTAAGAACCGGGAAAAAATACGGTCAGCAGCACTTCCTATGATTAAGTTTTAAATTCCTTTTGAGTCGATCGGGGTGATCAGCCTCACTTATGCCCTTGAGTCTGGAGCAGAGTTAACGGATGGTTGTGATTTGATAACTGCTGTCGCCTTCCCCCACCCGGTGAGGCTGCGTAAATACATCACTCCGATCGTGCCCAGAAATAAAACATACCCAACTGCCTGAATCAGAAACAAATGATCCTCATACCCGAATAAGGTATGAAAGACAATACCAGGAAATTGGCGCTCTGGTAGGAACTGGCTGGTATCCCACAATAGCTGGCCGAGGATACAGGAAGGTGGATCAGCAATGCGATCGCTATAGACACAAAAATTAGCAGCAGGATTAATGCTTGCCAGTCGATCGAGGGCCAGATCCAAATGCCCTAGAGCCGAAACGACCAGTCCAGCAACAATCAGCAGCAGAAAGATGCCCATGACCTGGAAGAACTGCCGCAAGTTGATCTTGATCCCTAGCCGAAACAGTAAAATCCCGATACCAATGGCACCGAGTAGCCCAGTCACCGCTCCTAATAATGGCATCCAGCCCTGCTGAAACTTAGCGGCCAGAAAGAGTACGGTTTCAAAGCCTTCTCGTAAGACGGCAATAAAGATCAGGCCAAAGATCCCCCACCCAGCATGATCACTACCTGTCAAGGCTTGACTGATGCTACCCTCCACTTCACTTTTCAGTAACTTTGCCTGTTGAGTCATCCAGATCAGCATCCAACTCAACATGGCGATCGCGGCAATTCCAAATCCAACTTGTAATAAGGGTTTGAATACAGGTGCATAAACCTGATTGGTCGAACCTAATAGTTGAAATAGCCACGCAAACACACTACCGACCCCAATACTGGCCAACAGCCCACTACCAATACCGGTGTAGACCCAAGGATTCAGTTGCGTTTGTGCCGCTTTTTGCAAGTAAGCCAACACAATTCCCACAACCAGCGCGGCTTCTACCCCTTCTCGCAGGGTAATGACAAAGGTTGGTAAGGCAGGAGTTAAATCAAGCATGTGACTTATCGTTAGCACGTTCCAATTCTAAAATTTCTGGCTCAAACTCTGCTTGCTATCGTCAATCAGGAAATTACACCTGGGAAAGTTCGGCTTTCCATTCTGCGATCACTTCTGGTGCTTGTGAAGTTAAGCCTATGTTGACCTTAGAACACATCGGCGAGTTGAGGGTAGAAACATGAATAGCAAAGGCACATCGTATTTGTTGTGGTTATCAATTTTTCTTGGGATTGGTGGGCTGCATCGCTTCTATAACGGCAAGATGATATCTGGGTTTCTCTGGCTACTCACTGGCGGATTTTTCGGCATCGGTCAGTTCATTGATCTATTTCTGATTCCGGAAATGGTGGATGAGCATAACATCAAAACCGTGCGTAGCCTGGGGGGAACAGCCTATGCCTACGAGCAGCCCACGATCTCGCGTGTCTATCAACCCACTTCATCCAGGTTAACGGCGGAACAACTGAGAATGAAACTGTTGAAAGCGGCCCAAGGACGAGGCGGCAAAATTTCTGTAACCCAAGGCGTCGCGGATACGGGAGCAGATTTTGCCGATGTGGAAGCGACACTGTTAGGCATGGCCAAGAAAGGTCATGCGGATATCCAAAATGACTCTAAAACAGGAGTGGTTGTTTATGCTTTTCCTGAGTTGTAACGTCTAGTCAGCCAAGAAAAAACCTCTCGATCCAACCAGCGATCGAGAGGTTGCCGTTTTAGCATCTCAAGGAGTGAACATCTGGTGAAGCTGCCCAAGAAAAAATAGACAGCTCCATCCTGAATGACTACTGCACTAAATCAGTGTCGTGCTTCACACTACCCAGGTAGTTTCCGGCGGGTAGAGTTGGAAAGCGCTTGTAGGGTACAACATCTTCACCAAAGTAACGGATGTACTCAGCGCTGTTGACCATAGCATCAACGGTAGCTTTTAGTCCCTGACCGATCAGCAGATCGTTGTACTGTTGCAACTCAGCTTGGGTAGCTGGAGCACGCCCCAACAGATGGCGGAACATCAGTTCAACCACTTTCTGGCTGGGGTAGGGCATGTAAAAGCGACGGCTGTAGGTTTCTGAACTGGCCAAAGTCCGAACAAACTCTCGAACTGAGATCTCGCCCAGCCGCAGTTTGGCTTCCAACTCAGCCTGACGGAATTGCTCAGGGACCTGTCCACCAAACACATCCAGCACTTGACAATACAGGGCACTGATCACAGGTTCCAGTTCCACCTGAGTCATTCCCTGAGTCACCCGGTGAATCCGAGCAGTCTGCCGGTTTGTGGTGGCTTCTGCTTCCACAGATACAGCGACATTGCCATAGGAGCGGCCAACCTCGACATAGGATTGGCTGGCCCGAGACTGAGCCGCCATATCCGCGATCGCTTTACCGGTCAACGGCATTTTTGTCACATCTAACCGTGAATTCGTTGGCTCAAAGCTAGGCACAACTAGGCTCCGATCTTGCTTAGTGAGTCTGTTGTACAGCGTTTGAGTGTTGGGGTAGTTTGCAGCAGGCAAGGTCAAGAAGCGGTTGTAGGGAACAGTGTCCTCACCAAATGCCTGACCGTACTCTGCACTGGTCACTAGGTTGTTAATGAAGCCACGCAAGCCTTGGGTAGCCAGGATTTGGTTGTACTTGCGGATTTCAGCTTGATCCAGAGGAGCGCGACCCAGGAAGTGCTTCGTTCCTAACTCGATCACCTTGGTGTTGGGATAGGGCGCGTAGAATTCCCGAATGTATAGGCTAGAAGTGCCTAGCGCTTCGATGAACTCCTTCACGCTGATATCACCATTGCTGAGTTTAGTCTCTAGTACCGAGAACTCATTTTTGATGATGTAGGGTGCAATATCCCGCTCGAAGATCTGACGATAGGCGGCGCCAATCACAATCTTCAGGTTAGCTTTGTCGTTCAGCCCAGTCAGTTTGAAGACCTTGGTCTGTTCGCGCTTGCGGGTTACACCCTGGTTAATCCGGAATTGAATATCGGGTTCAGTCCGAATTTCGGAGACAGCACCCAGCTCAATAAAGCGAACGGCTTCTTCCTTGGCAACCTTGGCACCTTTGTCCGCGATCGAACCAACGCGAGTCGTCCGTAATGCCAAACCGGCTGGAGTCAGGTAGCGTTCGTAGGGAACGGTATCTTCTCCAAACGAATCGTTGTATTCCTGGCTATCCAGAATGGCATCGATCAGAGCATAGAAGCCTTTCTTGGCACAAATATCAAAGTATTTGTTGGTTTCTTGCCGACCGTAGGTAGGACGACCTAACAACCGCCGATGAATGTACTCTACCGCTTTCATAATGTAGAGCGGAGTCCAGTACAGACTGCGGAAGGTGTTTGACTTCGCCAATTGACGAATGAACTCCCGCACAGTGATTTCGCCATTTTCTAGCTTGATTTCAGCCACCGATAGCCGCTGACCGGAATACACTTCCCGGCCAAAGACTTGTAGGTATGCTGCCCGGATTACCGCTTGGGTAGAACTTTCCGAGAACTTAGTGCTAACTCCTTTCAAGCTAGCGTTAGAGCTAGATTCACCAAAGAGACCCCGGCGGGCAATCCCAGTGAAGGTCGGCAGTTGATCAAGCTTGAATACCTTGGGTCCTAATGTCCCAGGCGCAATCCCTCGTGCTCTTGGGTTGGACACTTGGCTATTCACGGCTGGACCCCGGTTAATCAGAATCCGGCGAGTATCCTTACCAAAGGGCGCAGGTCTGGCGTTGGGGTTGCGAGTTTCTTTCGGGAAGATAGCGCCAAACTGGATTTCCAAGGAGTCATTACCCGCACCGTAGGGGTGCTGATCGGGTAGCGGACGATCGTAGGCGGCAAAGGTGGTGAGGAACTGAGGAACCTTGCGGAACGGCGCACTGTAGTTAAACAGATCTTGCTGTGGCCCCCAGTTCCGGCACTCCTGAGCTTCCTGACCTAAACCACGCAGGTAAGGAACAGTTTCTTCTCCGAAGTAATCGGCATATTCCTGGGAATCGATCAGGGCATCAACAAGTTTTGCTAGACCGCCACTGGAAACGATCGAGAAATACTTCTGAACTTCCTCACGAGAACCGGGGCCACGACCGAGAATGTGGCGGAATGCCAGTTCTAGTGCCCGACTGTTGATGTAAGGTTCAAAAAAGTTCTTCCGATAAAGCGGCGATTTGGCTAGACGACGAATAAACTCCTTCATGGAGATTTCGTTGTTCTTCACCTTGGATTCCAAATCGGAAATCCCCAAGGAATAAGCCCGAGTAATATCGCGCTCAAACACTTGGCGATAAGCCGCCTTGACCGCCTCATTCTTTTCGGCGGGAGACAACCCTGGCTTCATCACAAACTTAGGACGACGCTCAGCGGCATTGAAGTAGATCTGAGGCAGCTCTAAACCTTGTAAATCTGAGGAAGGACGCTGACGCAGTTTATTAGAAGGAGTTGGTGCTCTAAATTCAGTCAGTGTGACATCGAAGTATTGCCCAACTACAGCTTGAGCTTCAGGGTCATCCCGGAAGTAGCCCAACGCAGCTGCCTTCATTTTTTGCAGCGCGACGATCGTGGCTTCGCCAGAGCAAGCCCGTTCGATAATTTCCCGCAGTCCTCGCACGTTAACCGACAAAATATTGGGATCTCCCGCCACGATCGCATAGGTGGTGTAGCGTAGGAACCAACTTAAGTCGCGTAACGATTTCGCCATGTTGCTAGGGCCATAGCGAGCCACGTTAATTGGGCGGAAACCTGGAGGAGTGGGACCACCATCTCCTGTGGTACTGAAAATAGAGCGAAGGCCTCCGAAGAGACCGCCGGCACCACCACCGCCACCTTTCGCATCCACGTAGGTGACTGTTCCCAGTTTCATGCCTTCTTGGGTCGTCATGACGGTACCTGCCACCGTCCTCACTGGTTCCTCAGCCGGTTTTTCTAAAAACGACATGGGAGAACCACCCACAAAAATACTGTTGGCGGCTCTTGAGACAATAATTTCCGAATTGCGGGTCAGCGTTTCTGCGATCGCCAATCGCTTCGCGCCGGAACTGAAGTAGCGTGCTAACTCATCTAGCTCACCCCGTCCCAGGAACCGATCCTGTTGTTCGGCTTGGGAAATTGTTGCGACTGGCAGGGTCTGATAAAGATTTGGGCGTGCAACCGAGCTTCCACCACTTGCTTTAACACTCATTGGATTTCAAAAGCTCCCTATGCGGATCGTTTAAGTGCGTTAAGTGCGTTAAATCTGACCAGCGTGTCACCTGACAACCATTCAGAAACCTTATTCAACCTGGACAAGGCTCCTATCAAGACCTCCAGAGGTAACGGTGCAGGGTCAACCAGCTCAATAATTAGATTAGAACGATTCAGGTACAACGACTTTATTTATTAAAAAGTGTGTAGAACCCGAACGCTCGATTTATCGTCAGATCATAGAAGATTTAGGTAACTTAACTGAGAGGCCAGACATGTTTTGTTACAAAAGGTCATAACCGCCAGAAATGGATGTACGAAGGGATCCAGAAATAGTAGATAGTGGAGAGTGAGCAAGTGACGAAACTATCGACAATTAATCCATGACTGACGCTCAACGCATTAGCACTGCTGTTGCAAAACTTTACGATACTTATCCGTTTCCACCGGAACCCTTGCAGGATGAGCCGCCGCTTGGTTACAACTGGCGCTGGAACTGGTTGGCCGCCTATAGCTTCTGTACTGGACGTAAACCCGAAAACCAGGCGATCCGCATTCTGGATGCGGGCTGTGGTACGGGCTGTGGTACGGAATATTTGGTTCATTTGAATCCTCAAGCTCAGGTAACGGCGATCGATTTGAGTGCTGGAGCTTTAGAGGTGGCGAAAGAACGTTGTCAGCGCTCTGGTTGCAGCGATCGCGTGGAATTTCACCACTTGAGCCTATTTGATGTCGATCAGATTCCCGGTGAATTTGATCTAATTAATTGTGTGGGAGTCCTCCATCACACGCCTGATCCCATTCGGGGTATTCAAGCTCTGGCGCGGAAGCTGGCTCCTGGTGGCATCATGCATATCTTTGTCTATGGTGAACTGGGTCGATGGGAAATTAAGTTAATGCAGGAAGCGATCGGGTTACTGCAAAGCGATCGCCAAGGGGACTACCAGGATGGCGTCAAAGTGGGACGGCAAATTTTTGCCTCGTTACCCGAAACTAATCGCCTGCTGAAGCGGGAACAAGAACGGTGGGCATTAGATAACCAGCGTGATGGGTGTTTCGCTGATATGTATGTCCATCCCCAAGAAATTGATTACAACGTCAATACTCTATTTGACTTGATCGATGCTTCTGGTCTGGAATTCCTCGGGTTTTCAAATCCCCGTTCCTGGCAACTAGAACCGTTAATCGGCAAAGAAGCGGAATTGCTAGAACGAGCCGACCAGTTGAGCGATCGCCAACGCTATCGGCTAGCCGAACTACTCAATCCCGAAGCCATTACCCATTACGAATTCTTCCTAGCCCGACCACCTCTGCCTCGGTATGACTGGAAGCAGGATCAGGAATTACTCAAGGCAATTCCCGATCGCAATCCTTGTATGGAGAGTTGGCCCAGCCAATGCCTGTTTAACTATGAGTATCAGGTGATTAATCTGTCGGCAGAGGAACTGGGCTTCCTGCAAGCCTGTGACCAAAACCAGGAACGGCTTACTGTTCAGGAAATCTTAACCACGGTAGCCATTGACTTAGCTCAAGTGCGAGGGGTGTTTGAGCAAGGATTAATTCTGTTGACTCCCAATTCACGTTAAGTATTATTACTCGCTGCGTGATATGATTTTTCAGGGTCTAAAACGAGCAGGATGACCGCCTGAAACTTTCAAGGTTTCGGTCGCTTGCCGTGGCAGTACTCCAGCCTTTACTGATAGCTGAACCGTACCTGTAATGAGTGATGAACCTCAAGTCAGTTCCCTGTCAGAGGAACCGAACAATTCCATGCAGGAGTTTTACCAGCTTCAGCAGGAATTGCTGATCATCACGCTTGTACTAACAGGGGTGATCTTTGCCTCTGTGTGGATTTTCTACTCTCTCAACATCGCTCTGAATTATTTACTTGGAGCGTGCACAGGTGTGGTTTACTTGAAAGTATTGGCTAGAAACGTTGAGCAACTGGGTAAGCAAAAGCAGCAAATTGGTAAGTCTCATTTAGCGATTTTTATTGGGCTGATTATAGTGGCAACTCAGTGGAATCAGCTACATGTCCTACCAGTTTTTTTAGGTTTTCTTACCTACAAAGCCACGCTCATCGTTTATATGTTCCGAAGCTTGATGCCTTCTGACTCTCACTAGTCAAGCAACGCCAGACCTTTCCACTCCCTGAACCATCTGGGAAAACCGCTCAGAGTCAAATGCTAAGTTTTCTCACTACTTCGATTCCTCATCTTGCCAGCTTAGAAGTGGGCCAACACTTCTATTGGCACATTGGTAATCTCAAAGTTCACGGACAAGTGTTTCTCGTGTCGTGGATTGTGATTGGGCTATTACTGATTGCCTCGATCGCAGCGACACGTAACATTCAACGGGTTCCTCAAGGTATCCAAAACTTGATGGAGTATGCCCTTGAATTTGTCCGAGACTTGGCGAAAAACCAACTGGGCGAAAAAGAATATCGTCCTTGGGTTCCGTTTATTGGCACCCTGTTCCTATTCATCTTTGTCTCCAATTGGTCGGGCGCGCTAGTGCCCTGGAAGCTGTTTAAGATCCCGGAAGGTGAGCTGGCAGCTCCAACCAATGACATTAATACGACGGTTGCGCTGGCATTGCTGGTGTCTCTGGCATACTTCTATGCGGGATTCAGCAAAAAGGGACTCGGGTACTTTGCCAAATATGTGCAACCGACCCCTGTGCTACTGCCGATCGCGATTCTAGAAGACTTCACCAAGCCGCTGTCCCTCAGCTTCCGTTTGTTTGGTAACATCCTGGCGGATGAATTGGTGGTGGCGGTGCTGGTTCTGCTAGTGCCTCTGTTTGTACCGTTGCCTGTCATGTTACTAGGGCTATTTACCAGCGCTATCCAAGCGTTAGTATTTGCAACCCTGGCAGGTGCTTACATTCATGAAGCCCTAGAAGGCCACGGAGAAGAGCATGAGGAGCATTAGTTAGGTTCCTCGATTCGTGCTGGGATTTTGGATTGAGTTCAGAGTGCAGCTTGCGCTTCCTGGCTGTCCAAGTCTAGAGTTCAACGTTGTTTTGTCGTCTGTTTATTCAGTTCTACAAGGATAGTCATTATGAACCCAATGATTGCTTCTGCTTCTGTTCTGGCTGCTGCTCTAGCGATCGGTCTCGCTGCGATCGGTCCTGGTATCGGTCAAGGTAATGCGTCCGGTTCTGCGGTTGAAGGGATTGCTCGTCAGCCCGAAGCAGAAGGCAAAATTCGCGGTACGCTGCTTCTCACCTTGGCGTTCATGGAATCTCTCACCATCTACGGTCTGGTGATCGCTCTGGTGTTGCTGTTCGCTAACCCCTTCGCGTAAGTCTTCAGCAGTCCGGTTTCAGGCATCGAGCGTTAGGTTTGATTGCCTGAAACCAGAATCCTGGCCCCTAGAAACCTAATCGAACACAGTAATGTTTGACTTTGATGCCACCCTGCCCTTGATGGCAGTTCAGTTCCTGCTCTTGACCGTTGTTTTGAACATTGTGTTCTACAAGCCGCTGACCAAAGCGCTTGAGGATCGGAGTGAATATATCCGCTCAAATGAAGCGGATGCCCGTGAGCGGTTAGCAAAGTCAGAAGCTCTCGCTCACCAATATGAGCGCGAACTCGCTGAGGCACGTAAGCAATATCAGGCAACGATCGCGGCAGCTCAAGCAGAGGCTCAGAAACTCTCAGCTCAAAAGATTGCCGCCGCTCAACAAGAAGCACAGGCTCAACGCGAACAAACTCAGCGAGAGCTGGATCAGCAGAAGCAAGCAGCAATGCAAGCGCTAGAGCAGCAGGTCGAAGAACTGAGCCATCAGATTTTGGGCAAGCTGTTGGTGGGTGTTTAGTCGCTGATAGCGAAATTGTGAAGAGCGCAGTCGTGGATGTAGTGATATGGGAATTTTCATAGAGCTGGCAACAGGAGCTAGTTTGCTGGCTTCTGAGGCGGCAGAGGGCGGCGGTTGGGGGCTGGATCTCAATATCCTAGAAACCAACCTGATTAACTTAGCGATCGTCAACGTCATTGTGTTCTACTTCGGACGCAAATTTTTAGGCAAGAGCCTGGGCGATCGTCGCGAATCGATTCAAACCGCGATTCAAGAAGCCGAGGCCCGGAAGAAAACGGCAGCGGCAGCACTCGCTGATCAACAACAGAAATTAGCGCAAGCTCAAGCGGAAGTACAAAAGATTCACGCTGCGGCAGATGAAGCAGCAAAAACAGCTAGTGCTGAGATTCTAGCGAAGGCAGAGCAAGACATTCAGCGGATGCGGGAAGTTGCTGCTCAAGACCTCAGCACTGAGCAAGAGCGGATCATGAACGAGTTGCGTCAACGAGTGGTGGCTCTGGCACTACAGCGCGTAGAATCAGAATTGCCGAATCGCTTGAATGACGATAATCAGCGGCATTTAGTCGATCGCAGTATTTCGTTGTTAGGAGGTTCCTGATGAATACGGGTGGAATTACCTCAAGAATCTCCGAGCCTTATGCTGAGGCGCTGATGTCGATCGCGAAATCTCAGGATCTAGTTGATAAGTTTGGTGAAGATGCTAGCGAACTGCTTCGCGTCCTGAACGAATCGACAGATTTGAGTCAGTTTCTCGCGAATCCTACTATCAAGGGTGATAGCAAGAAAGACGTTCTACAACAAGTTGTAGGCGAGCAAATTCATCCATTGATGAAAAACTTTTTGATGCTATTGGTTGACCATCACCGCATTCCCTTCCTGGGCAACATTTGTAAGCAGTATCAGGTGTTATTGCGGGAATTACGGCAAACTGTATTAGCTGAAGTGATTTCCGCTGTCGAACTCACTGAAGAGCAGAAACAAGCTGTACGGGAACGGGTCATGGGCATGACTGGATCGCATCAAGTTGAACTAGAAACTAAGATTCAACCGGATCTATTAGGTGGCGTAATTATTAAAGTTGGTTCTCAAGTTATCGATGCTAGCTTGAGAGGGCAACTGCGGCGCATCTCCGTCCGACTCAGCAATGCTTAGTTCTACATTATGAGTGGCTTTTAGGTGTTCTAGAGCCATTTGTTTTAAGACTGACAAACTTCAACATTCAACCCTCTTAAAGAGCAACTCCCATGGTAAGCATCAGACCTGACGAAATTAGTAGCATTATTCGCCAGCAGATTGAGCAGTACAACCAGGATGTCAAAGTTTCCAACGTTGGTACTGTGCTGCAAGTTGGCGATGGAATCGCCCGTGTCTATGGCTTAGACAAGGTAATGTCCAGTGAACTGCTGGAATTTGAAGATGGTACCGTTGGTATCGCGCTCAACCTGGAAGAAGACAGCGTTGGTGCGGTGTTGATGGGTGGTGGCAGAAAAATTCAGGAAGGCAGCACAGTGACTGCTACTGGACGAGTCGCTCAGATTCCTGTGGGTGATGCGATGATTGGGCGTGTTGTAGACGCTCTGGCTCGCCCGATCGATGGTAAAGGTGACATTCCTACCACTGATACTCGCTTGTTGGAATCTCCCGCTCCTGGCATCATCTCTCGGAAGTCGGTGTACGAACCGATGCAAACCGGGATTACTGCTATTGACTCCATGATCCCCATTGGTCGGGGTCAACGGGAACTGATCATTGGTGACCGTCAAACTGGCAAAACTGCGATCGCGGTGGATACCATCCTGAACCAAAAGGGTGGAGATGTGATTTGCGTTTATGTTGCGATCGGTCAAAAAGCGTCTACTGTTGCTAACGTGATCAACGTACTGCGCGAACGTGGCGCCCTCGATTACACGATCGTTGTTGCTGCCAACGCCAGTGATGCTGCGGCTCTGCAATACCTGGCGCCTTACACTGGGGCAACTTTGGCTGAGTACTTTATGTACAAAGGCAAGCACACTCTGGTGGTGTATGATGACCTGTCGAAGCAAGCCCAGGCGTATCGCCAAATGTCGCTGTTGCTGCGTCGTCCGCCGGGTCGGGAAGCATATCCTGGAGATGTGTTCTACCTCCACTCCCGTTTATTGGAACGGGCCGCGAAACTTAGCCCAGAACTGGGTGAGGGTAGCATGACGGCTCTGCCGATTGTAGAAACCCAAGCTGGCGACGTTTCGGCCTACATTCCTACCAACGTAATCTCGATTACCGATGGTCAGATCTTCCTGTCTTCTGACTTGTTTAACTCGGGTCTGCGTCCGGCAGTAAACCCTGGTATTTCGGTGTCCCGTGTGGGTTCAGCAGCTCAGACCAAGGCCATGAAGAAGGTGGCGGGTAAGGTGAAGCTGGAGCTAGCTCAGTATGATGACCTGCAAGCTTTTGCGCAGTTTGCTTCTGACCTAGACCAAGTGACGAAGAATCAGCTGGCTCGGGGGCAGCGCTTACGTGAAATTCTAAAGCAGCCTCAGTATGCGCCATTGTCTG
This sequence comes from Microcoleaceae cyanobacterium, assembly GCA_036703105.1. Classification (GTDB taxonomy): domain Bacteria; phylum Cyanobacteriota; class Cyanobacteriia; order Leptolyngbyales; family Leptolyngbyaceae; genus Pantanalinema. The sequence goes on from DATNPU010000134.1 coordinate 13,010, forward strand.
TCGCCGAACAGGTCGCTGCCATCTACGCTGGGATTAATGGCTATTTGGATGAAATCGCCCCTGACAAGGTAACGGCTTACCTGAAAGGATTGCGCGATTACCTGAAGAATAGCGCGCCTAAGTATGGTGAGATCATTCGCGATAAGAAAGAGCTGAATGAAGAAGCCGAAGGCATCTTAAAAGGTGCGATCGTCGAGTACAAGAAGACCTTCATGGCCGCGTAGAACGCTACAACAAGCTATCAGCCGTCAGTAATCAGTCTGACTGAAGGCTGATAGCTGATGGTTGACAGCTTAAGGAGATAACACTATGGCAAACCTTAAAGGGATTCGCGATCGCATCCAATCCGTTAAAAACACTCAGAAGATCACCGAAGCGATGCGCTTGGTGGCAGCCGCTAAGGTTCGCCGTGCCCAAGAACAGGTGATTGCAACTCGACCGTTCGCCGATCGACTGGCACAAGTTCTTTATGGCTTGCAAGCCCGGCTGCGGTTTTCAGAAGCTAACTTGCCGCTGTTAAGGGAGCGCCAAGTAAAGCGAGTTGGCCTGTTGGTCGTCTCTGGCGATCGAGGTCTGTGCGGCGCGTACAACTCCAACATCATTCGGCGGGCGGAGAACCGGGCTAAGGAATTGCAGGCCGAGGGTCTAGAGTATCGGTTTATCCTGGTGGGGCGGAAGGCAACTCAGTACTTCCAGCGTCGGGAACAACCGATTGAAATGACCTACACGGGCTTAGAGCAGATTCCGACAGCGGCAGAAGCTTCTCAGATTGCAGATGGTCTACTATCACTGTTCTTATCTGAGGAAGTAGACAAGATTGAACTGGTCTACACTCGGTTTGTGTCCTTGATTAGTTCTCGTCCGGTGATTCAAACCCTATTACCCCTTGATCTAAAGGGATTGGTTGCCGCCGCAGATGATGAAATCTTCCGGCTAACGACCCGGGGTGGACAGCTTGAGGTAGAACGAGATCGGGTTTCGGCTCCGGAAGTCCGGGCATATCCTCAGGACATGATTTTTGAGCAAGATCCAGTACAAATTTTGGATGCTCTGTTACCCCTTTACCTCAATAACCAACTGCTTCGCGCAATGCAAGAATCTGCGGCAAGTGAATTGGCGGCTCGGATGACTGCCATGAACAACGCCAGCGATAACGCGAAGGAACTGATTTCGAGTTTAACGTTGACCTACAACAAAGCACGTCAGGCTGCCATCACTCAGGAAATCCTAGAGGTGGTTGGTGGTGCTGAGGCGTTGAAGTAAATCAACGTTCTGCATTAAATCTTTGAAAGCGTCTGAATTTCAGGCGCTTTTTTGTTAGGGATGAAATAATTATTCGTAGTTGAAAGCTGCGATCGCCAAGCAAGCCCAACCCAGGATGAAAGCAACGCCGCCTAAGGGAGTGATTGCTCCTAACCATTTAATTCCACTAAGGCTAAGGACATAAAGGCTACCGGAGAAAATGGCAATTCCAGCTATAAAGGCATAGCCTGCGATCGTTAATGAGAGTGGCGGGAGTTCAGCGCGGTTGACTAATACGGCGACTAGCAGTAGGGCCAGCGCATGATACATCTGGTAACGGATCCCAGTCTCGAAAATGACTAAGGAGCGATCACTGAGGTAATCTCGTAAGGCATGAGCAGCAAAAGCCCCGCCCGCCACAGCAATTCCGGCTAGAACTGCCCCAATCGCGAGAAAAATTTGAGTTAGAGACATCGATTTATTGTCCTAAGTACGCTTCTAATACTTGAGGATTGGATTGGATTTCAGCCGGAGTGCCGGAAGCAAGATTGCGACCTTCTGCTAACACCCAAACGCGATCGCAGAGGGACATGACCACATCCATATTATGTTCAATTACCAAGAAACTCATGCCTTCGCGATTCCAGGTGAGAATGCGATCGCAGATTTGATTAATTAAGGTAGGATTCACGCCTGCGGCAGGTTCATCCAGCAAAATGAGTTTAGGATTCGTCATTAGCGCCCGCCCCATCTCCAGGAGCTTGCGTTGCCCACCCGATAAGGCTCCAGCATATTCATGGGCCATGTGTAGCAACCCGATCGACTCCAAAATGGTCATGGCTCGTTCCCGCTGCTGATGTTCTTCTTGGGCAATCTGTTTTTGTTTAAACCACGTATTCCAAAACTTTTCCCCAGTTTGATGTTGGGTGGCTAGCAGCATATTTTCCAGAACTGATAGACGAGAGAGAACCCGTGCTACCTGAAAGGTTCGTACCATTCCCATTTGGGCAATTTGATAGGGTTGCAGTTGTTGAATTTGTTCCCCATCGAATAGGACTCGGCCTTGGTCGGGACGAATGAAACTAGACAGTAAGTTAAATAATGTGGTTTTGCCTGCTCCATTTGGGCCGATTAAGCCAGTGATGCTACCGTTTGCCACTTCGATCGCGGCATTATCGACAGCCCGAATTCCACCAAAATTTTTTACCAAACCATTGGCGACGAGAATTGGTAGTTCTGGACGGGGCACAGGATGGCGAGCTTCTACGGCTGCCAAATCTTGCGGTGGGGCCAAATCGGGCGCTTCCGATGTTGGCTCGGACTGCGGAAAATCTGGCAGGTTTGACGATTTATCGACCAAGGGTGAGTTCCTCCTTTTTGCCTAAGATGCCTTGAGGTCGCGCCATCATCAGCACGATTAACAACAAACCAATCACCATCAGCCGCAATGCGCCTAATCGGGCATCATCCAATGGAATTAAGGCGGGAAGGGCGAAGCGAGTAACCGTAAAGTAAATTTGGAAGATTGCGGCTCCCAGCAACGTCCCCGCATTATTGCCGGAGCCACCTAAAACCACCATGACCCAGGCATAGAAAGTAATTAGCGGAATAAATCCATCTGGATTAATAAAGGTAAGATTCCAGGCATAGAAGGCTCCAGCCACTCCCGCGATCGCGCCGCCGATCATTAAGGATTGGATCTTGTACCAGAACACATTCTTCCCCAGCGCTTTGGCGACTTCTTCATCTTCCCGAATGGCTTTTAGCACCCGACCCCAAGGTGACTTGACTAAGACTTCTAAGCGCCAATACACCAGGGCTAATACGAGAACGACTAGCAGCATTAAGCCGGACTTGTAGGAGTAGTTGAATAAAAGGCTAGAGACTCCGGCTTGATAGAGCAGCAAACCAATGCCGCCAACTCCTAAACCCCACAGCCATTTAAAGGGGGAAATCGAAGATTTAGCAGCGGTTTCTAAGGGCTTACCGCGATCATCCGGATTTCGTCGCATCCAGCGCCAAATCTGCCAGCCCCCAGCCATAAAGATTAACGTCCAAATCGCGACCATCACGAGGCGACTGACCAAGGTGGGATTGGTTAATTCTCCTAAGGGCAATAGATTGTTAGGAATGGGAATGCCTAAGGCTCCCCGCGTTAGCCACTCTTCGTTCAATGCAACTAGTCGAATTACCTCGGATACGCCGATCGTCACGATCGCCAGATAATCTTCCCGTAATCGCAAGGTGGAGATGCCAATCCCCAACCCTAGAAAGGCAGCGAGAATAGCACCGATGACGACAGCCAGGATCAGCGGCATTCCTTTGAGGCTCAGTAAAATCGTGGCATAGGCTCCTAGGGTCAGGAAGGCCACATGCCCAAAGTTAATCAGCCCAGTGAAGCCCCATTGCAAGTTAAGTCCTAGACTAAACAGCGCATAAATGGCGGTTAGGGTGATCAGCACCACTAGATTGCCGGGAGTAAAAAAGGCGAGGAAGTCAGCCAACGAGAAACCAGTCATGGGTTTAAGGGTCAAAGGCGATCGGAATTGTATCCTATCAGGCAACCTTCACCTGTAGCTATCGGTTCATTCTGAAATTTATTCTTGAAATAGCAAAAAGTGCTGAAGTAGTTTATCTAAACTTTATTGCTAAAAGGATAATTCAGCCTTACATTTTGGGCATGTTAACCGTAACAGAGGTGTCTTCTAACCACTGCCTTGTTTCTAACTGAGAGCAGCAGTTTTGGAGTTATGGTTAATAGTCTTAGAACCAGAGTACATCAGCTCATCGATCAACTTTCTGACGATGAACTCGTCGATATCTGGGCGGTGCTTTCAGAACTTTACTGGGATGCCTATATGATTCAGGCGATTCAAGTCTCTAAGCAAAGCTTGAAACCTGGAGATACCTTTACCCGTGAAGAAGCCCTCCGAGTGTTGCCCCATCTATAAGCGATACCTGATTCCTAATGCGATCGCCTTAGATACCAAACTACGATTCTGTTCACCATTCTCCTTACGTTGCTTATGAACACATTAGAGCAGCAGACTCCCACTCGGAGAATGCATTCATCTCAAGGGCGGGAAATTCGCTACGAACGGGCATTTTTACGAGATCTAAAACACCTGGAACCAACCGCTGCCTGTCACCTGAAAAAATTTGTCTTCGAAGACTTTTACCAGATTAATCAGTTACAGGAATTACCCGAATTTCGCCAACTTGGTTCCAGCGGAATTTTTTATCGATTTACCTTAGATCAATACTTAATCAGTTTGGAAATCACTGGGCAAATTGTTAAATTTTTGCGGTTATTGCCGAAACCGAAAATTTAGTGATAAAGGTATCCTTCGATCGTCCCAGGTGGATCCCTGTCGCTAGTCTAACTGCATGGTTGCGGCTCGCTACGGTTAGCGAATTTGTATTTTAGGTTTCTGCGAGTCGCTGGGCTTAAAACTTGGCAAACTCCTCATCAAACGCGAGAATGGAGGATATGTTTGCCATGCGAAACCTGATTGTGAATAACGTCCGCACTGTTTCCGACACCAAGCGAGCCTTTTATAACATCCACACTCGCCCCATTAACTCGATCTATCGCCGGATTGTCGAGGAGTTGATGGTAGAAATGCATTTGCTTGCGGTCAATGTGGACTTCCGCTATGACCCACTCTATGCATTAGGCGTTGTCAGCTCGTTCGATCGCTTTATGCAGGGGTATCGTCCTGAGCAAGATAAAGCTTCGATTTTTGAAGGGTTGTGTCAAGCCTTACAAGAAGATCCGCACCGCTATCGAGCCGATGCCGATCGGCTGCGGTCAATGGCAACCTCCAAATCAGCCCAGGATTTGTTAGCCTGGTTTGAGCAAGCCGTTACAGCTCCAACCGATGACCTCCAGGGAGCAATTCACGCTAGCGTGAGTCAGTCCAACTACAAATATAGTCGGCTGGCGGCAGTAGGCGTGTATACCTTGCTGGAACTGACTGACTCAGAACTGGTGAAGGATGAAACTCGGCGGGAGGATGCTTTAAAACAAGCGTCCACTGCGTTGAAGCTGCCGGAAGATAAGGTACAGAAAGATCTGGAATTGTACCGGGGCAATCTGGATAAGCTGGCTCAAGCCCAAGCGGTGATGGAAGACATCCTGAAAGCCGATCGCAAAAAGCGTGAACAACAGGCCAACGCCGCGAATCAATCCACTCCCTCGGAAGCCCCTAAAGACGAAGCCCCTTCTGGTTCTTAAGGTAACGAATGGGTAGCTACTTACCGCCTACCGAACAACAAGGTCAATATCGCTACGATCCGCGATCGCTGCATCAAGCAGGGCCAGCGCGGATCTTTCCATATATTGGTGATGAGGGCATCTGGCAATATCTCCTGACTGGATTACCGCGCCAATTGGTGAAGCAAGGACGCGTATCCCAGCCCTGGACCCTGTTATGGCAGCAAACGGAAAAAACGGCTCAATCTTTAAGTGAAGGTTGGGCCCAGCTAACAACGTTGTTAGTTGATTTGGAAGTGTTCCAGTCCGGTTGGTTTAATTTCCAGCTGCCACCGAATGAACAATTTGATGCCAACTTTGTCCGGCAACGCCGCTCCATGATGATGGCGATGCTGGCAGCAAAACGAGCGGTACAAGCGATTCATCGCAGTGACCCATTGCCTTCATCGCAGCTTACCGCCCAGCAGCGCACCCAGTTTTACCAAGCCTTGGAACAGCATGGCCGATCGCAACCAGTGGTCAGCCAAATTCATCAACGAGATCAGGGGTTAAGTGATCGAGAGTTTGCTCGTCAGCGCTTAGCTGGACAGAATCCGATGGTGATCCGGCAAGTTCAACCCTTGGATCAACCTCATCTCCAAAGTTGGACGGAGCAATCGTTACGGCTGGCGGATGGCGAAACCATTGATCTGGTAGCGGCAACGGCGGCGCAGCGATTGTTTATTGTTGATTATCCCCTGCTGCAATCCCTGACTCCGGCACAGTTGCAACCGGGTCGGTATGTGGGCAGCCCGATCGCGATATTTCATCGATCGTCGCAAGGGCTGGAACCCATTCTGATTCAGGTCGAACCAGGGCGAGTTGTCCTGCCACCCCAGGTGGGGGGTGATGCGGACGCCTGGATGCAAGCAAAGCTTTATGTGCAGGTGGCTGATGTCACCCATCATGAACTGATTTCGCACTTAGGGGATACTCATTTGGCGATGGAGGCATTCGCGATCGCTACCTGTCGCCAACTGCCAACAAACCATCCACTGTATCAACTCCTACGACCCCATTTTCGGTTTCTGTTAGCGATTAATACGCGGGGTAACGAAGTTTTGTTAGGGGAAAGTGGCGCGATCGATCAATTAATGGCGCCGACCCGCGAAGCCTCCTTAGACTTGATCAATCAGGCGTACCGGAGCCGTCCATTCCAGGACTATGCGCTGCCGCAGCATATCCAGAGTCGGGGAGTGGATGCTGATGTGCTGCCGGACTTTCCTTACCGAGATGATGCCAAACTGGTGTGGAATGCGATCACGCGCTACGTCAGTCGCTATTTGCAACGCTACTATCCTGACGATCGGTCAATTCGGCAAGATCCGTACTTAGCGGCTTGGATTGGTGAATTAGGAGATCCGCTGAATACCCGGCCTTGGCATGAATTTGCCCAAGCCCCAAGTTGGCTACCTGCAAGGATGCTAGCTCAGTTCGGCTTAAATTCTGAAGCCTTACCGGAATATGCTCGAGTCCCCGGATTTCCCTCTTCAAAAGCCTCGATCGACTTACAGCAACTGATTGATATTGTCACTCAGATCATCTTTACCTGTGGCCCCCAACATGCCGCTGTCAATTTCAGTCAGTTTGATTATGTCGGTTATCCTCCCAATGCGCCTCTAGCCGCCTACTGTCGCCCGGATAGCTGCTCATCCTTAGAGGATTTGCTGCCGCCACCAGCTCAGGATTTGGGGCAAATTGAACTTAGTTTTGCCCTCAGTGGCATTCGTTGGGGAACGCTAGGAAGTTCTGACCTGATCCAGTTTGCGGAACGCGGCGATCGCCAAATTTTGGCTCAGTTCCAGGAAGAATTACAGGAGATTGAACGCACCATTAATGCTCGTAACCAACACCGTTTGGCGAATGCCGGCGTAGAATACCCCTATCTGTTGCCGTCTCGGATTCCTAATAGCATTAATATCTAGCGATCGGTCGTTATAGCAAAGTGCTGAGTGCTAAGGACTGAGTGCTGAGCATGAAGCTTGATCATGACAACACTTTGATTTATTTGACTTGTTTTAGCCGATTGGAGCGCTGACATAATCCTGCGAAAGGGACGGCTTGGCTGGAAAATACCGCCCCTCGATGAGCATGGCCGCTAAACGCTGAAATTTAGAGAAAACCCTCGCGTTCTAACTCTTCAATCAGTTGTAAGCCGCGTGGATCCCCTAGTTTCAGTAGAGCAGAGCGGGCATCTTCCCGAACACCTAACTCTTCGTCTTCCACAAAGGTTTCTAGCAGGGCATCGATCGCGGTGGCATAAACGACGTTGGAGGGAAGTTCGCGGCACAATTGTCCGACTGACCAGGCACAATTACTCCGAACCGCAGCGACAGGATCACGCCGTAAGCCTTCAATTAGCGGTGGAATGGCCGCAATCACAGCGTCGTAGCCCACGGATGCCATTTGAGCGAGCGAACTTGCTGCCCACAGTCGAACTGCCGAAATATCAGTTTTCAGGGCATCGATTAAGGTTGGCAAGGAACGACGATCGCGGCAGTTGCCTAACGCCCATACGACCCCTTTACGAACATAGCCGTTCCAGTCTTCGTTATAGCGAGTAATCAGGGGTTCTACAGCATTAATGCTAGGGTTGCGACCTAGACCATAGGCGGCACTGACTCGGACTAACGGGCAGGGATCGGTCAACAATTGAATTAGGTGCGGAATGGCGCGATCGTCTTGCAGTTCACAGAAGGCCCGGGCTGCCAGCATCCGCTGGTTCGTGTCAGGTGACTCCAGCAATGGCAACATTTCTTCAGGATCAGGCTTCGGTTCCGCTGATTCCGCATCAACGGCTGCCATTTGATCTAAGGGGCTTTCTAGGTCGTCCTCAATGTCGAGGATACTTAGCTCATCGTCATCATACATAACTGTAACTTTACCGCACAGAGCGACTCTGTTTAGAACGGGATAGCAAAATGGCCAGTGAGTCCTATAGGGCAGTGGAGAAAATGAGGACAGGAAATTTTACTTAACATATTTGACGCGTCGCCGCAAATATTAATGCCGTTGCTGCAATACAACTTTGTTTTTATTTGCGGATTGTTACATTAAATCGGTCTAACCATCACGATTTCCTATCTGCTTGGGTCTTCAGTTGGGCTGTTCGACCTCAGGGATAACGCTTGTTCGTGCTTTACGGATGTGAAGTGATAGCTATCTTTAAGCAAAGTAGCAAAATATGCTGTCGCATCACCAATGATTTTTCTGTATCTACCCTGATATAGAATCTTGCTTCTTCACCAAGTTTCAATCTTAAGAGTTAGGAAGAAGTGATCCAGAATACTGAGAGTTAATTCCGCAGGTGGATTTACGAATTCCAAGTTTCCTAATTAAATGTTGACTAGGTAAAAATAGTGACACATTTACGGCTATGACAGGCTCAATTCCTACATTTGGTCAGGTAGAACGAACTTTATCCCAACGGATTCTAGCGCTTTATCGGGCGCAAACTGGGCACCGTTTGGAGCGAGTTACCAGTCAAATTGTTGACCATAAAATTGTGATTGTTCTGGAAAATTCAGTTACACAACCGGAGCAATTATTATTAGGGAACGGTAAAGAAGCATTAGCGGAAGAAATTCATGACACTCTGAATGAAGCCATTCAACCTCAAATTCGATCGCTAATTGAGGAAGTCGTTGGGGTGTCAGTCATTGATCTGTTGAGCGATGCCAAACTCGATACAGAACGGACTGGCTTTATTGCATTGCTAGCGGAAGCACCCCGATTAGGCGATCGCTCTGGGGGAAACAAAACCAACGAGAGCCGAAAAGTGTCTTAAGCAACA
>DATNPU010000143.1:0-5901 GCA_036703105.1 Microcoleaceae cyanobacterium
TTGGCGTTGTGATCCTTCTTTTGCCTCATATGCAGCGAGAATTCGTTGCCGTAAATCAACCGACAGAGGAGCAGGCATGAGCAGTATTTCCTGATCTTGCTAGACTCGCTTAGCCTAACAAATTGTGGCTTACTCATTCAAAAACCGCTGTAATTATGCAAACATCCACCACTGCATCTAGCGCTGCCATTCGCTATTGTGCCTTAAGTTTAGGCATCCTGTTTCTCTTTCTAGGTTTAGCGGGTTTCGTTCCGGCTTTTGTCGCCAGTCCAGCTAATGCCTATTCGGTGAGCGGCTATGGCTATCTGTTTGGGATTCTCCCCACAAACTATTTTCATAACGCGATCGGAATTTTAATCGGGCTTTGGGGCATTGCCGCCTTTACCAGTTTAAGTGGAGCCATTGTCTTCAACCGCATTTTCGCCATTGTTCACATTGCTAGCGCTCTACTCGGCATTCTGCCTGTCACCAATACCCTGTTTGGCACGATGCCTCTCTATGGCAACAACATTTGGCTAAACATTCTGGTCGCCGCGATCGCTTACTACTACGGCTTCATTAAACCGGCTGAAATTACTACTCCTGGAGCTTCACCCAGCATTTAATCTGAGGTTGCATCAAATCCATCAAGCGGTACTCTCACCTGGCTCGCTCTCAACTTAAGATGATTGCCTAACGCTGATCGGCAATTTTGGGATTCTCATTCTCTTGCACATTAAGCAGCCCTTCAAGGACTGCTTTTTTATGTCAAGCAGTTACTTGAGATGTTGGGGACGGCGCTCTGCATCGGTGCCAATCCACTGCTGCGTATTCACCACTCGATCAATCTTATCCTCCAAGGCTTTTAGCGCCTCCGGTGCATCAGGTGATGCCATGTAGTGATGAATCGTTTTCTGTTGTTTTCCTAATGTCAACGATGTAATTGTTGAAGGTGCATCTGTGTGGCCTCCCGTATAGTTATCGCTGAGCGCAAAATAATTAACTTGCTTAAATGCTTTGACTAATTGCCGGACTGCCGCCTGACTAATTTTCGTCGTTCGAGTCCCCGTTTCTTTGACAAATCGTTCCCCTTCATACACCACCTTGCCATCCCCATAAATGGTCAGTTTATACATGGGACAAAATCCAAAGCAAGCAGTGCGTTGTAAGGTGATCACCGTCTGCTGGGCCTGCTGTTGAGCGATCGCAGGTTGAGAAGAATTATTCATTAGCCAGTAGAGATTGGCTAAGCGGGGATTTGGACTTGCTAGCCCATTGCTGCTACCTAGCAGTATCATACTCAGTCCCAGGAAGATCACTCGTCGCATCAAACAGCCTCACTCAATCAAGTTGGGGTATTGATTAAAAGAAGTGATTTAGTGGCTTTACGTTCCCGGACTCCAGAAACTGCTATAGTCTCGATCTCTATCCCGTTTATTGCGTATGGTGAATCCCGAATCTTCTACCGCTTTACCCGATCGCTCCGACCTGTGGCTTAACACCCTGGATTGGCAACCCCAACCCACCCAAATCCAACAATTTCAACAACTGTATGCTGGAATTCTCGCTGGTAATCAACAATTTAATCTGACTCGCATTACTGCACCGGATGAGTTCTGGGAAAAGCATCTGTGGGACTCGCTGCGGGGGATTAGAAGGTGGTTGACGCTGGAACGTGGGGAAGATGGGGGGGACGGGGCAGATGAGGGGGAGATGGGTATCTCATCGGCTCGATCGCCCGCATCTTTCACAGTGATTGATATTGGTACGGGGGGTGGCTTCCCTGGCGTTCCTGTGGCGATCGCTCGGCCAGATTGGAACGTAACGTTGCTAGACTCGACTCGCAAGAAAATTGATTTTCTCGATCGCCTATTACCCACATTAGGCATTACCAATACCAAAACCTTGGTTGACCGGGTTGAACAGGTTGGTCAGCAACCTCAATATCGAGAACAGTTTGATCTCGCCTTAATTCGGGCGGTGGCAGCGGCTCCAGTCTGCGCCGAATATGCTCTCCCCTTACTCAAAGTGGGTGGGTCAGCCATCCTCTACCGGGGCCAGTGGACGGAGGCCGAAGCGATCGCTCTACAATCCACTGTCGGGCAGTTAGGTGGCAGATTAGCCGCGACCGATCAGTTCACTACCCCCTTAACGGCAGGAGAACGTCATTGTTTATTACTCCAAAAAATTGCCTCGACTCCAGCGCAATACCCACGGGCTGTAGGAGTGCCGAGCCAAAAACCGATCGCATAAGGTGAATGGAAGTTTTCCCGGCGAATCTGCGCCTCCTCAGCCAGTAGCCAGTACACTAAGCGAAGTTTATTAAATCTCCTCAGTTTTCTCAGTAGGATGGAACGTGATGCCAGAAATGACTTCTAACAAACCACTAGAAACTCCCGCCTACGATATTGAACAGGCCGTACTGCAACGCTACGAATCCGGAGCTAAACAACCGGAAGCCGCTCTCTGCTGCCCTACCACAAATTACCAAGCTGATTTCCTGGCATTGCTTCCCCAAGAGATTATCGAGAAAGACTACGGCTGTGGCGACCCAACTCGGTATGTTTCCCCTGGTGAAACTGTTGTGGATTTGGGGTCAGGAGCAGGCAAAAATTGCTACATTCTCGCCCAGCAGGTCGGAGCAACTGGTCACGTAATTGGCGTAGACTTTAACGCAGAAATGCTAGCCTTATCCCGCAAGTACCTGGATGAGATGGCAGGCAAATTAGGCTATCGCAATACCGCATTTGTGAAAGGTAAAATTCAAGACTTGGCCTTGGATCTCGATCTGGCACAATCCTGGTTAGCGCAGCATCCCATTACCACGATCGAGCATCTAGCCGCCTTTGAAGCGGAGTGCGATCGGCTTCGCCGGGAACAACCGTTAATAGCGAGTGATAGTGTTGACGTCGTAATTTCTAACTGTGTGTTAAATCTTGTGCGTCCTCAAGATAAACAGCAATTGTTTCAGGAAATTTATCGCGTCCTAAAACGGGGTGGACGGGCTGTCATCTCAGATATTGTTTGCGATGAAGATCCGACTGCCGAAATCCTCCACAATCCCGATCTCTGGAGTGGTTGCATCGCTGGAGCGTTTCGCGAAGACTCATTCCTGGAGATGTTTGAGCAAGCTGGATTTTATGGCATTGAGATTTTAGTGCGTCAACCTGACCCTTGGCAGGTGATTGATGGCATTGAATTTCGATCGATGACGGTTCGCGCGTTTAAAGGCAAAGATGGTGCCTGCTGGGAACGCAACCAGACCGTGATCTACAAAGGCCCGTGGAAAGCGGTACAGGACGATGACGGACATACCCTCTATCGTGGACAACGCACAGCTGTGTGTGATAAGACCTTTCAGATTTACACTAACCCTCAAGGGGCATATCACCAGGATATGATTCCAATTCCGCCCCAAGTTGAAATTCCTCTCGATGCGGCTGCCGCCTTTGATTGCTCTCGTGATCAAGTACGACATCCTCGCGAAACTAAAGGTCAAAACTACCGCGCTACCATCACCCAGGCAGATAGCGCTTGCTGTAGTACGGAATCCTGTTGTTAACCGAATCGCTGCGTTAACAGCGCGTAAACTTGTGCTGAGGAGTGCTGATGGCTGAGGATTCACCCGTTCTCAGCACTCAGCACCCAACTCTCAGTACTGCTAAACACGTTCTAACCATGAATACTGCCATCCGGCATAATGGCGTCGGTAAGGACGGCATCTTGTTGATTAGCCATTTCGGTAATCGCTCCATACAGATTAGCCCGACTTAGATTGACTCGACACAGGTTAGCAGCAATCAACGTCACATGATGTAAATAGGCCGATCGCAGACTAGCCGCCGTCAAATTCGCCCGATCGAGTCGGGCTCCATTCAAGATTGCCCCGGTCAAATCCGCTTGACTCAAATTGGCTTCACTTAAATCCACCCGAGTTAAATTCGCCTCACTCAAATCCGCCTTTTGGAGATCCGCTGCTTCTAAATTTGCCGCTGATAAGTTGCTTCGCATCAAATTTGCAACTCGCAGTTGGCTCCCACTTAAGTTCGCTGCCGTTAGATTGGCTCCAGTTAAATCAGCTCCACCTAATTTTGCTTCACTCAAGTTCGCTCCATCGAGATCAAAGCCATGTAGATCGACACCATTGAGGAAGGCTCGATTCAGCTTAGCCCCATACAAACTGGCTCCCTCCAGTTGCGCTCCACTGAGTCGCGCCCCGGTCAAATTGGCCCAATTCAAATTAGCACCGACCAGATCTGCCGATCGCAAATTAATCCCACGCAAATCTGCCCCACATAAATTGGCTCGCCGCAGATTGGCTGAGCGTAAATTGGCTCCCATTAATACCGCACCACTTAACCGGGCCCCTGCTAACACCGCCTTAACTAGCGACGCTCCCTGAAGATTCGCTTTTGTCAAATCGGCTCGTACCATTTGGGCACGATCGAGCTTGGCAAAACTCAAATCTGCGGCATACAAAAACGCCAAAGACAGGTTAGCTTCAACTAAAGCCGCCCGACTCAACGTCGCTGATCCTAAGAAGGCATCGGTCAAATTAATACCACACAAACTGGCCTGGGCCAAATTGCTATTGATGAGATTGATGCCCTTGAAGTTACGATCGCCAGCGATATAACGCTTCAATACTTCACTTGCATCCATACGATGCCCCTTGAATCAATGCAGATTCAATAGATGGTCGCTTGCAGGTAAGCGTATTAAACACTACCTCGATAAATTCAAGATGCCTTAACAAATCGCCTTAGTTGACGCTTTGGGGTAATTCGATACAAACATTTAAGTTTGATCATGAATCATCTTAACGATTGCTCCATCATCAACCGCGCTAGAACGTAAATGAGGTTCTGACAACCCCCACGATCGCATCCGGGTTACGAGCATCATGGTTGGGAGCGGTTAACCAAAATATCCCAGGCGTGACGGCAATGTGGTCGTTGAGGCGAATTGTGTAGAAGGCTTCAATGTGAAACCCAGTATCCCGATCTTCCCGCTCACCATCCGGTAATCCAATCGCTTCTGCCACTCGGGAATTACTCGTATCAATCACCTTCGGTTGCATACCAAAAATGATTCCGCCTAAATTCCCCGTTTTCCCTAGGTCTGGAAATGCTAATGTCACAGCAAAATTTAGAACTTTGACATTCCCTTCGTTACCTGTTTTCACTCCTTGGGTATCCATCCCTAACACCCGCGCATCGGATAATCCCACCCAACCCCCGAACTGGAAGTGATCGCTAAATTTGTAATTCATCACGAATCCATAATGGTTGGCAGACACGCGATCGTCTTCGGGAGAACTGAAGCCACCAGTACTCACCTTTGCCGCATTACTGCCAGCTAACGAATCAATACCAAAAGCGGGTGAATAGGTGTTGACATAGAAAATTCCGGCGGTTAAAGCCCCAGCATAGGCCGTTAACTGCCCAAAGGCAGAATAACCACCATTAAATAGCCCTGAAGTGGCGAGAGGAACATTAGGGCCACCGACGCCATTCACATCCTGCCCCACATAGCCACCCGCGATCGTTAACCAATCGATGAGTTTGTAGTTAAAGCCCGCTCCAGCCCGATTGCCGATCGGGTAGTAAACCGGATTAGAGTTAGCAAAATTGGAGAGCGCTCCAGTGGTAAAGTCAGCAAAGGGCGAAATTGGATCAGCCCCTAAATAGGTGGGGTCAGTAACACCTGCGGCCAGATAAACATTTAGCCGCTCCCCGATCGGGAAATTGTAGCTTAAGTCATGCAGACGCACGGTATTGTCATTATCTCCCTCCGATGCCGGAGAGGCCAAGAGTCGAGCCTCATCTGAAAACGCCTTGGGATAGGTAGACGCGAATCGTTGAGATGCCCCATAACCACCCCCAGCGTTATTAATATTGGGATCACCGGCATTAAATAACT
>DATNPU010000168.1:0-3249 GCA_036703105.1 Microcoleaceae cyanobacterium
TGCCGCCAAGACCTGCGATGCGCTAATGGCTTTTAGGGGGAGTGAGGTTTATCTACAGAGTTGGGTTGCATGACTGAATACTCAACTCACTTGCTCCTATAGAAGCAGCAACTGTGATGGCAAGAATTCCGATCGCAATCCAGTGAGGTCAATGCATATGAATAGGCTAATTCGATGGCTTTTGGCTTTACTACTCTGTGTCAGTATTGTGGGTGGTTTACCCCCAGTACGACCTGTTTTGGCTGTTAACTCTTTTGCGCCCAATGAATTTCAGACTCTTGCTGTAGCAGCCCCAGTTAAAAGTGCCATAGAAGCGAAGCTACAGACTGAGTTTGGCCAAAAAGTAGATCTGAATAACAGTAACATTCGGATGTTCCGGGAATACCCAGGGCTTTACCCAAATTTGGCTCGTCTGATCATTCAGAATGCCCCCTATAAAACAGTAGAAGATGTGTTGAATATTCCGGGATTAACTGAACAACAACGTGAACTGCTCCGCAACAATTTGGAAAAATTTACCGTAACTGAGGTTGAACCTGCCCTGATCGAAGGAGGCGATCGCTACAATCCTGGTATCTACCGATAATGGTGTGGCGTGGAATGAACGTTTTACTGATTCATGGCTTGGGGCGCACTCCCCGATCACTGTTTAATTTAGAGCGGCAGCTTCAGTGGGCGGGACACACGACCGAACACTTTAGCTATGCCGCTTTTATGGAATCTTACGATCGCATTGTGGAACGTTTACAAGTGCGACTCCAAGACCTTTCCCAGCAGGGAAATTATGGAATTGTGGCCCATTCGTTGGGAGGATTATTAACGCGATCGGCATTAGGGTTATCGACTATTGCCCCACCTACCCATATTGTGATGCTAGGAACCCCCAACCAACCACCCCGGTTAGCCGTTCACGCCTGGCGACTGTTACCGTTTCAATGGTTCTCTGGGCAGTGCGGCTTCAACTTAACCTGTGCTAAATTCTACGCAGCAATTCCGCCGCTTCAGGCTCCTTATACGATCGTGGCGGGAACAATTGGCCCCAGAGGCGGACTCAGCCCATTTGGGATGGAACTGAACGATGGCATTGTGGCCTTAAGCGAAACTCGGTTATCGGATCACGATCGACTCATTCAACTGAATGTCTGGCATACCTTCATGATGAACGATCGCCTAGTTCAAGCCGTTGTGCTCCAATCTTTAGGACACATCTAGAATTAAGTACCTGATTAACTGCCTATGCCAAGCTTGGGTAGATCAAGGTTTTTAATGCCGTTAATCTGGGCGATCGCGGCGATCGCCTGTTCATTGGATCGACTCAAGCCTTGCAATTTAGCCTCATCCCAGGAACTGGCCACAAACCGCCGATCGTAATCGGCCCAATTGGGATCGAATAACACTACAATCTCATCGCTGTGGATCTGCTGATTATCTTCGTTGTAAAGCAGCTCAAGGTGGAAGTGATAAACCAATGTCGTGTAAAGAATCACTTCTGGGGCGCTATGATCGACAAAAATCTGTCTGGGTGGGGCTGAAAGCGTAAAGGTAAAGCGATCGACATCATTGCAGTCCACACACTGAGAGATTTTCACGGTTTCTGTATAGATTGGCGGTTGCTCTCCAGCCAGTTGTAATGCGGCAGGTAACGCAATAGGATAGTTGCAGCTAGGGGCAACCTGGCGACTGCGGCTAGGCATCATTTCTCCTGGTGCTGCACAGGGAGCGGCAGCGACAGACCCAAATAAGGCATCTTCTACAATCACCCAACTCTTCAAGATCCAAACATGATGAAACTGAAAGTGAGCCGCCTTTAAAAATGCCACTTGATTGCCAACGTTCCGCACTTTTAGATCAATGATTGGACTAGAAGCTGTGCCTTCCAGTGACACGTCAACAATCCGGATCTGTGAGTCATTTGACATCGCTGCCATCACAGGTTGAACGACGCGATAGCCCGCTTTCGTCAGCCATTCTGCCACTTCCCGCCAATCCTTTAACGTATTCAGCGATCGCTCGGTCAACACTTCTACATACCGATATAACCCCCGAGACAAATCTACTCGCAATCCCCGAGGTTCTCGCTTCAGTTCAGCCGCCAGTTCATTCGGCCCATAACCACACAGGAGTCCCTGCAAACAACTCATTTCCAGCGGCGTTAGGGGTTTGGCTTTGCCGGTCAGTTGTTGCTTCGCGATCGCTAAATCTCGATAAAGCCGATCGAGGTGCCATTCTGTGGTAGCTGGGGTAAACGGTGTGGTGGTTTGCGGCATGGCTTCAGTCAGTGAGGTTAGCCAATATCCTAACAAAACTCCTAATCATGGTTAGGTGATTGCCGACTCGTGTGCCAGTTAGGGTAGGTGCAGATGCAGGAATTGAGCGATTAATGAAATTTCTTACACACTTCTGGGAACAGCTTATGCCACGCACTTCTTCTATATCCTCTACAGAACCTACCCGTCAGGTGGGTGGCTTGTATGTTCAAGTCAAAGGCAAACCGCAAGCCTTTCCCTTGACCCATACTGAAGTTACCGCGAAAATTGCTGGAAATCTGTCACGGGTAGAAGTTACCCAAACCTTTACCAATCCCTTTACGGAACCATTGGAAGCCGTATATGTGTTTCCGTTACCGGATCAAGCGGCAGTGGATGATATGGAAATCCGAATTGGCGATCGCACGATCAAAGGCAATATTAAGCCCCGCGAGGAAGCCCAACAAATTTACGAACAAGCCAAACGAGAAGGACGCACAGCGGGCTTACTGGAGCAAGAACGGGACAATGTATTTACTCAATCCCTGGCGAATATCTGTCCGGGTGAGCAAATTGATGTGACGATTCGGTATACAGATTCTCTCAAGTTTGAGGCTGGGAACTACGAGTTTGTGTTTCCGATGGTCGTTGGCCCTCGCTATATTCCAGGCACACCGATCGCGGGAACGCTGGATACGGATCAAGTACCCGATGCTGGTCGAATTTCACCGCCTGTATTACCAGCTAACACCCGTTCGGGTCATGATATTAGTGTTACTGTTGACATTAATGCCGGAGTGCCAATTACATCTGTGGAATCCACTTCGCACAAACTCAAGATTGAATCTATTGATGCAGGTGTGCGAGTACAATTAGCGGGTGGTGATACGATTCCGAATAAAGATCTGATCCTGCGTTATCAAGTTGCCGGTGAGCAAACTCAAGCAACAGTGTTGCAGCAGGCAGACGATCGCGGTGGTCATTTTGCCCTGTACCTGATTCC
>DATNPU010000184.1:0-5418 GCA_036703105.1 Microcoleaceae cyanobacterium
AAAGGATAACGTTTACCACGACTGCCTCGGGGGTCTGGCACTTGAGCAAAAGCTTCTTGTAACGTCAGCATCTAACATTTCCATGCACTGATATTCAGTCTATTATTTCTCCCTCAAAATGAATCAGCCCTGCCTTGAAAAGGGGGATCTATCCAGTACCAATTAATAAACCAAAAGGTTTTAAAACACGCTCTAAATCCCCCAATTCTGGGGAGAATTAGACTTTAAAGTCCTCCAGAATTGGGGGATTTAGGGGGCTGCAAGCTTGAAAGCAATCTCTCCATGATTTCTAAAGTCAATCGCGATATCCGGATTGGATTTCTGGGTGAGTCGTTTGTGAATGGGACAGGCGATCGCACTTATCTGGGCTGGACGGGGCGAGTTTGCCAAACTCTGTCACAGCAGGGCTATCAAATCACTCATTACAATTTAGGGATTCGGCGGGAAACGAGTACCGAGTTATTACAGCGGTGGCAAGCGGAATGCGATCGACGGTTTCCGGTCGGTTGTGATAATCGGTTGGTGTTTTGTTTTGGGGTAAATGATACGACTTTAGAAAGTGGTAAACCGCGAGTAGACCCGGCACAGTCAATGGACAATACTCGCCAAATTCTGAGTCGGGCTAAAGAAAAATATTCTGTGCTTATGATTAGTTCAGCGGCGATTCCGGAGCCTGAGCAAAACGAGCGGATTCGCCAATTGACTGAACAGTTATCGCTGTTGTGTGATGAGTTAACAATTCCCTTTTTAGATGTATTTACGCCGCTGTCGCGATCGCAGATTTGGCTACAAGAAGCGGCAGCCAATGATGGCTACCATCCGGATGCGGCAGGCTATACAGAATTTGCGCAACTGGTGCAAACATCAGCAGTTTGGCACCGTTGGTTCACTTAAATCAACCGTTTTTTCTACTGCAACTGAGAGTTACTGAGGGCCATGAGTTACTATATCGCTCCCCGATTTCTAGAAAAACTGGCGGTTCACATTACCAAAAACTACCTCAATCTCCCGAATGTTAAAGTGCCGTTGATTTTGGGGGTTCATGGACGCAAAGGGGAAGGCAAATCTTTCCAGTGCGAACTGGTGTTTGAACGCATGGGCATTAATGTGGTGCACATGTCGGCGGGGGAGTTAGAAAGTCCGGATGCGGGTGATCCAGCCCGGTTAGTCCGCTTGCGCTACCGGGAAGCGGCTGAACTGGTGAAAGTGCGGGGCAAGATGGCGGTGTTGATGATCAATGACATTGATGCCGGGGCTGGACGAGTTGATCAGTATACGCAGTACACGGTCAACACGCAGTTGGTTAATGGCACGTTAATGAACATTGCTGACAATCCCACGAATGTGCAGCTTCCCGGTGCCTATGACTCCGAACCGATCCAACGGATTCCCATTATTGTTACCGGCAACGACTTTTCGACGCTATATCAGCCGTTAATCCGCGACGGTCGGATGGAGAAGTTTTACTGGGAACCGAATCGCGACGATCGCATTGGGATTGTGGCAGGCATTTTCCAGGTCGATCGCATTGCTCATAGTGATATTGAACAATTAGTGGATACGTTTCCCAATCAGTCGATCGACTTTTTTGGGGCGGTGCGATCGCGGCTATATGATGAACAAGTGCAGCAATTGATTCAAAAGGTGGGATTAGAACGAATTTCCTCCCGAGTCGTGAATAGTGCTGAAGCGCCCCCGGAATTCCAAAAGCCTGACTTTAGTCTGCCCCATTTGATCGAAGTGGGTCAGCAGATGGTCCAGGAACAAAAACGAGTTCAGGAAATGCGGTTGGCCGAGGAATATAACAAGTCACTCTATTTCAATCGCAAATTAGGCGACACCAGCGATCGTTCTGCATCTCAATCTAGTAGTCCCTCCGATGATCCTCAATTCTTCCGGAGTTATAGCGGTAATGGGCAAATGGGGAACGGACAAGCCTCAAATCCCGCTGCGCCTCAGTCAACGAGCTATGCTGGACAACCTTCTAGCAACCGGCTCACCCCCGATGTGATGACTGAAGTCAACCGGATTTTAGGGCAAGGGCATCGTCTGGGAATTGAGTATGTAGACGATCGCCGCTTCCGAACCAACTCCTGGAACTGCTACGGTAGCTATCAAGACGATGGTGCCGCGGCGATCGCGGCTCTAGAAGCATGTTTAAGCGAACATCCTAAAGACTACGTGCGAATTGTCGGGATTCAGTCCGGAGATCGCCGCCGAATTAGCGAAACTGTAATCCAACGTCCCTTGGCAAAGGCTTAAATTGAGGCAATTTAGCCTCTTTGAAGAGAAAAATTTTAACCTATTAATTAATAAGGTAGTAGAAATTCCTACTACCTTTTTTGTACATTAATAATTCTCAACCCTAGAGTCGGACTGACGGAAAAAATTAGAAAAAGGAATATAGATCAATAACTCAGATTAATCATCTACTCAAAGATGGAAATTTCGTTCGTAGATGACTGGAAAAAATTCTTCAATTGAAATTATTCAAGGCTATATAAAAAAATGTATAGAAGCATGGAACAAATAGAAAAAGCTAGAAAGATAGAGAAAGACTTTAGTTTTTGTGACTTTTAGTCCAGTTCTCCAACCCAAGCTGTGTATACAGTAATGTAGGAGTTCATTTCCTATCATCAACCGCGTTTTTTAGTTATTTGGCGTGAGTTTGAGGAGATTGTTATGCGCCTCCCCGGTATTGCTTTATGTACACTGGCAAGCGTTGCAGTGGGTAGCCTAGCCGCTCATGCAACTGAAGTACCGATCGTTCAGGGCGAAATATCTCAATTAGCTGCTGACAGTATCGACACTTCTTCACCTGTTTTAGTTCCTACCGAAACGACCAGTTCAACTAGTACTGAATCACAATCATTAGACCATCAGCCAGCAGTAAATCCTGTGGCTGTTGCGGCTCCAGAAACGATCGCAACGGGCGAAATCATTCGTCCAATAATGTCTCAATCTACGGTTGTAGCTGGTTTGCCTAATAGTGAGAGCGATCGAATCGCAAGTCCGGTGATTCTCTCTGCTCCAGAAACCATCAAGACTACTAATATCCAGTCGAATTCTGATGCCTCACAGTTAACTGGTACAGCAGAAGTTAATTCTACGACTCCCGCTGCTGCGATGGCTGCTCCTAGCAACCCAGTCCAACTCGAATTGGCAGGCACTCCAACTTTACTCGCTGATGTTGTGGGAGTTGGCAATAAGCAGCTCGATCGGGCTACGGCTGGCAGTGCGGCCACTCCACATAATTGTGTGGCCCAAGCCTTTACCCCCGATGGGACTCAAATTGCTCAAGCCAATCGCTGCCCACGGCCCGAACCGATTCAGCCGTTAGTAGTGCCAGAACCCTATGGGTTAGAAGCATCTCCGGCGCTGAGCATCTATATTCCGGTGGGGTATGGTGCCGACAAAATGACGGCCTTCATTAGTGGTAGCTATCAATCCGATGTGCGGGAAGATGACTTTGATGCCGGCACCTTTGGGGTTGGCATTGGCTTAGGTGATGCCGATAAATACGCTGGATTAGAGCTATCCTACGCTTTCGCCAGTGATATGGACTTTGGCAAAGGTGGCTTCAATGCCAAGTTACACAAGCGGTTTCCGGGTGATCTCGCAGTTGCCGTGGGTTGGAATGGCTTCCTGAATATTGGTCGCAATGATTTTGAGCAATCGATCTATGGAGTAGCCACCAAGATCTTTCGCCTGAAGGATTCGATCGATGAACCGTTTAGCCGGATTGCTGTGACCGCTGGGGTCGGTGATAATCAATTCCGTTCCGTGGGTGCGATTCGCGCCGGTGAAAACAATGTCAACGTGTTTGGTAACGTTGCTGTGCGGATTATTCGTCCAGTTAGTTTCATCGCTGAATGGACTGGCACCGACTTGGCATTAGGAGTGTCGATCGCACCCTTTAAGAACATTCCGTTTGTGATTACTCCAGCCGTGCGGGATTTAGTGTCCGTCGATAACTATGATCCCCGATTTGTGTTAGGTGCTGGCTTCGCTTATCAGTTTTAGAGGAGGACGGAATAATGCGTATCACCACTCAATCATTCACCTGGACTATTGGACTGGCGATCGCCTCGGCTAGTCTCCTGGCAACCCCCGCTAGAGCCGATCGCCCCTATACGGATATCACAGGCACAAACTACTGGAACAGCGTTTCGCCGCTCTATAACGGAGTTCCGATCGATCCCGATATCATTGCCAGAACCACCCAACTCAATCAGGATGCGGAAACTGCCTTTGCCGCCTGCAACGATGCGATCGCTCAATTTGAGCAGCAAAATCCGGCTGTGACTCCCCGACGGTTTGCTCGTCAACCACTCCCCGCACCGCCCACTCCCGAAGCTTGCCTCCGGTTAGAAGAATTGCGAACTCAGGCCGAAACCCTGCGGGCGACCCTGGCCGATCTGGAGCGCTCTAGGCCGAATCCCGCTTTGCGCAGTTGGTAAATGTACCTCTCCGTCATGTCGCAATTTCTGGTGAGTAGGAGTCAGCACATCATGAACCAAATTCAATATCAACGTACCCGTGCGATCGGGCTATTAGGAGCCTTTGTGACTGGACTAGTGGGGACGATCGCGCTCCCAGTGCAGGCCCAGCAAGATACGCTGGGGAATACCCAGTTTGTCTTCACAGAAGATACAGTTGTGGAGTTTGAAGTCAAGGAAACGCACGGAGCTTACCAATCGACGTTAGGCATTACCAATGTCACGACAGGTGAAAATACCGTCCTGTTTCGGGAAACCAAACCCTTTGATAGCTATGGCACTGGCCAACGCCAACCATCTGATCCAGGTGCCAATAATACAGGGACTCCGATCGACTATCTAGGCACGGTCCAGGGCGGCACGATCGTCAACGGTCGCGGTGAGGCGAGTGGTTTAGCGGAGTACACCTTTAAAGCAGGCAACCGTTACACCATGTATCTGGAGTCGGTGAGTGTCACCGGCCCAACTCGCCGCCGGGTAGAGTCGGTCAGCGTCGATGCCACCCGATTTACTGGCAGCTTGGATGGTGGGCAACAAGGGGATGCTGTTGGAGTCCGGATTTCCTGGGATGATGAAGGTTTACCCAGACCTGGTAAAGACACTGACTTTGACGATTTTGTCCTGGAAGCGGGAGGTTACTTAGCCGTAACGCCTTGCCCACCCCTGAAGTAGTTCACCCTAAATCGAGTTAGTCACACAACACAAAAGACACGCCAGTGTGGGGTACAGCCATCTGACGTGTCTTTTACGTTACGGAGAACCCTCATCAATTGCTTACTATGAGTTCATGGGAACTTCACCCAATCACCAAGTGCAACAGTTAGGTTAGATGCAGTGGGTTGTGTAACTCCGTTCATGCGATGAGCAAGAGAGATAGTAGCAAGGGGGGCTTGTTGCTGTCTCTCTTCTATCTGTTTAG
>DATNPU010000222.1:0-9524 GCA_036703105.1 Microcoleaceae cyanobacterium
TAACCCAACCAAATGTTTTTGGATGAAAATGCCGGTGCATTATATTCACCACAAACATAATATGTGGCATCACAACTTTGGGTTGGGCGTGGATTGGTGGGATCATATTTTTGGCACCTATCAAGCAGTAGAGTGGCCAACCGAGCAAGAATTAAACCAGGAAAAACAAGGCGATTTGCAGTTACGTTGGTGGTAACTAGCAACTGAACTGGATGTAGGAGAACATGACTTTTTTGACTCCTACATCCAAATATGCGAATGGCGATCGAAGCATTGGCTTGATAGCGATTAAAGTATTTCTATGATGAGGGTAATTGAAGAATTTTCAGTGCTGAATGATTCAAGGAAGCCGTAAGTTTTTGCCTGATTACCGATTATAGTTTCAATTAAAAAATCAGTGCAAAATTGGTGTTGAGATAGTGCTATTTCAACGAATTTTCCCTGTCATTCCAATTAGGTTTCCTCAATATATAAGCAATATTTTTTGATATTTCGGTGATAATTGCAAAGAAAATCGATCGCTTCTTTGAGAGTGTAAAGCTCTGTGGTATCGTGACCAACAATTATCTCTAGAGTTACTTTGGAGAGTACCGTGAGCTATTTTCAAGAAGCGAAAGCCCACTTTGTCGCTAGCCATCAACATCCGATTAACCAAATGTTGCATCACTTGACGAACATTTTGGCAATCTCGGCGGTGATTCTACTGTTTTTTGATTGGCGATTGACATTACTTTGTTTGGTGTTAACCCAGGTGTTTGCGATCGGCGGCCATATTGTTTTTGAGAAAAACGAACCGGCCTTTGTTAAATACCGGAATGGCATCATGATTCTGGCCTCAATGTCCTGGTCGTTTGAGCGGTGGTTCGGCTTACGTCCATTACTGACCAACTACGACCCGAATACCAACAATAATTAAGAGTTTGATTAGCAGCTAAACGCATTTCAATTTGCTGTTTAAGGAGAAATCATGTACGAAGGTTTATTAGTGATCGATGCCGATGCTCATAAGCTAGAAAATCCCTTGGTGTTACGGGATTATATTGAGCCGGAATACCGCGATCGCATTGGTTTAGTCGTCGATAGTTTGGGTGATCAACGGGCCAAAATTATTGATGCTAATCCAGCTACAGGGAAAGCTGATTTTTCTCGTATGTTCCCGCAACCGCAAGGCTTAGGGAAGGGTGGGTTTCGCAATCTGCATCCCGAAACAACGCTGGGCGCTATGTTTAACCGGGTGCGGTTGCAACACATGGATGAAGAAGGGGTCGATATTCAAGTAATCTTCGGCACTCTTAACCTGATGTTCTCCAGCATTCTGGATAAGGATTTAGCGGTAGCGCTGTGTAAGGCCTACAACAACTACATTGCGGATGATTGCCAAGGCTATGATGGTCGCTTGAAACCGATCGGGGTAATTCCCTTACAGGATGTGACAGAAGCGATCGCGGAAATGAAGCGCTGCGTCAATGAGTTAGGCATGGTTTCGGTAGGAGTTGCGCCGCACCTACCTGTGCCTCATCCCAGTGCCCCCGATGCCTTTCCCGAAATTCGCACCTCTAAAGCCATCAGTCATCCCGATTTTCGGCCTTTATTACAAACCGCCGTCGATCTGGATATTGCTTTGGGCATTCATGGTGGCCCTGGTTCCGGCATGGTGGGCGGTATTTCTGACCATATGGAAACCTTTGTTCTGACGCATATTTTTGTCCAGCGCAATCAGCAACAAATGGCATTGGCTCGGATGATTTTTGATGGGGCGTTCGAGCAGTTCCCCACCTTACGAGTCGGCTTCTTGGAAGGAGGATGCGGTTGGCTGCCCGATCTTGCCCATGCCTTCCATGAACATTGGGAAAAACGGATTCGTGACTTTGATCCGAAGCATCCCTATCGCCCGTCACTAATGGACTTTACCAAACTGATGATCCAGGAGCGTGGTGCTCACAACAACACCAATATCATTAGTCAGGCGAAGAATTTATTCGACCTGATGTGGACGAAAGAGCATGACCCGACCAAGATTGACGATGCCAGCTTGTACGAACACTACGATCTGCGGCATCGTGATCCACTGGAGTACTTTGAACGGGGTCAAATTTTTGTTTCCTTTGAATCTGATGATCCAGGTCCCGCTTATATGCATATCGCGATGGGCGAAGTTGGTAAGCGGTTAGCCTGCTTCTCGGGCGATTACGGTCACTGGGATGGAGTCCTGAAAGATTGTGTGAAGGATGCGGCAACGGTGACCAATTACGATCGCGACCATCTCGGGCTTCTGCTGGGCGGCAATGCGTTGGCTTTGTATGGCGATCGGCTGCGGCAAAGTATGCCAGCTTCGCTGATGACCCAAGATCCGGCGCTGAGCAGCACGGTTAGCTAACCGATGGGCAAACTGGAAAGGAACCCAGAAAGGCGATCGCGATCGTCCTCTACTCGGATGTATCAGCGGGTAGTAAACCTGGGTGGCCAAGTGGAGTTTGTGCTTGAGGGCTTACTTCATCCTCTCTGGCGAGATCTCTATCACCGATTGCTGAGGATGTCCTGGCCAGAGTTCATTGGTTTGCTGGTGGTTTCCTACCTGACGGTAAATGCTTTATTTGCTCTGGCTTACTTAGCTGGAGGTGATTGCATTGCCAATGCCCAACCGGGTTCCTTTCCAGATGCCTTCTTTTTTAGTGTGCAAACGATGGCTACGATCGGGTATGGGGCGCTATATCCCAAAACGGCCTATGCCAATACGCTAGTGGCGATCGAAGCCTTGGTCGGTTTACTGGGTGTAGCAATGGCAACTGGGTTAATGTTTGCCCGATTTTCTCGACCAACCGCGCGGGTGCTATTCAGTCAGGTGGCTATTATTACCCAACTCAACCGTGTGCCTACCTTAATGTTTCGGGCGGCGAACCAACGGGGCAATCAAATTCTGGAGGCAAAGCTGTGGGTCACGCTGATCCGAGAAGAAACGCTGCCCGAAGGCTATACGATGCGGCGGATCTATGATTTGAACCTAACGCGCAGTCATACGCCTTTCTTTGCCCTGAGTTGGTCGGCTATGCACCCGATCGATCCAGATAGCCCTCTATATGGCGCCACTCCCGAGTCCCTGGCAGAGAGTAACGCTGAAATTTTGGTGACGTTAACTGGCACAGATGAAACCGTTGGCCAATCGATCCACGCTCGCCAATCCTATGCTGTGCAAAATATTTTGTGGAATTATCGGTTTGTCGATATCTTTCATCGATCGTCGGATGGTCGGCAGTACATCAACTACACCCTATTTCATGATGTCGTCCCCTTAGACGAAGAGGTTTAAAACATCCACTCCACGCCGATTCCCAGACGGCTATCTTGGCGATAACGAGAGTTTTGTTTCTGGAAGTCGGTTGAGAGCCGCAGATGATGGGTCAGGGCATACCCAACGGAAAGGGTTGTCATGCCAACTTCATTATCACTGCCAGGAGACACCCAGCTTTGAGTCAGGCTAATATCTGCTGCGCCTGTGCGGGATGGCACTAACAAGAGTCGTGCCCCGATATTCACACCATCGGTGGAGTAACGTGACGTTTCGATGTAGCGATAGCCGACGACTGGAGCCAAATTGACATAACCACCCAAGGGCAGCACATAGTAGCGCAGATCAGTTCCCCAACTTTCTCGCTTGCCATTGAAACTAGCTTGATAATCCGCACTCACAGTTAACCCAGTGCGATCGATAAACACATCTTCAATCCCGACATACCAACCACTGGCATCATCTGTCGAGGGAAATTGGCTATAACCCAGGCGTAAGCGTGTCCGAAAGCTGCGATCGTGTTTGATGTCTGCCATCACATTCGGCACTTGGCGCAACCAACGTTGAAGGACGGGACTGGTGTTGATCAGTTCGGGGTCGAGGTCGATCGAGGCTGGGGTAGATGGTGATGATGAGGGAGGGAGGGAGGATGGGGGAGATGGGGTTTGTCCGATAAATAAATCACTAGCGGACTGGGAGATCGGTTGGCTATAGGTAGGGAGCAGGGGGAAGAGAGCGATCGCTCCAGTCAGGAGTCCTCGGGTTGACCATAAGTAGAGCTGCAAAGCTTGATGGTGCATACAAACCAACCTTGTCATCACAGTTGCTTGAGTTACAAAAGATTATCGATTTCTAGAGTGTCTATTAAGAGTGACTCAGGCTCAACTGAACTAGCGTCACAATGAACGGAAGTTAGGTGAATATCTGGAGCTAGTGTACTTATGCGACCGATTCGGACGTTCAACGTTTCTCCTTCCTTGCCTGCCCAACTGGAACCTCTCCGTAAGCTAGCCTACAACCTCCATTGGGACTGGAACGTTGATACGAAAGATTTGTTTCGCCGTCTCGATCTCGATTTATGGGAGTCCAGTCGGCATAACCCGGTACTGATGCTCGGAACCATTAGCCAAAAACGTTTGCAAGAAGCTGCTGAAGATGAAGGATTTTTAGCCCAAATGGAGCGGGCATCTCGGCAACTGGATGACTATTTACAGGAGCGCACCTGGCATCGCAAACACCGTAACCAGTCCACGATCGCGAACAATGCAACAACCTCCCAGGAATGTTATGCCTATTTCTCTGCTGAATTTGGGTTGACCGATTGCTTACCGATCTATTCGGGTGGTTTGGGGGTATTGGCAGGTGATCACCTGAAGTCTGCTAGCGATTTGGGCTTACCCTTAGTCGGAGTTGGACTGCTCTATCAAGAAGGCTACTTTGCCCAATACTTAAATGCGGATGGTTGGCAACAGGAGCGTTATCCCATCAATGATTTCTACAACATGCCGCTGCATCTGGAGCGCAACCCGGATGGCTCGGAATTGCGGTTGGGGATCCACTATCCGGGGCGGGTAGTCTACGCCCGAGTCTGGCGGGTACAGGTAGGGACAGTGCCACTTTACCTGCTGGATACCAATATTGAACCGAACAATCCCTATGACCATGACATCACCGATGAACTGTATGGCGGTGATATCGATATGCGGATTGACCAGGAAATTATGCTCGGGATCGGTGGGATGCAAATGCTGAAAGCCTTGGGACTTAATCCCACGGTTTGCCACATGAATGAGGGCCACTCGGCTTTCCTGGTGCTAGAACGGATCTGGAACATGATGTCTGATCATGGTTTGACCTTTGCCGAAGCAAGACAACTCGCCCGAGCCAGCCAGATTTTTACCACTCACACGCCTGTACCGGCGGGAATTGATCTCTTTCCACCGGATAAAGTGATGCATTCAGTCGGGTACTATGCCGATCGCTTTGGCTTATCTCAGGAAGAATTTTTGGCGCTGGGGCGGGAGAATACGGGAGACTTAGCGGCCCCCTTCAGCATGGCCGTTTTGGCGATTAAAATGGCTAATTTTGTCAATGGAGTTAGCCAACTGCATGGCTTAGTTTCTCAAAAGATGTTTAGTCCTTTGTGGGCTGATTTACCAGTGAATGAGGTGCCGATTACGGCAATTACGAATGGAGTGCATGCCCGCAGTTGTGTCGCCAAGTCTACGCAGGAACTCTACGATCGCTACCTTGGCCCCAGTTGGTCAGACGCTCCCGCCGCTCATCCCTTATGGGAACGGGTGAAATCAGTTCCCGATGAGGAACTTTGGCGGAATCACGAACGGTGCCGCTCTGAACTGGTCGTATTTGTCCGAGAGCGGTTGCAAAGAACGCTGCGCGATCGCGGTGCTTCACCTACTGAGATTGCAAAAGCCGAAGAAGTTTTAGATCCAACGGTGCTGACGATCGGCTTTGCTCGCCGCTTTGCGACCTATAAACGCGCAACTCTATTTCTGCGAGATTTAACGCGAATCCGCAAAATTTTGTTGGATATGGGACACATTAAACGCCCGTTTCCGCACAAAAAACGCATGGTGCAGTTTGTGATTGCGGGCAAAGCCCATCCTAAAGATATCCCTGGGAAGGAACTGATCCGCCAAATTGTTCACTTTACCCGTGAGGAAGGCATCAATGCCCACGTCGTCTATATTCCCGATTACGATATTCACGTCTCTCGGTTAATGGTGGCTGGCTGTGATGTTTGGCTAAATACCCCGCGTCGTCCCCGGGAAGCGTCGGGTACTAGTGGGATGAAAGCGGCCATGAATGGGGTACTGAATCTAAGTATTCCCGATGGCTGGTGGGATGAAGCGGATTATGTCCGGACTGGCTGGGCGATCGGGCAAGGCGAAGATTACGACGATCCCACCTATCAGGATGATGTGGAAGCCAATGCTCTTTACGATTTGTTGGAACAGGAAGTGGTGCCGTTGTTTTACGATCGCAGCGAAGATGACCTGCCTCGGGGTTGGGTCGCCAAAATGAAGGATAATATCCGGTTAAACTGTCCTTGGTTTAATACCGCTCGGATGGTGGGCGAGTACGCGACGAGAGGCTATTTCCCGGCTAGCGATCGCTATTTAGTGCTGACCTCTAACCAGTATGCTCCGGCGAGGGAATTGGCGGCATGGAAAGCCAAGGTGATGGAGAATTGGTACAACATCAAAATCCTCAATGTGGATGTTTCACAACCTGCCGACATCCACGTTAACCAGACCGTCACCGTCAAAGCCCAGATTGATTTAGCCGCCCTGACTCCAACCGATATCGAAGTTCAGCTTTATCAAGGGCCAGTCGATGCCAGTGGTGAAATTGTGAATGGTGTACCGTCAGTCATGCAATATCAGGGGACGGCTCAGCAGGGACAACGGATTTATCTGGGTGAACTGGCGTATAGCAATAGCGGCTTACAAGGGCTATCACTGCGGGTAATTCCCAGGCACGAGAACCTGGGGAGTCCCTACGGTATGGGGTTAGTTATTTGGGCGACACCCTGAATTAGCAAGCTCCCTGCTTGGCCAAAATCACATAAATCGTGCGCCAGATGAGCACGAGATCATAGAACGGATGCCATTGGGCCTGGTAGCGCAGATCTAATTTCACAATGTCTTCGAAATCATGGATCAGCGATCGTCCATTCACCTGCCATTCGCCGGTCATCCCTGGTTTCACATTTAATCGTTGCCAGTGATGGCTTTGGTAGCGCGATACTTCATCCGCTGTGGGTGGACGAGTTCCCACCAAGCTCATTTCGCCCTTCAGCACATTCCAAAACTGGGGTAATTCATCCAAACTCGTTTGTCGCAAGAACCGCCCTACTGACGTTACCCGGGGATCTGTCTGATTTTTGAAGATTAGTCCTTTCGCTTCATTTTGGATCTGAGTTTTTAACTCATCGGCGTTTCGCACCATAGAACGAAACTTATAGATGCGAAACGGTTGCCCTAACAAACCATATCGTTCTTGCGTAAATAGCACTGGCCCTGGACTATCCAGCTTGATTGCGATCGCGATCGGGAGAAATATAACTGCTAAAACTAGTAGACCAATGCAAGCTCCAACGATATCGAGTACCCGCTTAAAAATGGAAGATGCAGATTGATGCGGCACTCGCAAACTGGAAGATGTGTACCCTGGCAAGCAAACTGTTGCCTGTTTTAATGCGGATTGCATAACAATTCCATATGGTGAGGAAAACCGTGTAAATACGTATGACCTTCAGGAATTACTATAAGCCCAACCTCTAGTTAGTAAACGTATACCGTGATAATACTGAGCTAATCTTTTCCAGAACTTCATAGGGGTGAGGTTTTATGAAGTTCTGATGAAGCTAACGGAAGTATGACCAGGATTCAAAAAGTGATAACGGTTGAGTTTCTAACCAGATAAATCCCTTGCAATCTGCTGGATTTACTAACTACTAAGGGATTTGGGACATTTTTCCCTACGGGTTTGCAGAAACTAGGTGCAGATTTAATTCTGTATAGAAGTTAAATTTTCCGTAAAGACTCTTGCTCTAATTATTCCTCGCGGAGTATTGCGGACTCTGTAGGAATACAGAAGTTGGTCGTCGATCGTCGTTATTTTTCCAGTGCTGCCAATTGGGGAATCAGTGCCTGTAATGCTTTGCCCCGATGGCTGATCGACTGCTTTAACTTCAACGGCATTTCGGCAAACGTTTGTTGATACTCTGGTACGTAGAATATGGGGTCAAACCCAAATCCCCCTCCGCCCTTGGGAGTATTTAAAATTTCGCCAGTGCAGATCCCGTCGGTTTGTAGAGCGATCGTGCCATCTGGCCGAGCTACCGCAATCACACAAACAAATTGGGCTGAGCGGTCGGGGCGATCGCCTAATTCGGTTAATAGTCGTTGAATCCGATCAGTATCTGAACTGCCGTAGCGAGCGGAATAAACCCCAGGCGCACCATTAAGGGCCATCACTTCTAGCCCAGAGTCATCGGCGATCGCCCATTCTCCCGTCGCCCGAGCCACTTCTGAAGCTTTTAAACAGGCATTGGCTGCAAATGTATCTCCCGTTTCTTCCACATCCAATTCGGCGGGTTTGGCTTGCAACTCCCAGTCTAAGTTGGTCAGAATGGCTTGCAGTTCTCGCACCTTACCGGGATTCCCGGTGGCTACAACCAATACTGTCATGATATCGATACCTGGCAATCTATTCCCAACACCTGTTTAGCAAAAGCATCCCAACTTAATACCTCATCCAGTAACGCTTGATAGCCCAGGACATTAGGATGTAGGCCATCATCGAGTAAGTTAGCCTGACACCACTCACAGCCATGTTCGATCCAGCGAGCGAATACATCTAAGTAAGGAATCTGGCGCTGCTGGCACGCTAAGCGAGTGGCCTCTTTATAACGCCATTGGTCGGCATGATTATAGTAAAAACAATCCAGGAACGGCATTTTGGCTTCATTAACAGGCACCATACCCACAAAGAGTACGGGACACAGCCGATTGGCCTGATCCAACAGCTTGGCCAATTCCGCCTCAAAAATATCGAAATCCGTATAATTCCGCCCATCCTGGCGGGCTAACCGAGCAGAATCATTGACTCCGACTGACAAAATAATTAGATCGGGTACACGGTTGCGTAATTCGCCGCGATGCCGAAATTCAGTTTCCAACCGTTGCGCCACCTGCCGCACTCCATCGCCCCGCACTCCCAAGTTATACAGCGCATGTCCAGGGCTATCTGGATGCATCCAACTCCGACGTAGGCGATCGACCCAACCACCACCTTCAGGATCGCCGAAGCCATAAATCAGGCTATCGCCCAACGCCACAATTTTCAGTGGTGCAGTGCGGGCATAGGTGGAATTGAGTTGAGCTTGGAGAGACGGAATGACAGGTGCTTGCATGAATCTTCAAGTTCCAGAACAGTCAGTCCAGTAAGTTAATCCATCTGCTATGAGGGGCGATCGCCGCTGTATCCGTAACTCAACGCTGGACTTGAATAGTGCACGTTAACAGAGCCAACGGTCAGCGATAAGCCTCTCCGACTTAATCATCGGTTGAGCAGACTAGGTATGACTTCACTCAGCAATCTAGCACCTGGGTAAGAACTTTGCAAATCTTTATAATTCTGATGCGATAGCGACGCTCTTGAGCCATCGTTTACAGACCTAGAGTCTGGTTTAAACCCTGCAACCTTTGAT
>DATNPU010000231.1:0-8441 GCA_036703105.1 Microcoleaceae cyanobacterium
CGCCGGAACTCCTCAGTATTTTCTGGTAAATTTACCGGGTTCGATCGCATTGCTTTCATGAAGAGATCGCTAATCTCTTGGATGCTATCGAGTCCCAGTGCTAGTCTGCGGAAGGTAAATCAATTTTACGTGTTCCCTAAAGCTCTCGTTATAGGGAATTTCGGCTGCCCGAGCGACTGTAACCTGCTTTTAATTCATTCCCTAACGAGTACGTAATTTCTCGCCTTGCTTCACTCATCTAGCCCCAGGAGAAAATTATTATGTCCAGTGGACTTTTACAAAAAATTGCGGCTACTACTGTTGGAGCCGCCGCCAGTGTTGCGGTCGTCGGTGCGATCGGCTGGAATCAGCAAGCACAAGCCGCTAGCTTTACCTATACCTCTACGATTGATGCTACAGTGTCTGCGTTCGGCGTACCGAGCGTGTCAGGAAGTGGTGTTTTTACTTACCTAAAACAAGAATTAGCAACGCCAGGCCTATATGGGTATGAAGTGCTGGATGCGGCGGTAACGGTTGGAGCGCAATCCTATACTCTGGCTAACTTCCTAGCAGATCCAGCTGTCCAAACTCAAGTGTCTACATTTCTCAATCCAGTCTTAGGGCCACTGTTGCCTACTCCGTACTTAACCCTTGTTTCTAATGTGTTAGCTCAAGATCCTAATGTCTTTGATTACATTGGGGATGGCGATTTCCCACCTGCTAATTTTCAAAATCGGCTGATCACATTTGGCCCATCTAATGCTTACAGTGCTCTAGTGAGCTTTAACAGCACCTTCGTCGTCAATGGGTCTACAACTCCAACCTCTGAAGCGGTTCCTGAACCAACAACGATGTTAGGGTTAGGGCTGGCTGGAGCAGGTTTAGCTGCTGCTCGTCGTCGCCGCAAGCAAGAAGCTTAATTCGTTTAAACGCGGGTATCGCAGCAATATTACCTTTGCATGCTTAGTTTGAACGCATGATCAAGAGGGGCAACAAAGATTGCCCCCTTTATTTTGGGGATTTTTGGGGCAATTACCAAGAATTGCCCCGCCAGAATTGTGCGATCGCGAAACTAAGCTGGACTAACCGTTTGCTTTTCCTGAGCCAAGAACTTCTCCAGTTCGGTTAAGGCATCGGCATCCACTTTGGTCTGCATCGGGCAGAACTTCGGGCCACACATGGAGCAGAACTCAGCGGTCTTATAGATATCGGCCGGCAGGGTTTCGTCGTGGTACTCCCGTGCCCGATCGGGATCAAGTGCCAGTTCAAATTGCCGATTCCAGTCGAAGTTATAGCGAGCACGAGATAACTCATCATCGCGATCGCGGGCACCCGGACGATGACGGGCAATATCAGCCGCATGAGCCGCAATCTTGTAGGCAATCAAACCATTGCGCACATCTTCCGCATTGGGTAGGCCGAGGTGTTCTTTCGGGGTGACGTAGCAGAGCATGGCCGTACCATACCAGCCAGCCATAGCCGCCCCGATCGCGGAGGTAATGTGGTCATACCCTGGGGCAATATCCGTGACCAAGGGGCCTAGCACATAGAAGGGCGCTTCCGAACACTCTTCCATTTGCTTGCGCACATTAAACTCGATCTGATCCATTGGTACATGACCGGGGCCCTCGACCATCACCTGCACATCATCTTCCCAGGCTCGACGAGTCAGTTGTCCTAAGGTTTTCAGTTCGGCTAGCTGAGCCGCATCCGAGGCGTCATGGGTACAGCCGGGACGGAGAGAATCCCCCAAACTGAAGGACACATCATATTTTTTGAAAATCTCAATGATGTCCTGGAAGTGGGTGTAGAGCGGATTTTGTTTGTGATGGGCCAGCATCCAGCGAGCCAGAATGCCGCCGCCACGCGAGACAATCCCGGTCAAGCGGCTTCTGACCAGCGGCAAGTGCTCAATCAAAATTCCGGCGTGGATCGTCATGTAATCCACCCCTTGTTGGGCATGTTTCTCGATCACATGCAGAAAATCGTCCGGGGTGAGCTTCTCGATATTGCCGTGGACACTTTCCAGAGCTTGATAAACTGGCACAGTGCCGATCGGGACGGGAGATGCATTGATGATCGCTGTGCGGATTTCGTCCAGATTACCGCCGCCTGTAGACAGATCCATCACGGTATCTGCTCCATATTTCACCGCAAGGTGGAGTTTATCGAGTTCCTCATTGATATCCGAGGAGTTGGGCGATGCTCCGATATTGGCATTTACCTTGCACTTGGAGGCGATGCCGATCGCCATGGGTTCCAGATTGACGTGATTAATATTCGCCGGAATAATCATCCGACCCCGCGCCACTTCCTCCCGAATTAACTCGGCTGGGAGGTTTTCACGTTGGGCCACGTAATGCATTTCTTCCGTGATCATGCCTTGACGGGCATAGTGCATTTGAGACACGTTGCCATGTCCCCGCCGTTTGGCGATCCATTCTGCTCGCATATTGGGTTCCTCAGATAAATAGCTTCCCTCCGCCGGTATGACCCGGACTCAGGTTCTAAGGGTGTATTCTCAGCCTGATGATTCAGGCACCCCTAGCTTGATCGGTAATCATAGCACTCTCATCTCGATCGGATGGGAGAGTTGCTAAAACTTTGCAACAGGTTAGGGAGAGTTGGATTAATCAACAAATCGAACGAATTTGTTTTTCCCCAGTTGCAACACTTTGCCCTGAAGATCGGCGATCGTCTCAAAGGTCAAATCAACTTGATCGACTTTGTTACCATCTAACCGGACTGCGCCACCCTGAATTTGGCGACGGGCATCAGAACTGCTTTTACATAAGCCACTGGCACTGACTAGATAAAACAGTTTGGCCGGAAACTGGATTCCCGCTAGGGAAAACTCTGGCACCGAGTCGGCTTGGGTTGTGTTGCCTTTGACTAACCCCGCCGCATCGGTTTGCGCTTGCTTGGCAGCGGCTTCCCCGTGATATTGACTAACAATATTGAGGGCCAGCAGTTTTTGGCGATCGCGGGGATTCTCGGGCAATTCGCTTAACGGCAGATCGGTCAGTAGCTCGAAGTACTGATTCAGCAGGCTATCAGGGGTTTTCTCCAATTTGGAGTACATCGTCAGCGGGTCTTCCGTCAGGGCAACATAATTGCCTAACGACTTCGACATTTTCTGGGTGCCGTCTGTCCCTAACAGAATCGGTAACAGCAAGCCAAACTGCGGCTGTAGACCAAAATGTCGTTGTAAATCGCGCCCCACCGCAATATTAAATTTTTGATCGGTGCCGCCGAGTTCCACATCCGCCTCAACTGCAACAGAATCATATCCTTGCATTAAGGGATAGAGAAACTCATGGATGTAAACCGGGTTGCCCTTCTCGTACCGTTCGGCGAAGCCTTCTTTAGCCAGCATTTGCCCCACCGTCATGGTAGAGAGTAACTCCAGAATCTGGTTCAGATCCAGTTTCGCCAGCCACTCCGAGTTGTAACGAATTTCTAACCGTCCGGGCGTATCAAAATCTAAAATCGGGCGGACTTGATCGAGATAGGTTTTGGCATTGGCTGCCACATCGGCTTCCGTCAACTGCTTCCGAACTTCTGACTTCCCAGTGGGATCGCCAATTCGCGCGGTAAAGTCACCAATAATCAACACCGCGGTATGTCCGGCATCCTGAAACGATCGCAGTTTGCGTACCGGAATACTGTGCCCCAAATGAATATCTGCCCCGGTCGGATCAATCCCAAGTTTGATGCGCAGTGGCCGCTGGCTCTGCAATAATCGCTGCGTTAAATTATCGTCAGCACTTTTAGAATCAGGCTGATCAGGAAAGATCTCGCTGGTGCCTCGGTGTAACCAGGCGAGGTCTGTTTGGGGACTGGACTGTTGACTCGTTCCGCTCACAGGTTAACTTTCATAACATAGAATGGACAGCCCACTATAATTGCAGGCAAATATTGTGATTCTTGTGATCACATCAGCTGACATTCCCATGAGTTTACTGTAATTTGATCTGACATCTCATGGTTCACACTGCTATCATCCATCAGCAAGGAATCTTCCTTCAATTGTGATGTCTTGTTAGCGCGATCGTGAAGTCTCCTGATTCCCCCAGAATCTAGAGAACAACTCAACAAAGGTTCGGCTAGCTGCACTGATTCCCGCATTTGCGTTACTGCTCTCTCAGGAAACCGTCATCGTGTCATCCAATACCCTTCCCCGCAAACAACCCACCAGCTCCCAGCCCACCGTCCACTTCGTAAAAGCAGTCAGCAAGTTAACCGGGGGCATGGTGCTTGGGATTACTATGCTGACTAGTTCTGTGGTCGCCGGAGGGCTAGTTGGTCTAGCTATCAGCTTCCGTAACTTGCCAGATGTGCGGGTGCTACGCAGTTATGCCCCTACAGAGACTACTCATATTTATGACATCAAAGGCAAATTACTGGCCAGTTTGCATGGAGAAGCAAACCGGGAAGTGGTGCCCCTGAACAAAATTTCTCCACATTTGAAACGGGCCGTAATGGCAGTGGAAGACAGCTACTTCTATCAGCATCATGGCGTCAATGCCGGAGCAGTCGTTCGAGCTTTGCGGGCCAACTGGCAACAGGGGCGCACAGTGGAAGGCGGTTCTACACTGACTATGCAGTTGGTGAAGAACCTCTTCCTATCACCGAAGCAGGCCTTTAGCCGTAAGGTGGCAGAGTCTGTGTTGGCCATGCGGCTGGAACAGATTTTCACCAAAGATCAGATTCTCGAAATGTATCTGAATCAGGTGTATTGGGGCCATAACACCTATGGAGCCGAAACTGCTGCTCAAAGCTACTTTGGCAAATCAGCCGCTAACCTGAATTTAGCAGAAGCGGCCATGATGGCAGGCTTGATCCAAGCTCCGGAAAGCCTGAGCCCCTTTGTCAGCTTGGCAAAAGCCAAACAACGGCAATCAGAAGTGCTGAACCGGATGAAGGAACTGAAGTGGATTACCCCTGAGGAGGAAGTAGCAGCCAAGAAACAACCGATTAAATTGGGGCAAATTACCTCCTTCCAGACCAGCCAGATGCCTTATGTCACAGAGGCGGCGGTTCAGGAACTAACTAAACGGTTTGGCCGAGATGCGGTCTTAAAGGGAGGGATGCGGGTTCAAACTACCATTGATACCAAGCTGCAACGTATTGCTGAACAAGTGGTGGCTGAAGGGCATGAATCCTTGTTAGGCCAGGGTGTTTATGCCGATCAAATGGCATTGGTTGCTGTCGATCCCCGTACCCATTTTGTCAAAGCGATGGTGGGAGGCGTCGATTACAAGAAGAGCCAGTACAACCGGGCTATTCAGGCACTGCGGCAGCCAGGATCAGCATTTAAACCCTTTGTGTACTACACGGCGTTTGCCTCCGGCAAGTATTCGCCCGATTCCACGATTAATGATAGTCCAGTCGGCTATCCAGATGGCTACGACATGTACTATCCCCAAAACTATGACGGGTCTTTTGCTGGGCCAATGAGTATCCGCAGCGCCTTAGCCATGTCTCGCAACGTTCCCGCCGTCCGATTGGGCCAGGAAGTTGGGTTGAATAAGGTGATTGATGTCTGTCGAACACTCGGTATTCGTAGCCCGATCGAACCTGTTGTCTCACTACCCCTCGGAGCCGTCGATTTAACTCCGTTAGAAATGGCCGGAGCTTACGCGACCTTCGCGAATAATGGTTGGTATTCTGAAACCACCTTAATCGTGCAAGTCACGGATAGCAGTGGTAACGTGCTGTTAGACAACACGCCAAAACCCCAGCTGGTGCTTGATCCCTGGGCAGCAGCCTCGCTCAATAGTGTGCTGCAAACCGTGGTGGAAGCTGGAACAGCAACGGCGGCTCGCCTCGATCGACCTGCGGCTGGTAAAACTGGCACAACCTCATCAGAACGGGATATCTGGTTTGTCGGCTTTGTTCCTCAACTGGCAGCGGCAGTCTGGGTTGGAAATGATGACTACAGCCCGATCGGCTATGGGGCAACTGGCGGTGTCTATGTCGCCCCGATCTGGCGGCGGTTTATGGAACGCGCCTTAGAAGGTGTACCTGTGCAAAACTTCCGGCCTGCCTCAGATTTCCCGGCCCCATCCTAATCACGGGACGGTGCTAACCCGGAAAGTGGAAAGCTGTGCCCTTTCAGAAACCCTTAGAATTGAGCATTAAGTTTGATGCTCAATTTCTGACTTCATCCGCTCCAAGGTTAGATTCATCTGATCAAACATTTGTTGCGGCGTAATGCCAAACTGATCCAATTGAGTTCTCAGCTGTTGTACCGTCATTTGAGCCATGAAATCCTCAGATAACTCAAACCGCTTCATGAAGATGCGATAGCGGTCCATGACAGATTCCATTTGTTCAATAAATAGCTTTTTACCTTCGCGATCGAACTTCCCGTAGCTACTGCCCAATTGCATGAGGGATTGATAGTCCTCAAATAGCTGCTTCGCTTCTTGCTGAACAATTTCAGAATCAAAGAATCCCATTGCTTTAAACTACGTTTTAAGGTGGCGAGAACACTGATTAGCCTTGTATTTACCAACATTCTAGGTCAGGCATTTACCCGCGTTAAGTAGGGGTTCCACTACCTGTAAAGTTGAGAAAATGGGCCATAGTGTCAGACCAACATTCAGATGCTGGCGACTGCTCAGGCTCTATGTTTCCGAGTAAATAAATTCTGAAAAAATCGGATGATGGAACGTACCCAACCAAACAATCCCCGTCTTTGAGGGGGACTTTGATTGAGGTGACTATTCTGGTTATTGCTAGCCGAGTGACTGCGAGCTGGGTTAGGTGGTTGAGCGGGTTGAGCCGGTTGAGTCGGTTGTGCTGATCGACCGTTTTGTGCTGCTGAGGGTGGGGATGTCGCCGTTAAGCCTAAGCGCGCCGCATATCGGTTGGCGATCTCATCATGAGGATTCAGTTTTAAGGCCTGACGCAGATAGGCTTTGGCCGTACCCGTCATATTTTGATGCAAGTACGCTAAGCCTAACAGTGCTAGATATTCACTCTTGTCCGCTTCAATTCGGATAGCATCCCGCATTTCCTGCACCACTTGCGGCCATTTGCTTTGT
The DNA here is from genome assembly GCA_036703105.1 of Microcoleaceae cyanobacterium. Classification (GTDB taxonomy): domain Bacteria; phylum Cyanobacteriota; class Cyanobacteriia; order Leptolyngbyales; family Leptolyngbyaceae; genus Pantanalinema. The sequence goes on from DATNPU010000231.1 coordinate 7,032, forward strand.
CTAGCATATTCCTGGGCCCGGCGATAATGGCGCTGAGCATAGCTTTCGGTAACGGTTTCGGGATGGCTAGGGGCAGGTGTAAATTGAACGGGTCGCGCTTCTTGCGCTGGCACTAAACCAGTTCGTTGTTCCCGGACTGGCATGTTGCCCATTTTCAAGCGCAGGTAAACCTGGTTCAGTTCAATTAACTGGAAAATGCTGGTTTGGAACTGCTCGATCGGTTGATATTGAGTTTCCGCCAGTTTGATAACTGCTTGCTCATAAAACACATCCACATCACTGGCCGGATGCTTCATTAACTGCTGCGCTAGCTCACTTTTGGGCGCGAGGGGTTTGTCTCGCGTCAGCTTTCTCACCTGTAAGCGTAATAAGGCCAGGTTCTCCTTGCGCTCCTGTTCCTGTTTCAGCTTTTCATAGGTGGGGTTAATTAAGCGTGCCAGTAGTTGACTAGCTAGCTCTTGGTGCTCCGAATCACCAACTGCAAAGCGATCGGGGTGCAACAGCATAGCAATTTGCCGATAGCGCTTCTGAATCCGGCGATCGTCAGCGGCAACAGATACACCAAGTACAGCGTAAGGATCGGAAAATTGCTTCAGCCAATCTGGAGGGAGAGAACTCTGTACCATTAACAAACGCCTTATGCAGCTTCAAACAAACCCACTGTAGATGCTGGCTCTCCTCTAGGGTAACGAGCAGACCTGCTAGATTACTAATTAATCAACCTCCTAGTCGTCGTCAATCCTCATTTTCAGGTAGTAGAACTCTAGAAATCCGATTGAGGACGAATTTCTGAGGTCTTCAGCTTAGCGAGTTTTTTCTAGCAGGCTAGTCGTTGTGCCAGAGATAATCTTAACTTGCCCTAATTTAAGTGGGGGTAGGATGCACTGGATTACCCATTAATCATTTTCTCTAGAAAAGTATTTAATTTAGAGGCGATTGATCTAAAGTGGCGAGCTTCTTCTTTACTGTACTGCGGTAACTCAAGCTCAACAGGATAGATCTCTAACGAGAGAATCTGCATTGCTCGGCAAGGGGTAAGGGTAGGATAGGAGGCAAATGATAAACCGATCGGGGGAAAGTGTGTTCAGTCAGCCCAGAAATCGCAAAACGGCTTCTCTATTAGCCTTTGCTGGCGCCGTTGCACCTATCGCTGGATTCCATAAGTTTTATCTGCGACAACCCGTATGGGGAGTTTTATATTTATTGTTATCGTGGACGCCTATTCCCCGTGTCGCCAGCGCGATCGAAGGCATCTGGTATTTGGCTCAGGATACCGACCAATTTGATCAACGATTTAACAACGGCCTACCTCCGGAAACAAGCCAATCGAAGACGGCGACCGAGCCAGTTGATACCGCTAAAATTGCCGCGATCGCCGATGCTGTGCGCAAACTAGATCAACTCCGAACC
>DATNPU010000232.1:0-4029 GCA_036703105.1 Microcoleaceae cyanobacterium
CTACGGATTTATCTCTAGTTTCACCTTCGGATCAGACAATGCTGGTAACTTAACCCTAAACACAAATCGATTAACACTAACAAATAGTGGGATTAATACAGATACTTTTGGATCCGGTAATGGTGGAGCCATCAAAATTCAAGTCAAGGAATCTACTAATCTAGTCAACAGTTTAATTTCCAGTGGCACATTTAATGTGGGCGCAGGTAGCAGCATTACGATCGCATCACCCCGACTTAGCCTGAGTAAAAGTGCAATTTCTTCCGGCACTACAGGTAGCTCTGGCAACGGCGGCACGATCGCGATTCAAGCCTCTAATCGCTTAGAACTGGCCAATAACAGTAACATTGATTCCGACACCACGATCGGGAGTGGACGTGGGGGAGATGTCAATATCGATGCCGGGCGCTTACTGATTCGCGATCGCTCATTTATTTCAGCTGGTTCGATCGCCTCTGGTCAAAGTGGCACGATTACCATTCAGGCCAACGAGTTGACGGCCCAAAACCAGGCTTGGGTGAGCGTGAACAGCCAATCGACGACAGCTCCAGCAGGCAATATCGTGTTAACGGCTGATTCCATTCACCTCGATCGTGATGCGGCCATTACTGCTAGCAGTGGTTCAGGAGATGGTGGCAACATTACGGTGCGATCGCCGAATATCCTGTTTCTGCGACGACATAGTCAAATCTCTACCACCGCCGGAACGGCGCAATCAGGTGGCAATGGCGGCAACATTACTATTTCATCTCCATTTATCATCGCGGTATTAGCAGAAAATAGTGACATCACTGCCAATGCTTTTACCGGTAAAGGCGGCAACATTAATATCACAGCTAATGGTATTTTCGGACTGAGATTTCAGCCGCAATTAACCCCCAACAGCGACATCACCGCTAGTTCTCAATTTGGCCTCAATGGTACTGTAACCTTGAACTTGCTCAGCCTCGATCCCAGTCAAGGATTAGTGGCGCTTCCTGTAGATGTCGTTGATCCTTCAAACCAAATTCAAGCTCGATGTTCGGCTGGGGCAAATCGATCGAGTTCGTTTACTCAAACTGGACGGGGTGGGCTTCCGTCTAACCCAGATGACCCCTTACAAGCCTGGGCTGTTGCCGTCGATTGGGTATCTCTGCAAACCTCTGGCGATCGTGCCACTCAACTCCTCTCAGAACAGGCGACAACACCAGTAGCCACATCAGCTCCATCTCCGCAAATTGTAGAAGCCCAAGGTTGGGTTACTAGCGGTGATGGCGCGATTTATTTAGTCGCTCAAGTGCCTAACACCATACCTCATGCCCCGTGGCCGGCCCCGGTTAACTGCCTCGGTAAACCATGAGCCTATCGTCCCGTTCACTTACTTCCAATCCAGATTTTAGTTAGCAAACAGGCTGATTGTTAACTCATTTTGCCTGTTTGCTTTCTCATTTCAGTAAATCACGCAATCATTTTAGGATTTCTTGTAGCAAACAGGCTAATGGTTAGCTCATTTTACCTGTTTGCTTTCTCATTTCAGTAAATCACGTAATCATTTTGGTGTTTTCTGCAAGCCAACGGCTTAATCGCTAGCTCATTTTACCCATTGGCTAACTGATTTCAGTAAATCACGCCATCCTCCTCAATGACACCATCGATCGCTCGTGCTCTGAACCTGAGAGCATTACTGCTACCAAAATCCTCTCAAAGGCGTATAGTTAGCCCGAAGAACGCCTAACTTGGGGGCGAGGTGGTGATTGAGCCATTGCGATAAGTTTTTACTGTAGACGAAAGACCTACACACAATGTCGGTACTCAGTGGGTAGAGTGGATTGACACAGTAGAGACGTATGAACAACGAGCATCCAGCCCTAGAAAATCAAACCCCAGAAGGTTTAACTCCAATCGTCAGCTTGGATAGAAGTACCATGCTTTCTAGTGAGACAGTGGATGGACGTGCCAGTGTCGTGAAGTCGTCAGTTCCGCAGAAGCCAAGTATCTTCAATCCCCTAGCTGGATTGGGGGCAGGCTTAGGTGGGGTTAGTGAGGCGATCGGCAATACGGCTGCTCGTACCGGCAAGGCAGCACTGCATACAGCGTTTGCGGTCGGCGGGATCGTTGAGAATACTGTCTCTCATACTGGGAAAACTGCGATTGGCATGGCGAAGTGGGTGGGTGAGAACACAGCGAAGCAAACCTATCATTGGCTTAAGCAAACCACGCAAGGAGCCGGACAGGCAGTTAATTTCATTGGTAACAACTGGCTAACCCGGCGCTTATCGGGTGTGTTCAAGCTGGACTGGCTGGTTGGAATTACCGATCGGGTTGATTTGAATCGGGCAGAGGCAGACGTGCGAGCGCTGCAACAAAAGCATCCCAAAGATTCATCGAGCCAAGTTGCGCACCGCCTCATGGTGCAAAAAGCGGCTTTTGCGGGTGGAGCTGGATTAGTTACAAGCCTTATCCCTGGAGAAGCCTTGGCTCTGCTAGCCGTCGATTTAGCGGCAACCACGTCCCTTCAGGCGGAAATGGTTTATCAAATTGCCGCTGCCTATGGGTTGAACTTAAAAGACCCGGCTCGTAAAGGAGAAGTTCTGGCAATTTTTGGGCTGGCTCTGGGCGGTAGTCGAGCCCTGAAGGCTGGGTTAGGCTTGATGCGAAATGTACCGATGGCAGGGGCGATTATTGGGGCCAGCACGAATGCAACTATGACCTATGCTTTGGGCTATGCGGCCTGTCGGTTTTATGAAGCCAAGTTGCAAGAATCTACCCCAATTCCTGCCGCTGAAACTCTGGATGCGCTAACTCAAGAAAGCGATCAGTATTTAGAAGTGGCGATCGCCCAACAAGCCGTGATGGATCAGATTCTGGTTCACATGATTGTAGCGAGTTATCCTAATAAGGACTGGGAGCAGATCCTACCCAATCTAGCCGCATTGCAGTTAAGCCCAGCGTCATTAGAGGCGATCGCGGCGAATCTCAAATCTCCCAAACCCTTGCATGAATTTTTAGAGCAACTGAATCGCGATTATGCTGTGCCGCTCTTAGCCCTATGCTACCGAATTTCCCTGATTGATCAGGAGCGATCGCCAGCCGAAATGGCAGTGTTAGAAGACATTTCTAATAAGTTTGGCATTGAGCTAGAGAACATTAAACAAATGGTGGCAGGAAACTTGCTGTAAGCGAGGGCGATCGATGGCTATGCCGATTCACCGATAAAGATGCTGTTCTAACCACAAACGCACTTCCATTTCAGAGCCGAGTTGAGTTGTCTGTCCAGTTTTCGCATCATAGACATGCCATGAGATGACTTGTCCCTGGCGATCGACGCGATGCCAGACCTGAAAATCATCATTGGCCAAGATCTGCATAAATCGCTGCCAAACCTGTTTCAATCTCTGCTGAGTCGGTGTCAGTGAACGCTGGCTCGATCGCGCATTCGCAATCGGGGTTGAAGGGGAGCTAGAGCCAGGCAATGCTTGAGGTTTTACCATGAGTTGTCTTAATGCAAACAACTCTTATAGCTTGGCACTGCCAGCAACCAATTGAGGAGATACAAATTTCACCAATTTCACTAGTACAGTTCACTATTTTTACAACTGGTCTAGTCAAAATTCACCCAACCGTACCAGGACATCCCCAACAGAATTGCGTATAGTGCGAAGTATGAAAATTCCCCTAGACCGCCAAATCACGCAACCGATCTACCTGCAAATTCGCGATCGCGTCAAGCGCTTGATTGTCTCTGGAGCGCTACAACCGGGCGATCGCTTACCCTCGGTGCGGCAGATGGCCAAAGAAACGCAGGTGAATAAACTAACAGTGATTGAAGCCTACGGCACGTTAGAAGCAGAAGGTTTAATTCATGCCCGTTTGGGAGCAGGATATTTCGTCAATCGAGGTGCTGCGACGGCACCGCCTCAGCCTGCCACCTTTGCTCCAGTTCAGAAGGTCATTATTTCGCAGTCTAACCGGCATTCCTTTTGTGATTCTTACATCGAATCGCTCAAAGTCTATCGCCAAAATAACATGGTGGACTTTAGTATGGGCTTT
>DATNPU010000250.1:0-4866 GCA_036703105.1 Microcoleaceae cyanobacterium
AAAGAGGATGAGGAGGATAGGGAAGGTGCGGAAAATCTATCTCCCCCTAACTTCCGTACTCCCCACGTCCAAATCACTACTAGGGCTGCTCCCCAAAGGGTAATAAACCCCCAACAGAATAGCGCGATCGCAATACTCGCCAGCCAGGGAACGCCCATCCAGGTCAGGGGATGCAGTCCAGTAATCCAGGACAGGGCTAACCCGTGATAGCCAATTCCCCAGGCCAGTGGCAGTACATATATAAAGTTCAACCGCCACCGTGAACCCGGTAGCTGCGTCGCTTCAGGTGTGCGACTAATCATTACCCAAAGCGGCATTAGGGCAACCCAAGCTAAGCCCCACCAATTAAGTGGAGCCGTCGCCAGTCCCATGAAAATACCGCTCATAAAGGCGATCGCGATCAAGGGTAGTAGAGTCAGATTCAGCTTGCGAAAACGAATTTTTGACATGAAAGAGAAAGCAATTTCAGCGATCGGCTAAGCTCTCCATAGTCTAGCGAGATCAAATGGAGTAATAGAGCGGAAATGCTTTCGCTTCCTTCGGACGGACAAACACACGCTGTTGCGGCTTCAGATCCAATTCATCAAACCGCTCACGGGTTAAGTGCGCTGTCACAACCTGACCATCATCTAAGGTAATCTCAGCCTGAATTTCCCAACCCAAATGAATAATCCGACTGACGCGAGCAGGAGCCGACGAGTGATCGGAGGTTGTTTCCACCAAAATATCCTGCGGACGTAGAAACACCTCAGGATGAGCAGAATCAAACCCATTCGCCTGAAAGATGTGGGAGGTGCTAGGTAACACGTTCACCGGCCCAATAAAGCTCATGACAAACGCACTAGCCGGATGATCATAGACCTCTGCCGGAGAGCCAATTTGCTCCACCTTACCTTTGTTCATCACCACAATTTCGTCCGACACTTCCATCGCTTCTTCCTGGTCGTGGGTCACAAACACTGTGGTGACATGCACTTCATCATGCAAGCGACGTAACCAGGCCCGTAGGTCTTTACGGACTTTGGCATCCAACGCTCCAAACGGTTCATCGAGCAACAACACTTTTGGCTCTACGGCTAAAGCTCTTGCCAGTGCCACCCGTTGTCGCTGCCCACCCGAAAGTTGCGACGGATAGCGATCGCCCAATCCACCTAATTGCACTAGTTCTAATAGCTCATCTACCCGGGCTTTGACTTTGGCCGCTGGAGTTTTGCGCAATTCGAGCGAAAAGGCAATATTTTTGCGAACCGTCATATGCTTAAACAAGGCATAATGCTGGAACACAAAGCCAATGTTACGATCCTGAACACTGCGGTTCGTTGCATCTTCCCCAGTTAGCCAAATTCGTCCCTTGTCAGGGGTTTCCAAGCCAGCAATCAATCTAAGCAGGGTCGATTTGCCCGAGCCCGAAGGCCCCAGCAACGCCACTAACGAACCACTCTTAATTTCCAAATTAACTTGGCTAACTGCCTGAAAGCTACCAAACTGCTTGGATACGTTTTCAACTACAATGCCCACGGCAGTGACCTCAGTGACAAAGAAAGTCTCACAATATTAAATAATCCCAGTTTTGCCCCAGATATAAATCCCAGTTTTTTGATGGGATTACTGTAGTTTTTATATCATGAACGGCCCTACCCGATTTCGGAATTCGCTGCAATTTTGCTAGATCCAAACAAATTTGCAGCTAACCCTTCACAATCGCTCCAATCTCATTCCACTAAAAATCTCTCTATAGAATAGCTGTAGGGATCTGCACAGAATTCAGTGACGATCGAATCCGTATCTGGGATTCTTGCTCTAGAATAGAAAGGTTGTGAAAAATTAATCTCCTCTGTCATGGCTGTTCCTAAGAAGAAAACCTCCAAGTCTAAGCGCGACATGCGGAAGGCAACCTGGAAGCGTAAAGCGGCGCTGCAAGCTCAAAGAGCCTTGTCGCTGGGTAAATCCGTTTTAACCGGACGGGCCGAAGGCTTTATCTATCCTCAAGCTGACGCCGAGGAAGACGAAGAAGCCTAACCTAATCGATACCTGATGATGGATCGCCATCGATCCTAACCAGGCATTGACTCCGCAGTTGACTGTGCAGATGCTACAGGTACATCGCAATGCCGGGAAAGTTCTTCCATAAACCAGGACCAGAGCTACGCGATCGCGTTCCTCCAGGTCAGCACCTCACAAACGGCTTTCCAGTGCTGACCTATGGAGACACCCCTCAGGTCAGCACAACAGACTGGAGATTGAAAGTGTGGGGTCTGGCAGCGGAAGTTAGCTTTACCTGGCAAGATGTGATGGCCATGCCACAAAGCGAATTTACCGCTGACTTTCACTGTGTCACCACCTGGTCAAAGCTAGATGTGCAATGGACGGGGATTAAAGTCACAGACTTTATGCGCCAGGTTGATCTCAATCCCCAGGCCATCCATGTGATGGCACATTGCTATGGCGACTATACGACGAATATCTCAATCGACGATTTTTTGCGGGAAGAAAACTTTTTTGCCCATACCCTATTTGGCCAACCCCTTCCGGCTGAACACGGCGGCCCCATGCGGTTAGTCGTGCCCCATCTCTACGCCTGGAAGAGCGCTAAATGGATTAATGGGTTAGAGTTTCTTGGTCAAGAAGAGCTGGGCTTTTGGGAGCGTAATGGCTATCACCGCCGAGGAGAACCTTGGGCAGAAGAACGCTACAGTAGTCGGTTTGCTTTTTAGCCTCGATCTCAATCACCAAGAACCAGAATTAGCAAAAAGGAATGTTCATGCCGGATGATGTTGTGCCGATCGCTCTATCAGAGCGAAATCAGGATATGGCTCAACGAGATCATGACTCATTAGCTCATGGGATTGGGTTGGATTGGCTGGCTCCGCGATCGCTCCCATCCGTGCCACTCCAGCAACTTTCGCCCGCCGCTCTCGCTTATTTAGGCGATGCTGTCTATGAGCTGTACATTAGGCAGTATTATTTGGTTCCACCCAAACGTATTCAGACGTATCACAATCAAGTAGTGGGGCAAGTACGCGCAGAACAACAAGCTAACCATCTGCGATCGCTCCTATCCCAGCTGACGCCAACCGAACTCGATGTTCTGCGTCGGGGCCGGAATGCCGCCAACGGCAAACCCAAACGTATTGACCTAGAAACCTATCAGCAAGCCACTAGTTTAGAAACCTTAATTGGCTATTTATATCTCACTGATCCCCAACGATTAATTACTTTATTAACGCAGTTAAAGCTTTCACCTGATCTCTAGTCAAAGGCTAACGGTTGTCAGCATGGTCTGACATCTAGAAACCATTTCAGCGACATGACTAGTTTTCCTGATTCAGTGATCTCTACTTCCATCCTTCATTCTTGGCATTATTATGGCTCCTAACAAAAAGCGTCCTTCTGATTCTCAACGTCGTTCGCCTAGTCACCGCCCTGCAAAATCAGGCGATCGCCCCTCTCCTCGCTCCGAGCGCTACACGGAACGGGGGGATCGGCCTTCCTATGGCTCCGAACGTCATGGGGATAGCAATTTTGATCGTTCAGCCAAACGATCGAAGCGGGATGGAGATCGGAACTTCGATCGCTCTGACCGCCCCGCTCCCCGATCTGATCGGAACTTCGATCGCTCTGACCGCCCCGCTCCCCGGTCTGATCGGAACTTCGATCGTTCTGACCGTCCCACACCTCGCCCTGAGCGTTCGAATGATTATGGTGAGCGGCCTACGCCTCGGTCTGATCGGAAACCAGATCGCTTCGATCGCTCTGCCCCCCGGTCTAACCGCCGCGATGATCGGCACTCTTCCCACTCCCTACACCAGCCAGAACAATCGTTCGATCGCCCATCCAAACGCTCTGATCGCGGCGATGAGCGGCCTCGGAATAAATTCAAAGGTGGCGATCGTCCTGCCAATAAATTCGCCGGTAAGTCCAATTTTCAAAAGCCACAGCAGCAGATTGCGTCAGGCTATCGGGCAGAAGCCAGCGATCGGGCGATTATTGATCTAACTGAACCTGAATTAGCTCCACCGCATCACTTGGAAGCCACTCAGGCTGAGTCAGAAGAACTGATCTATGGCCGCCATCCTGTATTAACGGCGTTACAGAACGAACGAAACCTAAACCGAATCTGGATCACGGCCCGACTCCGGTATGATCCTCGCTTCCATAGCTTGTTACAGACCGCTAAAGCGAATGGCACAGTGATTGATGAAGTTGAACCGCGCCGCCTAGACCAGATGACACAGGGGGCAAATCACCAGGGGATCGCGGCTCAAGTTGCTCCTTATGAATATGTCGATCTAGGGGATCTGCTCGCGACCGCTAAAGCCGCTTCTGAGCATCCTGTCTTAATAGTTGCCGATGGGATCACTGATCCCCATAACCTGGGAGCCATCATTCGAACCGCCGAAGCCTTAGGAATGCAAGGCTTGATCATCCCACAACGGCGGGCAGTCGGTGTCACTGCGACAGTGGTCAAAGTAGCCGCAGGCGCATTGGAACACTTCCCTGTTGCCCGAGTTGTCAATCTGAGTCGAGCCTTAGAAGAATTGAAAACAGCTGGTTTCTGGATTTATGGCATGTCTGCCGAAGCTAGCCAGCCCATTCATGCCGTCCAGTTCTCTGGTGCCACTGCTGTTGTGATTGGCTCCGAAGGAGATGGCTTGAGCTTACTGACTCAACGCACCTGTGACAGCCTGGTGTCGATTCCCCTGAAAGGCAACACTCCTAGCTTGAATGCTTCTGTAGCAACGGGTATGGTGTTGTATGAAATCCACCGGCAGCGAATTTCTGATACCCTGCGACTGAATAGATTAGAAAAAGCTATCTAGTTGAAAAAGGGAGAGGCCGCAGAGTATAACAAATCATGAAGAAGAT
>DATNPU010000397.1:0-4273 GCA_036703105.1 Microcoleaceae cyanobacterium
CAGATTCGTAAATACTTGCAGCAATAAATCGTAGTTGCCCAATACAGGCGGCAGGTTGGGAGCGATTTCCTGCACTAATTCAATCCCTTTATCCCGAGCATTCAACTGATAAGTTCGCAGCGTTTGCTCGATCGGTTGTACTAAATCGACCGCTTCAAAGTGATAGAGCTTACAGGACTCTAACCGCGAGAGATCTAGCACATCATTGACTAATCGGGTCAGGCGATCGGTTTCCCGGTTCGCCGTCTCCAAGAACTCTCGCCGTTCTTCTTCGCTCAAATCTTCGCCATACTCATACAGCGTCTCAATGAAAGATTTAATGTTAAACAGCGGCGTTCTCAGTTCGTGTGACACATTACTAATGAACTGGCTTTTCGCTTCATTCAGTTCTGCTTCTCGGGTAATGTCTTGCACCGTCATCGCAATGCCTTTGACATTCTCCCGATAGAGATCCAACACCGTTGTGAGTAGAATCCGCACAGTGCGCTCGACCGGATCCTTCAAGGCAATCCGAAACTCCGCCCCTTCCCGCAACTCTCCCTTAGCAATTTTGTACAGTGGCCGAGTAATTTCTGCCTGAATGGGAGCAGGAAGCAACTGTAACACGTTCATATCTTCGATCGGTTTACCTTCCCAGCCCAGTAACCGACAAGCATTCGGATTCGTTAGCACCACTTGCAGGTTAGTATCCAACAAAATTGCGCCGTCGGCGATCGTCGATACCAGCGTTTCCAATTTGGCTTTTTCTGCTGTTAGTTCTTCAATATTTTGTTCTTCGTAGCGTTCTAGCCGTTCTGCCATCTCATTGAAACTGGCAATCAACTCTCCCAGTTCACCACCCAACGGCAGGTCAACCCGCTGTTTGAAGTTACCCGAGCTAATATTTTTCACCCCAACCAGCAATTCTTTAATGGGTTTAGTAATGGTTAGAGCATTGAAGACAGCGCCCAAAATCACCATGGCCCAGATCGAGACAAATACCGCGATCGTCACATCCCGGGTCAGATGGGAGGATGTCACCACTGTGGGATTGGGATTTGTCCCGATCGCCAAGACACCCCGATACTGCCCTTCATAAATCAGGGGAACAAAAACATCCGTCACCTCACCATCGGGGGTCAAATGCTGCCGCACCATTGGGGTGTCGATATGTTCCGCATAATTATCGGGAAGTTGAATCCGACGCCGAATTGTCAGCGAATTCTGGACTTCCGATTCAGAAAACGGAATACCGAAGAAAATTTCGCCATCCTCATCGGCATATAGCATGTAGCGAATACTAGAAGTACTGCTATAGAAACGATGGGAAAATTTGGCTAACTCCGTTCGGTTATCCTCAGCAACCAGAGGAGCGACGTTGGCAGCCAGGAGTAATCCTAAGTCGCTGCCAAACCGGGTATCACTGATGCGGGCATCTTGTTGAATGGTATTGACTGCCCAAAAGGTCAATCCACTCATGACCAGAGATACAACCAACGTCGCGGCTGCCATCAATCTGGTCTGAAGCGTAAACTCCGACCACCAACTGGCAATAATCTCTTGGATCTTCTTGAACAGAGCAAACAAGGCAGTTTTGCGGGATTGAGTGATGAGTGAGGCCGTGACGGATTGTCAGTAATTCAGCCTGTAGCCATCAGAACACTGAAGCCTGACAATCGACACTGGTTACTAACAACTACTATAGGCTAACTCGAGGAAGACTCGACGGTTTTCACACGGTAGGCAATATCCCGCCGATAGTAGATCCCTTCAAATTCGATGCAAGCGGCCGCTTCATAGGCCTTGGCGATCGCCTCGTTAAAGGTATCTCCAACTGCCGTTACCCCTAACACTCTGCCACCATCCGTGACCAGAGTTTTTTGCTTCAGTTGAGTGCCAGCATGGAATACTGTGGCTCCCATTACTTCTGCTGCATCAATGCCAGTAATGGGTAACCCTTTCTTGAAGGATTCGGGATACCCGCCCGACGCTAGCACCACACAGACCGCAGCCCCCGACTTCCAGGCGATCGGCGGCATCTCGGCTAACCGTTGCTGTGCGCAGGCGAGTAATAAATCTTCTAAGGGCGTTTCCAGCAGGGGTAGTACCACCTGAGTCTCGGGATCGCCAAAGCGACAGTTAAATTCAATCACCTTAGGATCACCTTCAGGCGTAATCATTAGGCCAGCATAGAGAATGCCCCGATAGTCAATCTGACGTTGCCGCAGCGTGGCGATCGCCGGTTCCAAAACTTCCCGCTGAATTCGTTCCATTAAGGCTGGAGTGACGATCGGGGCGGGGGCATAGGTCCCCATCCCGCCTGTATTTGCGCCCGTGTCACCGTCGCCAATCCGCTTATGATCCTGAGCAGCGATTAATGGTTGGATGGTGATGCCATCGGTCAGGGCTAAGATGGAGGCTTCCTGTCCAGTCAAGCACTCCTCAATCACCAAGCATTGACCGGCTGAGCCAAATTTTCCTTGAAAGGCTTCATTGATTGCCGCTTCAGCTTCTTCCAGCGTACTGGCGACAGTCACCCCTTTACCTGATGCTAAACCATCCGCTTTGACGACGATCGGCACCCCCTGCGATCGGACATAGGCTAATGCTGGAGCCGCTTCTGTAAAGACAGCTGACTTGGCAGTTGGAATCTTTGCTTCCAGCATCAAGTCTTTGGCCCACGCCTTACTAGCTTCGATCTGGGCACCCAAGCGAGTTGGCCCAAACACCGTGAGCCCTTGCTGCCGCAGATAGTCTGTAATGCCATTTGCTAGAGGAGCTTCTGGCCCCACCACAACTAGAGAAATATTGTTCACCAGAGCGAAGCGTCCAATTCCCTCAAAGTCTTGAGCATTCATGGCTAAATTTTGGCAGCGCGGCATCAATGCCGTACCACCATTTCCAGGAACACAAGTAACTTGCTGCACTTTGCCCGACTGTAGCAGTTTCCAAGCCAGGGCATGTTCCCGCCCCCCATTACCAACTACCAAAACCTTCACGTTGTCCTTCCACTCCGTCTAACCGTGCGATCGAACTGTGTGATGAGCCGAGCAGCGCGAATCAAATGCAACTCATTATGTCATGGAGGGACGGTGGAATGTCCGTCAAAAACGCACAAAATTCTGAGGAAGTTTGGAAAACCAACCAATGGAACTACGTTAAACAGATGGTAATGGCAGCTTGATGGTATCCGGTGGTACTAAATTCTTGTCCAAATACGAATTCGCCACAGTCAGCGATGTTATCCAATCCCACACAAGTTAACAGGATTTCAGTAGCTAACCAGATCGTGATTTTGGTGAGGGTATGTTGCCATTGCGTCTTCATCTCTGCTGCTCCTGCGATCGTGGGGGGCGGAACCTGGTCGCGGTTGGCTCAGGCTGAGATTTACTGAACCTCTATCCATTTATTAGGTTCAAGCTCACCACTTATGCAGGCAAATCCCTATGAACAGGCAGCAATATCAAGTTAGCTGCGATCGGACAACAGAATGGTTTTTACTTCTTGCAGCAATTCATCCTGTTCTCGCCGCAGAGCTTCCAATCGACTGACAATATCAGTCAGACGTTGGTTTGGGTCTTGGGCAATAGCAGGTTTCAGAGCCGGAACGGGATCGGTCGGTTTGAGCATTGCCACTTTCTGGCTAGGCGTGGCTGGTAGCGGCTCTGATTCACTGGTCTGATTCGGTAAAAATCGAGCGATGACTGTTGTTTTGAAGAAATCAGTTATTCTTGCCAGTAACCACTGCCCCAACTTCAAGGGAAACAACAAAATTGCCAGCAGAATTTTTTCGGTCAATTGAGCAACTGCCGCTAACAACTTCCACATCAGAAAAATCGCTAGTAGCAAACAGACGATCGCCCAAAGCGGATTCTGGATTAACCAGGCGATCGTCGGATGGGCATCTAGCCAATCCTGCCAAAAATACCAGTTCAACACCGATGGATTGGGAAAAAATTCCTGAATTCGCAGTGCCAGGATATGCCCGATAATCACCGTTACCAACGTCCTTTCCTGAATCGAATCTCATTTTAGCGAGATTTAATCGATCGCTAAAATTTGACCGTCATCCCATTCTCGATCCATCCCCCGTAACCGGAACCAGCAAGATACAATACGCTATGTCTTGCCTCAATTCGCTACACTGCTCTAGCTGCTGCCATGACTCAGATTACCGACTTTATCAGCCACCTCAATTCCTCTCAACGACAGGCAGTTGAGCATTATTGCGGGCCATTGCTCGTGGTCGCTGGGGCAGGTTCCGGAAAAACCAGAGCCTTAACCTACCGCATCG
>DATNPU010000402.1:0-17033 GCA_036703105.1 Microcoleaceae cyanobacterium
CCCTTAAGTTGGTTAGGGTTGCCGACGAATCGCACTCAAGTATTACCAGCCGATAGTCGCCGCACTCCCTTCAGTCGGCAGTTTGACTATGCTTTTCTAGGGCCAATTAGCTTAGGGTTAGGCCCATTTGAAGAAGTAGCCTTCTTCGATCGCCGCTCTGGCACGTTACTAATTACAGATGCAGTTGTCTCGGTACCGAAAGATCCCCCTGAGATCGTTCAACTCGATCCCTATCCGTTGTTATTTCATGCCAAAGATGATGTCTTTGAGCAAGTTGAAGATGATCCAATCACCCGGCGTAAGGGTTGGCAACGGATCGCGTTATTTGCCTTTTACTTCCGCCCCCATGCTTTAAAGGTGTTGGGCTGGGGAGAGGTATGGCGCAATGCTCGCAAAGCGCTCGATCGCTCCAGAAAAGCCTACTTCGGACTGTTTCCGTTTCAATGGCAAGCGGATTGGAAACAATCGTTTGAGATATTGCAAGGGGGAGGACGATTAGTGGTGGCACCCATTCTGCAAGCGCTGATTCTCAATCGTGCTCCTAAAGAAACCTTACTATGGGCGAATCAGGTCGCAGGCTGGAATTTTCAACGGATTATTCCCTGTCATTTTGATGCCCCGATCGCGGCTGATGCCCGACAATTCCGCCTGGCGTTTAGTTTTCTGGAGAACCTATCGGCCAAGGAAATAGCGGCAGGGATGGCCAATCATCCGCTCCCCGAAGCTGATCTGGCTCTGCTGCGGGAACTGGATACCAATCTAACGAAACTGGCGATCGTTCCCCCCGCTAAAAAGCCCATTTAGCGATTGAAGCGATCGCCCACTGATTTCACTGTTTAATAAACGAGAGAATCATATAGCGTAACAACCGCAGTTGACTGATCACCGCTACCGTCACTGTTTGGGATAAGGCTGAAAAATCAGTTGTTTTCATATCCTCTTTTAGTGTCCAGAGGAAGTCGTAGGTCGGTAGCGTGTTTTTGGTAATATCCCGTTCTACCAGCAGCTTAAAGCCAGTTTCAGCCGCCAATTGACGGTAATTAGCTGCGGTACATTGCATATTAAAGTTGCCATAGAATCCGGGGTTGGGGGATGTGGATGCTAGACCCACAAACGGGGCGAACCAACCTACAGGCACAAAATCTGATAAGGCTAACCGCCCACCCGGTTTTAGTACCCGTAATGCTTCCTGGAAATACTGCCGCCGATCGGGAAAGTGAAAAATACATTCCACCGCTAACACGACATCAAACGATTGATCGGGAAACGGTAACTCACAGGCATTGCCCTCGACAAACTCGATCGTATTACTGCCTTGAGCCACCACTTTCTTCCGGGCCTGCTCCAATTGCCGCCCATCAATATTCAGGCCAACAAGCTGCATTTGCGAAAACTGCTCATTTAAACTCGCGATCGTCCCGCCAAAGCCACAACCCGTATCCAAAACCCTTAGACCATCCTGAACATTCGCCGCTCCATAGACTTCTCGGGTCAGTTGTTCAGCCGCTTGCCGAAAATCCTCTGGAGTATTGAGTGCCTGTTTTGGATTGGCCCAGTAGCCCCAATGCACATGGCGGCCAAAGGCCAGATCGATCGCGGGATGATCCTTGTCCAGTAAACCCAACAACACATCAAAATATGGCAGCTTGATCGTTTGATTGGTCATATCGCAGAAACCTGAGGTGAAACAGGACAGAAGTAGATTACTCCTCTACAATGACTGTACTTGATCTAGTTCACTCAAGCATGAAAATCAAATAACGTCCTAATGTGCTCATAATCAATGCAGTTTAATTTTATCTAGCTCCCCTTTGGCTAGCCAATTTGAATCGTTAACTGATGCAAATTTCGATAGCACATTTACACAGTACTCTGATAAAACCCTGATAAAACTACTGGCTATTGAGTTGTTAAATAAATATGCAGATTCTATTAGAAACAGAACGATTAATTCTGCGTCAATTTACCGAAGATGATGTAGATAATTTGATTGAACTCAATAGTGATCCAGATGTTGTTCGGTTCACCGCCGATCGCAATGTCGATCGACAGGTCATTCGGACTCAAACCTTGCCTCAATGGTTCTCCTATTACGAAACTTATCAGGGGTATGGAGTGTGGGCCGCGATCGAGAAATCAAGTCAGGCATTTATTGGTTGGTTTATCTTTCGACCAGCCGTCCATGCCGCTTATTTCGATCCAGCCCTAGCCGACCCTAATGATATTGAATTAGGATACCGTCTACGGAAAGCGGCTTGGGGCAAAGGCTATGCCACCGAGGGAGCTAAAGCTTTGATCCGAAAAGGGTTTGCTGAATTAGGGGCACAACGGATCGTCGCACCCGCCCTAGCCGCCAATACCGCCTCGATTCGCGTACTAGAGAAGTCAGGTTTACAGCTTCAAGCTCAATTCATCGATCCCAAATCAGGTCTAGAAGTCGTGCTTTATACGCTCAGTCAACCTATAGCTGGATCGGGAATGAACAGTAGCTTAGCAAAGTAGGGGTTTGTTGGTTAGAGTTTGCTTCAAACGGGGCTGAGCAAAGGTTAATCCTCAGCACTCAGTATTCTGAAACCCCATCCTTAGTAGGTTATCAGTGAATTTAGTGACCTGGTTGCTAAATTCTCAGTGTAAGTACGGGTCTTCAGATTACTTTTTTCTATCAAGCAGCCGAAAAGAGTAATTTCACTATTTTCTGTAAGAAATAAAACGAGTAAAAAAATCTTAAGGCATCCTCTTATCAGCATTTGATCGGCAGTTGGCAACATTCATTGATCGTGATCCGAAGATGTTTATGGAAAGATCCTATACCAATGTTCTCATCATTTCTGATGTAGAAGGTTATCGGGCGTATCGTCTCGATCGCAATATCTACTTGATCGGTCGTTCTCAAAAAGCAGATATTCAGATTTTTGATAGTAAAACTTCCCGAATTCACTCTACCTTGATTAAGGTTAATCATTCGGGAGGCGACCATCATTATCGGCTAGTGGATGGCGATGCCCGTCGGGGAAGGTTAAGCCAGAATGGCACTTACTTGAATGGTCAACCAATTACCTCCAAAAATCTGACGAATAAAGATCGAATTACCTTTGGCGGCTGTGCCCAAGCCTTCTTTCTCCATTTGGATAGTCAATTGGAATATGACTTGATCAACGTCCCCGATCGCTGGTTACGCGAACAAGTGAATAAACAACAGGAACATGAAACCCTATCTGTTGATATTCCTAGCCAGCTAGCACTAATTCCGTGGAAATCAAATGCGATCACCACGCTAGATGATGTTTCGATTAAACCAGAAAAGCCTCAGCCAGCCATTCTTAATTCCCCCAACAGCCCTGAATTTAGAGCTGCCAAATTACAGTTAGGACAGTTTTTTGTTCGAGCTGCCAAAATCCAAGAAGACCAATTACAGAATATTTTGCAGCAGACCAAAGCTTCAGGAAAACGGATCGGTGAACTATTAGTTGAGCATGGGCTAGTAAATGAATCTGATGTTCAAATTGCGTTAAAGAATCAAAGTATCTATTTAGGTGAAATCCTGATCAAACGGAGTTTAATTACGCCTGGACAGTTACAACATGCTTTAGCTCAGCAGATTTCTTGCTATGAGAAAATCGGCCAAATCCTGATTAAAGAGAAGTTGATTTCGTTTGATGAGTTGCGCGATGCCCTCCACGAACAACACCTCCGGCATAATGGGTTCTGGTGTTTGAAATAACGCTGTTCTCCTGAACTTAACAATATGTTCTGAATTGAGTCTTCAATGTGAGGGTTAGGGTGGCTGAAGTAAAGTCGCCCTATTTCCCTAACACTCGTATTAATAGCCATCAAACAATTGAATTGGCTGTTCCATTATGGTTGGGTAATGCGGTTCCAAGCCGCGATCGTCCGTTGTAGCTTGGTTGGGGTTTGGTCTTGCACAATGTCGGCATACTGGACACCCTGGTTACCTCCAGGTAGCATTAATGCGATCGTAAAGTAGTCAGCGGCATTCGCGACCGGGTAATTAAAGCCGATAAAATCACCAAACTCCTGTTGTTGCAAGGTTTGGATAAACTGCTGCACTTGTTGGGCAGACAACCGCCGAATCACTGTTGGTGACGATACCGCATTACCCCGCATATTCAAGCGCACCACTTGACCATCTTTCTGCAACACAGTTTTGTACGTCACTCCGGCAAATCCGCCACTGGTAATCGACTGAAAGACAATAGCATCATTCCCGCGATTGCCCAACCACTGAGAATCAGGTTCCCAAAAGGTGGGGACGATCGTCCCTTTGCCACTGGTAGTCGGATTCAGTTTGATCTGAGCAGCGGTTTGATTCAGGTGATAGACCCAATACTGTTGTGGCCCCGTCACAATTACCTGCCAACCGGGAATGGCAATCATCGTGCAAGCCTGATTTGCCCCCGCGACACCCAGACACCCATCCCAAACCATCGATCGCGTTACGGCAATCTTCAAGTACCTCACCGAAACCCCAGATTCTCTGGCAGCAGTCATTAGGACTTTTTGTGCGATCGCCTGGGGCAGTGTGCCGACATGATCCATGTCCTCCTGAGCGATCGTTTGACCTGTAGCATCGGTGCGATAAAACCAACGTTGCGTCCCATCACTCACTTCAACCCGCCAACCATTCGTCATAACGACAGCACAAGTTTGATTCGGTTGCTGTATGCCTAAACAGCTATCCGTCCAGGTTTCTCGACTCGCAGCTGCTACCCGTAACGTGCGAACAGGGACTTGCATCTGGCGGGCATGCGTTCGTAGTACCGCAGTTGCCAGTTGTGGGGGCAAGCGATTCAGCTTCGACTGTGGGGGACTCGCTTGGGCTAATCGGATAGGAATTGACACCCCCTCAGCCTGACTGGTGTAGGGCAGCAGACTGATAGCCAATGTACTCAGTAAGGCGATCGCCACAGCCGCCGATTTTAAGCGCGACTCAGGAACGACAGAAGATTTCATTCAGACCACTCCAGGTAGAAATGTCAGGGATACAACATTAAGTTTGCTACTCCTACCGTAGCTGTCCCTAACAGTGACACTGAGGTGGTTACAGAAATTAGAACACGGATGATGGGTGTAACACCTGGGCAATACACCGCGCTAATTCATTCGCTGTATACGGTTTAGGCAGGAAAGCGTGAATGTCGCCATTAATCGCTGTTGGCATTTGGCTACTAGAAACTAATCCGCTCATCGCAATTAATTTCACCTGAGGATTGATCCGCTTCAAGGCGCGGATCGCAGCGGCTCCATCTAACGTCGGCATCATCAAATCGACTAACACGAGTTGAATCTCGTGCTTATGTTCGGAATACACTGCGATCGCATCAATCCCATCAGTTGCCGTCAGCACCCGATAATTATAGGCTTCCAAAGAAACCTGATTGCTTTCCCGAATGGCGGCTTCATCATCTACCACCAGAATCAGTTCTTCCTGCCCGATCGGGACTTCATCCTCTGGCAAAGCCAACGGTTCATCCGTGTTCACCGCTGGGAGATAGACCTTAAACTCTGTGCCTTGACCCATCTCACTTCGCACTTCCACAAAGCCAGCATGACTTTTGACGATCGCCATCGCGGTTGAAAGTCCTAGCCCTGTGCCCTTGCCAAGCTCTTTGGTGGTAAAGAACGGTTCAAAGATGCGATCCAGAGCATCGGGCGGAATTCCCATCCCCGTATCCGTGACTGTAATCACGACGTAAGGGCCAACCCGAGCATCCAAATTCATTTGGGCATATTGTTGATCGACCCATAGGTTGGTAGCACTGAGGCTAAGATGCCCACCCTCTGGCATGGCGTCCCGAGCATTGACGCAAAGGTTCATCAAGACTTGGTGGAGTTGGGTGGCATCACCGGAGACCAGCCATAAATCACGGGCAATATTCAAATGCAGATCGATCGATTTGTGAAAGGTTTCCTGAGCAATCTGACGAATCTCTGAAATTAAATGCCGAGTTTGGAGAATGGTGCGTTTGCCCTCTACCCCACGGGCAAAGGACAGCACTTGTTTAATCAGATCGGCACCCCGTCTGGCACTGTTTTGAATGATCTCTAATAACTGTTGACGTTTGTGATCCGCCGATCGCTCCTGCATCAATAGGAGTTGGGCCGACGATAGAATCGGGGTCAGCACATTATTCAAATCATGGGCAATCCCACCGGCTAATGTGCCAATGCTTTCCATCCGCTGCGCCCGTAGCACTTGAGATTCCAAAGCCTTTTTCTCGGTAATATCGCTATTAATTTCCAGAATGGCGATCGGTTCACCGGCTTGATTGCGTTGCAACGCCCAGTGGCTAGTGACAGTCGTGGGCTTATGGTCGTGCCTGATATGGGTTAACTCCCCATGCCAGTAATGATGCTCTAACAATTGCCGCTGAATCGTCGCGATCGGGGTAGTTGACTTAGTTTGTAATAGCTCATGTGAGCATCGACCTAGCGCCTGTTCCCGCGTCCAACCATAGAGTCGCTCGGCACCACGATTCCAAAAGGTAATCCGGTTATCCATATCCCGCACCAGAATGGCATTATCCGCGAGATCGAGCAGTTGCGCTTGGTTCTGGAGCACTTCGGCTTGGGCAGCTAAGTTTTCCTCCACCTGTTTCCGCTCAGTCATATCCGTCATGCCACCAATCATGCGCCGGAGATTACCATCGGCATCCCGAACGATATAAGCCCGATCGCTAACATAGACATAGCGACCATCTGCACATTGAAAATAATATCCGTCTGACCAGAATGACGCGGAACTGTGTATAACCTCATGGATATGGGTGAACACGCGATCGAAATCGTGGGGATGAATACGGTCATACCACCAGGCAATTCCAGGCTCCACCTGACTAGGACAATAGCCGAACAAGGTTTGCATGCCCTCATTCCACCAGACCCGATCGGTCAGCAAATCCCATTCCCAAACGGCATCGTTAGTCACTTGAGCAATTAAATGAAACCGCTCCTCACTTTGCCGCAGGGCAATCTCTGCTTGCTTGCGTTCTGCCAGTTCTGCTTGTTGTTCTGCCCAAGTTTGGCGATCGCGTTTTGCCTGTTGCCAATAGTGACGAAAGAAATCAGCTAACTCGGGTTCCTGGGTAATCAAGGCTTCAAAGCTGTCTTGAGCGCGGCGATCGTCCTGATAATTAACCTCTGATTGAGCCTCCATCCAACTATGGCAAGTTTTTACATACGCAATAAACGTGATCAAATGTTGGTAGTTAATTTCTCCTAAAAGCTGCCGTAGTTCGCGGCGATAGGGTTCGGTTCGTTCAGCTTGTAGAGCTAGAAAAATAGCGCAATTTAGTACACTATCGCCCAGAACGGTATCAAGTTTTGATAGCTCTACGGGGCCACCGTCATGGGACATCAAAACGGCTAAATGTTGTTCTAGTTCTAGTTCAGTTGGAGGGGGAGATTGCAATAGATCCAGCACTTCTCTGGCCCGCATTCCTAAACTATATAACGAACAACTATGACAAATCATGCAGTAGGGCACGACGCAAAATCGAGAGAGATAGGCAGACAGTTTTTCTTTAAATAGAGCGGGTAGAGGATTATCTAAATAAGCCGTTAAAGTCTGATGCCAGAGATGGGCTAATACTTGTGGGTTATCGATAGCGGGGAGGAAGAAAGGAGGGAGAAATCCTAGCTTGGCAAAGATTTCAGCTTGAATTTGCTGACTAGATTCAGTGAGAGAACTAACTGGTAACTCTCTTAATCCCTCTAGTGGCCGAGTAATGGTCATTTTTCTACGCTCATCAACCAAGAATAGACTGCTAATAAAAACGCTTCACTGGTATTCGATCTCTGGGCAGTAGCAGTTAAAGATCAAACTTCCATCAAATCGATCGCTTTAAATCAGCGGTATCAATATCTCTAACCACAACTAAAAGTAATTGTCTTTCTCCTAACATTGCTGTTGATGACTCAAAGTATTCCCTGAAATTAGTCGGGATCTTTACTCACCGATCTAGCAAATTTCGATTAGCCTTTCTTTTTATAAAGTAAACAACTTAATTGTGTAGAACTAGTGAGGATTACCGTTCGATCGGTCAACCAGTTTAACGATTCAAATATTTTCTAACTTCGTTACTTTTCATAAAATTCAACTACTTTCAAAATCAAGTTTAATTAATAGTGAATAACGAAAATAAAAGCGCTCGATTAGCTTGCGATCGAGGATGTCACCAACTACTTGATCGAATAAATTTAGTCAGGTTGGCTTAAGACTACCAGGGTAGCAACCAGCTCATTCTCAATCAGCCAAGCTTTAAAAAGAAACGAGTTCTAACGTTTGCTCACTCTCAAAAAAGATACCCCGGACTAAGAATAGCCCAGGGTTCTTGAGAAAATTTCTATTACAGCGAATGATTCAAAGCGCCTTTCTACGGCCTGAAAGCACGATCGCTGTCAGAACATCTTTGACTGAACCTAACACTATTAGCGAGCAATCCCTAACAAGCTGAATCGTCTTCCTCAGACTGGGGTTCTTGATTCTCCTGCGCCCGGAGTTCCTGCGCTTGGAGTTCCTGTTCAAATTCTTGCAAAGCTTTATGAATCCAAAGTTTAGATAGTTCCAGCGTACTAACCCGATCGGGGATGATGGTAGGGGTATCAGACATTTTTCTAAAGATCTTGACTGCTCTCTCTTAAAGAGTAGCGAGTGTAACCAAACTATTCATGAAGATATATACCTAGAGAGGCAGAAAGTTGGAAAAATTGATAAATTTTCCCCGTGGTATGTAATCTACTCATAACATAAGCAGATAATTTGTCCCCCTTCCCCCAGCGATCGCAGCCGACTTTAAATTTGCTACAAATGAATAATCTAGAGCAATCGTTGGCTAGGCGACTCTAGCCGTTATATGAGGTAGCTCATAGAGAGATAACTGGGAGTTAGCGACAATTAGCCATGAAAATCGCTAGAGGCAGACCAACATGGCTTTGAATGTAGAACTCCTGGAACACAGCTTTGCTCAGGTCAAAGAACAGGAAACTGAGTTCACGACACATTTCTACACAAATTTATTTACTGACTATCCAGAAATCAAACCTCTATTTGCCAATACCCACATGGAAGAACAGGGCAAGAAACTATTCAAATCCTTAGTGGTCATGGTAGACAGTCTTCGCCAGCCCGATGTTTTAACCACAGCCCTGAAAGGATTAGGTACTCGGCATGTGCAGTATGGCGTCTTACCTCAACACTACCCCATGGTTGGTAATGCTCTGCTCAAAGCCTTTTCGCTCTGCTTGGGCACAGCCTGGACTCCGAACACTGAGCAAGCCTGGATTAATGCCTATGCGATCGTCACGGAACTGATGCTAGATGGGGCGGAATACCCGGCCGAGATTTTGAACCCACTGGCATAGCCAGCTAAGCGATCTCGCGATCGATCTGCCAGTTCAGAACTGAATTCTCTTTGGCTTTAGCCAATGCCAGGATGAACTGGCTTAAAATAGTCGAGTTTGATCAACCATCAGGCTTGATTCAGACACACCGCTTAGAGGCAACTTTTCTGGATGGCCAACAGTCCGATCGTCCAGTTAATCGATTGCTTCAGTTTCGATCGCCAGGGATGAACTTAATGCCATCAACTCCAGATGCCTTCCAGACTCCAGCCATGATTCTCGGAAGCTTTATCCTACTACTCTGGATCCTGGAAGCCGTTGATCAACTCTTACTGCAAAATCGTCTAAATCGGCTAGGGATTCGTCCCCGCCATCAACAGGGTTTGCGGGGCATTCTATTTGCCCCGTTGCTGCATGGCACTTGGGGGCATTTATCCGCTAATACCGTTCCGTTACTCGTCCTGGGTTGGCTGGTGATGTTGGGTGGGATTCGGGAGTTTGCGATCGCGACCATCACCACCTGGCTTATCAGCGGCCTCGGAGTTTGGCTATTTGGCGGATCGAATACCCTGCATATTGGCGCCAGTGGATTAGTCTTTGGCTACTTTGGCTTTCTGCTCTCCCGCAGCTACTTTGAATATAATCCTGTCTCCGCTGGGGTAGCCGTACTGGTGGCATTAATCTATGGCCCTTTAATTTGGGGGGTGTTCCCCTTTCGGCGGGGAATTTCCTGGCAAGGTCATTTGTTTGGCTTCATTGGTGGAGTGCTGGCTGCCCGGTATCTCCCAGAATTACAGCAATGGTTTACCAAGCTGGAAACCCTGTGGCGTTCAGTAACTTAACTAATTTTTTCCTTCAAAACTTGCTCGATCTGCTTCACGCCATCAACGCTACCAGGAGCGAACAGAATATCTAAATGGCTAATCTCCATACGATAACCATCGCCATAGTTTCTGGGATCATTGATGGCAATGCGATAACCAAAGGTATCACGGGCCGGAAAATCGATCCGAAACACAAACACCTTGCTGTAAGGAATATAGGTGCGGTAGACGATGCCGGTAGTCGAGTTGTGCTGCGCTTCTAGTCCTTTTTCACTCAAGACCAAGGTGTCAGTAAAGTGAACATTATTTAAGTTATAAGGGCCTCGATCCCAGCGTCCTAAGGCACATTGGAATGTTTGGTGGTTCAAATCTCGATCGCTCATACAGCATGGAACGGTACAGGAAGTCCGACAGTGAATGAATAGTTCTCAAACAAAGCCCGTTACGGTACTTTGGGTAATTGCTCATTCATTTTAACTGGGTTGATTTGAATTATTCTTCCGGAATCCTATTTCTTCTCACTGTAGGCATGTTCAGTTCAGCCAGTGGATACGGTAGAGGGTTTAGATTGCTTTCTATCGATCGACAGGCTAGACAACCTAGTACTACATGTGTAGTATGTAGACAGTAGTTTTTAACTTATCCACACCTTCAATGATCATGCAGTTCACCCAGACCTTACGTAGCGCATTGCATTGCCAGCCCAGTAGTGGCTCTCTGGCAGCAATAGCGCTATTGGCGTTTGCCGGTGGACTGACTGAGATTAATTTCCTCCTGGGTGGGAAATCCGCTCAAGCCAGGAAATCAGTTGCAGGTATTTTGACAGAAATTTTTGGCGCGATTCAGGACGAACAAAATCCAGATCGATTGCTCCAGAGCGGGAGGGACAGGCGACATTGGCCTGAACTCACATAGGGAACCAGTCACGTAAGACTTCCTACCCCCGCTTCTGGAGCCAGAGGCGGGGGTCATTGTTTGGCAGAAATTTAGATCAGGCAGGAGAAGCACAATGCTAAAGCTGAACTACACTGAATCTGGACTATATATGGAACGGGTTGCGGCTCCGCTAGAAGTATTAGTGGCGCAACGAGTAGTCATTGCTCTGCGGGCTGGCAAAACATTGTTTGTGCAACCCGGTCGAGCGTCCTTCTTGATTCCCACAGATGCACCTGGCTTAGCTCAGTTAGAACTGGCCCTGAAACTGGAACAAACCGAGACAATCAGCATTTTTCCAGTCGATGATGAGTTCATGGAAGTGAGTGTACAGGGAAGCTGGATCGCTGAAACGGTAGATGCTGAAGAAGGAACCTTTATCACGACCTTTAGCGATCGCTCTGAGTTCTTTGTTTACAAACTGTGGCAAGTCACTCAGCCGCAAGCCTCCTTCATGGTGTAACGGAAATAGGTAATCGGGGATTCAGCCATTGCCCATTACCTATTTCTGGCTCACTATTTTTTTCGTTTGCTGAATTGAGTGATTAAATAGCTTTGTAAGCAGCTCGAACACTCATTCAGTTCCGGTGGAGAGGCCGAAATGGCGATTTTTGCGAATGAACTTATTTCTAATAGTTTGATTTGTATCGTAGCAATTCTCCATTTATGGTTTCTGATCTTGGAAATGCTGTTGTGGCGTAAACCAGCCGTGCAGAAACAGCTAGACCAGTTGAAACAGGATCATGACTGGACGAATGAAGAATTAACCGCACGCTTAGCCGCTAATCAGGGATTAAGTAATGGAATTCTGATGGCTGGTTTAATCTGGGGATTATTAGCGACCCAAGCGGCCTTTGCCATTAAAGTATTCTTTCTAGTCAGTATTATTATCGCTGGTGTATTTGGTGGCTTCACTGTGAAGCGATCGATCTGGTTATTTCAGTTGTTACCAGCCGTGCTAGCACTAATTGCACTCTGGCTAACTCACACAAACTAATGATGATTCAAGTTGTCAATCACAAAGACGGCGGCATAGCCCGGAAATAGCTTAACTGCGCTTGAAGGTATGGGATGATGATTTTACTCTTCAGGCTAGCGTTAATTTGAACTGATCCAATGGCACGATTATCTGAAATTCATCCCCTTTTCTATCATTTACGAATTTGGCAAAAGCGTTCATTCCGCCATATTGGGAATTTATGGCAGACGCAGCAGTTAGCACAGGAAAAGTCTTTAGAAAATTTGGGGTTTTCTTGTAAAAAGCATCAGTCATTGTTACGGCGGAAACTGGGTAATTCTGACCCGCAGCTACAAGAAAATAAAGTGATTAATCTGACGATCGCCCATCGCCAAATTGATGGCGTTTTAATCCATCCCGGTCAAATCTTCTCCTTCTGGCATTTAGTAGGTGAGGCAACCGCTAAAAGAGGCTATGTAGAAGGAATGCAACTATCAAGAGGTGAGGTCAAAACTGGGGTAGGCGGTGGTTTATGCCAATTAGCCAATCTATTGTATTGGATGGCGTTACATACGCCGTTAGAAATTGTCGAGCGACATCATCACAGTTTTGATCCGTTCCCTGATGATCATCGGGTATTGCCATTTGGGAGTGGGGCAGGAATATTTTACAACTATGTTGATCTGCGGTTTGCCAATCCCACCAATCAAACCTTTCAGATTCGGGTATGGCTGACACAGGATCATCTTAAAGGAGCGATTTATACCGATCGCGAATGGGCATACTCCTATCATGTATTCGAGCGCCATCACCAATTTTTGCAACAAAATGGCAAGAATTATCGAGCTAATGAAATCTGGCGATCGGTGATTGATAAACGTACTGGCAATCTGGTCAGGGAGGAACTTCTGATCAAGAATTTTGCTGAAGTTAAATACTCCCTGAACGATGCTCAAACACTCATTTCTAACATGCGTTGAATTGGCTTTAATGCCGCTACTCGGGTCGCTTCCGGTAAAGTAACCTCCGGAGTGCGGTTTTTCATACAAAGATACAGTTTTTCCAACGTATTCAATCGCATGTGGGGGCACTCATTACACGCACAATTATTCACCGGAGGAGCCGGAATAAATTGTTTTTCTGGCACGGCTTTTTGCATCTGGTGAATAATACCGGGTTCCGTCGCCACAATAAATGATTCGCTCGGACTGTTCTGCACATATTTCAGCAAAGCAGTGGTAGAACCAATGTAGCTGGCATGACGTAACACAGCGGTTTCACACTCCGGATGGGCGATCGCTTCAGCGTTGGGATACTGCATTTTGAGCTGCACCATCTTTTTCTCAGAAAAGGTTTCGTGCACCATACAACTCCCCTGCCACAACACCATGTCGCGTCCGGTTTGTTGCATCACGTAGCGGCCGAGATTGCGATCGGGGGCAAAAATAATCGGTTGATCGGCTGGAATCTGGTTAACAATACTAACGGCATTGGCACTGGTGCAAATAATGTCACTCATGGCCTTGATTTCTGCCGAGCAATTTATGTAAGAAATTACCAAATGATCCGGATGCTGGCGCTTAAAATCGGCAAAGGCATCGGGTGGGCAACTGTCGGCCAAGGAGCAACCTGCCGCTAAATCGGGCAATAGCACTAACTTGTCAGGATTAAGGATTTTGGCCGTTTCGGCCATAAAATGCACTCCCGCAAACACAATCACATCGGCATTGGTCTGAGCCGCTTGCTGCGAGAGTCCTAGGGAGTCCCCCAGGTAGTCTGCCACATCTTGAATATCCGGATCCTGGTAATAGTGGGCCAGAATCACAGCATTCAATTCTCGTTTCAGTTGCCCGATCGCGTCAAATAGATCGAGCGGTAAATTCGGGTTAGTAGAAGGAAAAACGGTGGTAAACACAGTAGTTAGTTTCAGAATGCAGGTAAACCAATTATAGTTTTATCTACCAAAACTAACAACAATTTTCCTGATCTTCGTACCAAAATTGGAGCAATCGATTGCCAAATTGCGGTCTGATAAATATGTCACGATCGCGCTTCTGGAGTGATGAAAACTTTCCTATGGCCACATCCACAGATCTGCGCTGCTGGCTTCAGCAGATTGATCAACACAGCTATAAAGCGTATCAAGCCCTGGAGCGGTGTTATGAGTTTCCGGGTTTCACGTTATGGTTCGATCGGATTCAGGGCGATCCCTTTGCTGCACCTAGTCAGTGTCGGGTCAGAATGCTGCAAACTCAGGCAGGCTTCCCACCCAGCCTCTATCGTTCACCTAGTCGAGCGATCGCCTTACGGGACTACCTAACCCGGCAATTTGATCTGGTAGCTCAGGAGATGCGGCACCGGCGAGGCATCGGGAGCAGTGGACTCATTGCGATCGCTCAACCCGGACAAACGATTTTAGAGCGCACTTCTGCCTGGATTAGTGATCACTGGGTAGAAATCCGATTTGTTGTCGGGTTGCCTGCCTTTGGGCGCCGAGTGGCGGGATGGCAAGCAGCAGAGATGTTGTGTGACGATTTACCGTTCCTGATCGATCGCACTTTACGCTATGCGGCTCTGAATGCTAAGGCACTGCAAGCTCATGTTGAAACGGCTGAAGATGCGGATTGGTTACGTCAACAATTAATCGCCCATGATTTAGTGGCATTTGTCCCGGATGGGGCCGTGCTGCCCCGATCTAGCGGTGTAGACGATCGACCCTTGACTGAAGCGGCAATTCCCTTTTTGTCTCCAGCCTCCCTACGGGTAGAATTCACCTGTCCCAATCGCGGGCGGGTGACTGGTATGGGGATTCCGGCTGGAATTACCCTGATTGTGGGTGGCGGCTATCACGGTAAATCAACGTTGTTACAGGCGATCGCGCTAGGCGTATATAACCATATTCCTGGGGATGGGCGTGAGTTGGTAGTGACAGAACCGACAGCCGTGAAAATTCGCGCTGAGGACGGACGCAGTGTTACCAATGTCAATATTTCTCCCTTGATCAATCAGTTACCGTTTGGGCGATCGACAACGCAATTTTCGACAACAAACGCCAGTGGTAGCACCTCACAAGCCGCCAATATGATTGAGGCCTTAGAAGCGGGAACTCGCTTGTTGCTAATTGATGAAGATACCTCAGCCACCAATTTCATGATCCGCGATCGACGGATGCAAGCCTTGATCGCTAAAGATCAGGAACCGATCACGCCGTTTCTCGATAAAGTGCGCCAGCTTTATACGGAATACAGGGTGTCAACGATTCTCGTCATGGGTGGCAGTGGCGATTATTTTGATGTGGCAGACACTGTAATTGCCATGCAGAACTTTCAACCCCAGGATGTCACCCAGCGAGCCAAAGCGATCGCGCAGGAGTATATCACTCACCGCACTCCTGAAGGTGGCCAACAGTTTGGGGCTTTGACTCCTCGCTATTTATCGAGACAGGGGAACCCGACCGATGCAAGTTGGTCGAAATGGAAAGTACGGGATTTGCAGACGATCGGGTTAGGACACGCCAACATCGATCTAGCCGCCGTTGAACAACTCGTCGAGCCAGCCCAGCTCAAAGCGATCGCCGCAACGCTCGTTTATATCCAACAACATTATTTATCTGGCCAGTATTCAGTTACCGAAATTTTGGATTACACCTTAGCTGACCTAGAAGCGGTGGGGTTTGACACTCTCAGCCGTTGCCCTCCTGGAGATTTCGCCCACTTTCGCCGCCTGGAATTAGCCGCCGCCCTAAATCGCTGGCGATCGCTACGGTAATTACCATTGGATGAAGAAGTCCCGTTGATCCCAGAGAATGAAGACGCCGCTAATCGTCACCCAAGCCAGGACAAATTGCCGAAATTGCTGTTCGCTCATCCGCTTTAACGCCATTTGCCCTAGCCAGTTGGCTGGAATTGCTGCCAGACCAATCACAAGCCCAAACCACAGATAAGAGGTGGTCATCACCCCTAACAGCATGTAGGTGATCAGTTTCGCCATGTGGACAACTAACACATGCGTTGACTTCGTCCCGATCATGTTCTCTTTGACTAAACCGTAGTTTAAATAAAACGGATTCAGGATCGGCCCAATACTGCCTAACAACCCCGATAGAAAGGCATACACAAACCCGGCTGGCAAGAAAAACCACCCTTTGACTTGTAAATAGGGCTGTTTCGGCTTGTACCAAAAGCCAATCGCTGACCCCACTAGAAACACACCGAGCAGCACTTGTATCCATTGCAGTTTAGTTTGCGTAAACACAAATGATCCTAAAACTGCCCCCACAATAGCTCCTGGAAAATACCATCCGGTTAGCTGCCAATCAACCTCTTCCCAATAAACACAGGTGCGTTGCAGATTGCCTAACAACATGCCGATCGTCACAATCGGGGGAATGGCTTGGGCATCTAATAGCCAATTCACTGCTGGCATAATGATGTAGGGACTCCCTCCCCCAGCCAGACTACTGATAAACCAGGCAATAAAGCTTGCCAATGCAAGTAAGAAAATGGTCATTAGGGTTAGGCGTCTGGGCGGCGCGATGGATAGTGAGACCGGGAAACAGATTGTCGCTCGAGCGAGAATACTAGATTCGATCGTGACGCAATATCAGCAAAAATCACAGTTATATACGAACTGTAACAACAAGTTTAAATTCTCAGCGAAATTATTTTGAGCGCAACGATCGAGCTTCGCGATGAGATAGCGTTGTCTCTGTAGCCGATGTCGTGAGTTGGGTTCTTTGGGGAGCATTAGGCTTAATCACTAGGCTAACTCCCACAACCCAAGCCAGCGCCACCATCCAACCGGCCAAAATATCACTAGGAAAATGCACACCTAAATAAAGCCGGGTCCAGGCGATCGTAACGACAAAGATGCCCCCGATCAGCATGGCACTCCTGCACCAGCGGCTCCCCCAGGTCAAGATGATTAAGGCAGCCACTAAGGTCATGCTCGACATGGCG
>DATNPU010000278.1:0-22619 GCA_036703105.1 Microcoleaceae cyanobacterium
ACGTAGCCAACTTTTCAGATCCAACTTGAGGTTGAAACTGGTGACGAGGCGGCGCATCAGTCCGGCGTACCACTGATCGGCGGTGATTTCCTGACTGCCGATTTTGTTCAGGTCGATCGCGGCTCCAATCATGCCCTCTGCCTGCAACCGGTGCATGGTGCGTACCCGCAGGCTGGTTTTGCCCATTTGCCGCGAGTTCAAGACGTAGCAAAACTCTCCCGCTTTTAACCCTTCATAAAGGTCGTGATCGGCTTGGCGCACCACGTAACTGGGGGCATCGAGCGATAAATGTCCACCAACTTTATAGGCGTAAGTAGCAGAGTGTGAGCTGAGCATCGGGAACTGGGGGTAGATGGGGGCTGTTAGCGCTGGGCTAACCGTTCACTGAAATACTGCCGATACAATTCAAACCGCGATGTCACCCGATTGCCGTGCAGCTGGACTAAACCAAGGCTATGGAGCTTAAAGGCTAGAACCGACTCTAACTCGATCGGTTCGTCAGCAGCTACTACCCAACCAAGGGCTGCCGACAATTTCGGGTGTTGTTGCAAATTCCAGAGGTGGCGTCGCAAATGATCGCCGTAAATGCCTGCTTCTGTAGGAGCCGTGGCGAGTAACTCTGTTAGGGTAAGGTGCTGTTGCGCCAGATGATAGAACGCTAACCGGATGAGATAAGGATGTCCGCCGACAATGCGCATGAGTTGATCCACCTGGGGGAATTGCCAGTTCAGCCGATGTCGCTCTGCCAGATCCAACACCTGTTCTGGACTGAATTCCGACAGCTCGATCGGTAATCCCACATTAAACGGTGACTGATTCACATCCAGCGGGATATAGACTTCGGTGGAATGCACGATTACTAGGCGCAACTTTTCCCATAAGCCACTGCCACTATCGCCATACCCCGCTTCTTCGTACCAGGCTCGCAACAGCCCAAAGAAGTCGTCGGCGATCGTCGGATACTGAAAAATCCGATCGACCTCATCCAAACCCAGCACTAGTGGTGGATCGATTTCTGATAACAAACAATCTTCAAAGTAAGCGGTGCAGTTGTCCTTACTACCAAAGGTATCTGACCAGTATTGATCCACTGAATGGGGCGATCGCAGCTTACGAGCGATTCGACTACAGAACCATTGCAGAAATTGATTCAAGTTCGCAAATACACCAGCATCAGCATGTTGAAAACTCAAGGGCACTGTGGCATAACCCTGTTCTCTCGCCTGCTGCAAAATTCTGGACATTAAAGACGTCTTGCCCATTTGCCGGGGAGCTTTAATCCGGATTAAGGTTCCCGGCTGCAAAATTTCTCGATAACACTGGGCTTCGTAAGGCGATCGTTCAACGTAAAAGGCAGAATCTAACCGAACTTGTCCCTGGGGGAGTTCTGGATCGGCCACGGGGGTAGGTGCGGGTGGGGGAGATGAGGGGGATAGGGGAGATGAGGAAACGACTTGCCTACTTTCCTTACCCTCTCCACCTGCCTTACCCTCATCACCTTCCCCACCTCCCCATCTTTTCTGCCCATTGATACAATCCAACACGGTTTGAATCACCTGCTCGGTATCACCGGCGGAATCCCAATCAAGGAGATGGATGTCTTGCAGGTAGTTGCGTAAATCATGGTTGAGGCGATCGTCGGGTAGATAGCCAACCCGAATGGGCAGAACGATCGGGCAACGAGTGCGACTGATATCTTGTAAAAGTGTGACCTGACGTAATTCCTCGATCACCATTTCACTCACGGCTGCTTGGGATGATAGCAATAGCAAGAAATAGTCGCATTGCTGTAGATTTGCATAAATTTGCGTCAACCAGCGATCGATCGGAACGTGCTCATTGGCCAAGTCGTTAGGGACAGTAATGATGACTTGATGTCCGGCAGCCGCCAGCGCTTGATATAGCTGGTTGGCTAACGTGCGATCGGGTTCTTGATTGCGATAACTTAGAAAGATGTGTTGGGCAACGCGTGATTTCTTTAGAGAAAGATTAGCCTGATTCAATGCTTGCTGTTGGGCAATCCGCTCTAATGCTCCCCGAAATTTCTTCTTAGTAACTTTCTCCCCACAGACAGTCGATAACCTCTGCCAGAGTTTATAGCCTACAGATTTCTCCACATACTCGGGATTCAAGGGATAGATTTCATCGTAAGTCCGTCCTTCCCAAGAACCAATAAATACTTCTCGTTCTAAATCATTGAGTCGCTTGCCAGTATGCTGATAAATTAAGCGATCGGCAAGCTCCAATGCTTCCTTAACGTCCATAGTGACTTAGAATTAACCTCGATTTTCAGGATAAACATGACGTTGAAATAGTTGATTTTACCAATAGCTGAACCAATTTTAGTTGGCTGAAGCATCTATAAATTAGTTAGGCTTGTAGCACCAGACCAGTTCTAAAGTTGACTTTGAGGTCAGCTAATCCCAACTATAGAATCAACTTAATCATTGTTTTTAATCCAGGTAAAAAATAAAACTGAGGAATGATGGCCGATCGGGGGCTAGATTGCTAACTCATGGCCAGATCTGGCTTATGCTGACTTTACTGTGGGCAACTGAAGGGTAATGAGACGATAGCTTTGCAATCTTTATCCTGCCTTAATTATAAAAAAGTTAAAATCGCCAATTTCTGATCCGGATCACAAGCTGTCGATCGAAATAAATAGGGGTTTCCCGATAATCTCATACTGATGATGTATTTGGAATTATTAGGTAGATCTTTCGTAGTTTTGATGAGGTTTTGTGAGCTATGAATTAATTATAAGAAGATGAGCTTTTATGAGGTTTTTAGGTCACAGATTCAGTTGATCAGGATCACAAGAAAAATCGTCGATCGCATGAGCTTTTCTGGTTCTCGTTTTATGAAATTTTCGCGAAGCTAAGACTATGAACGTTTGAAGAAAATCTGCTCCTGAGTAGCAAACGCTTCAACGGTGCTTCGATTGGCTAGAGGAAACTAATATGTATACCCCCACTGAATTTGTTATTCGTCGCTGTGCAGAATCTTTGCAAGCAGGCTACCGCCAGATTTACGGTGTGCAAAAACCGGAATACGCTGACTTAATTGAGTGGGTGGCCACCACAGCCTTAGAAGCGATCGCCACCAGTGATGCTCTCTACCACAACGTAGAACACACGATTTTAGTGGCGGAAGTAGGACAGGAAATTCTGCGCGGCAAACAACTGCGGGAAGGCGATGTCACCTGCCATGAATGGCTGACGTTTATGATTGCGCTCCTGTGCCATGACCTTGGTTACGTCAAGGGGGTCTGTCAGCAGGATCTCCCAGCAGAACGAATCTTTGCGACTGGTGTAGATGACGCTGTGATTACCCTGCCAATGGGGGCAACGGATGCGAGCCTGACTCCCTACCATGTCGATCGCAGCAAGCAATTTGTGGCGGAGAACTTTAGTCGCCATCCCTTAATTGATGTTGCCGCGATCGTCCAGCAGATTGAACTGACCCGGTTTCCCGTCCCCGATGCGCCAGAGTACCGGAAGATGGGGAGCTATGCCGGATTGGCGCGGGCCGCTGACTTAATTGGTCAGTTAAGTGATCCTCGCTATCTAGACAAACTCCCTGCTCTCTTTCATGAATTTGAGGAAGTGGGGACGACCAAAGCTCTGGGGTACAATCACCCGGCGGATTTGCGCGCGAGTTACCCTAAGTTCTTTCGCCATGTTGTCAGCCCTTATCTGGTCGATGGCATCCGTTACCTGGGCATGACGCGTCAGGGCAGACATATTCTGGCTAATCTGTACGCAAATGTCGTTCAAGTTGAACGGGAGCAAAAAGCGGCATCCGTCGATACTGCTCATGCCAATCCAGTGCTAGAGGAATCACGTTCAGCGAATGCTGTGCCTGAATCTACTAGTTTTGGTATTCCCACGACTCAACCGACGAGTCATCGGTTGTTCTGGTGCGAGTTTGATACAGAGACAACCTCTAATCCATTAGGTGTGTGGGCCGATGCCCCCAGCCGGCCACTGGAACCTGGCGATCGCCCGTTAGGAATGCCCTACTTCATCCCCAAACAGCTATAAGGGTGAACTCTAGTAGGGATGTAGATTCTGTGCCTCACCCCAATCTCAATCATCCAAAATCCACTCCGAAGCCCGCTCGCCCAACTCTAGAGGAATGCTGACGGCTTTCCCTAAACGAGGGCGATCGCGGGTTTGTTCGATATAAGTCCGTACCGTTTCCGTGCTATCCCAGGCCACGAGATAGCTAGCAATGGCATCCAGATGGGCTAAATATTCTGCTTCCGTCATCGGAAAGGAAGCCTGTTCCAGATACTTCCACATCACCAAGACAAATACCTTCCGCTGAATTCGGCGCAATTGCAGGTCATAGGAGCAACCCCATTTATTCAGGATGATCTGGTGTAACTCTTGTCCGGTCATAACAGGGCTAGCAACTCGCTTGCAGAATTCAGCATAACGGTTTCCGGCGATCGTCATCACGGAAAGCTAGGGCTGGATCCAGCTTGGCGGATCTCCTTAATATTTCGTATCACTTTTAGGGATCCGGACTTAGCTATGATTTCTAGCGACACGAAATGTAATAATTTACCGTATAGAAGCTACAAACGGCATCCATAGGAAATTGTTGCGGTTCTTGCGATTCGCATAGCGACCTGCCTTGGTGGAATTGCGATCGAGCCTTAATCTAACAGATGGTGACCTGTGGGATTAAGCCGCCTTAATTCCAAGCTCACGATCGTGAGCGATTGCCCAGTGCTTGCTAAGACTCCTTCATCAGAGAACCTAGACCTAGTCATGACTCAAATTTCTGGATCCTCAGACGTACCTGATATGGGTCGTCGCCAATTCATGAACTTACTCACCTTCGGTGCAATTACGGGGACAGCCCTTGGTGCCCTGTATCCCGTGGTTAAGTATTTCATTCCTCCCTCTTCTGGTGGTGCTGGTGGTGGTGTAACTGCCAAAGATGCGTTGGGAAATGATGTCCTCGTAAGCGATTTCCTGGCAAGCCATAACGCGGGAGACCATGTGTTAGCTCAAGGGCTAAAGGGTGACCCCACCTACATCGTGGTCAAAGAAGACAAATCGATCGCTGACTTTGGCATTAATGCGGTTTGCACTCACCTGGGTTGCGTCGTTCCCTGGAATGCCGCTGAAAACAAGTTTATGTGTCCTTGCCACGGTTCCCAGTACAACAGCGAAGGAAAGGTGGTTCGGGGTCCGGCTCCTCTGTCTCTGGCACTGGTTCATGCCACTGTTGCCGATAACAAGGTGAACTTTACCAACTGGACTGAAACTGACTTCCGTACCGGCGAAGATCCCTGGTGGGCATAAGCGCCGATTCGCTGATCCTAATTGGCTACTGAGACACTGCAACCAAATGAGAACTTTTTCTTTATCCCTGTTACTCCGCCGCCCGGCGATCGCATTCAAGCCTGCTTTAATGGCGATCGTGGCAATTGCTGTTTTTCTAGCAGGAAACTTCGCATTTCCTCAATCAGCTGCGGCTTATCCTGTCTTTGCTCAACAAGCTTACAAAAATCCTCGGGAAGCAACTGGCCGAATTGTTTGTGCTAACTGCCACTTAGCGGCTAAACCAACGCAAGTCGAAGTGCCTCAAGCTGTTCTTCCGGACACTGTGTTTGAAGCGGTGGTGAAAATTCCCTACGACACCAGCGTTCAGCAAGTGGTGGGCAATGGTGAGAAAGGCCCGTTAAATGTTGGTGCCGTCGTAATGTTGCCAGAAGGCTTCAAGCTGGCACCAGAAGATCGCATTCCCGAAGAACTACAAGAAAAGGTGCAAGACCTTTACTATCAACCCTATAGCGAAGATCAAGAAAATATCATCGTCGTAGGGCCGCTACCTGGTGAGCAGTATCAGGAAATTGTGTTCCCGATTCTCTCTCCCGATCCGAGCCAAGATAAGTCGGTTCACTTTGGCAAGTATTCCGTGCATGTCGGTGGCAATCGGGGTCGCGGTCAAGTCTACCCCAATGGTGAAAAGAGCAATAACACCATCTACAACGCATCTGCGGCAGGTCAAATTAGCCAAATTACCAAGCCGGAAGATGGTGGATATGAAGTCACCATTCAAACTGCTGATGGCAGCACAGTGGTTGACACTGTTCCGCCTGGTCCTGAACTGATTGTGGCTGAAGGACAAGAAGTGAAAGCGGGTGATGCGCTTACCTCTAATCCCAACGTTGGTGGGTTTGGTCAAGTGGATGCTGAAATCGTTCTCCAAAGCCCAAATCGGATTGCTGGATTGCTGGCATTCTTCGCGATCGTCGTTGTTTCCCAAATCATGCTGGTGCTGAAGAAGAAACAGATCGAGCGAGTGCAAGAAGCTGAGATGGAATTCTAAGCTAATTACCTAACATTCCAGTACAGGCAGGGTGGGGTTTCCTACCCTGTTTTGCTATTGCAGTTAGTCATCTGCATGGGACATCGTTAGTCAGCTAAAACAAAAGGTGAGCCAATCATAGAACTCACCTTGCATCCAGTTTTTTTAAATTTCTAAAAGCTTAGGTGCAAACCCAAAATAGCTTTAACGCGTTCCTGTCCCTGTTGAGCTACTGGGGCTGCCTGAACCAGCTCCCTGATCTGGAGGGATGTAATCATCGCATCCATTCGTTAACGTACTGCGATCCGATGCGGCGAAGTGATCAACTCCTGATAGCTCAAACGCAAACACTCTTACTGATGTTACTAGGTGAACACCAATTACTACAGATATCACGCAGAGTGCTTGAGAAAAAGTACTCATGGGAGCCAAAAATGACCTCTATAACTCTCATTGTATTCTCTACGAATGGATTTGAACAGTATATATACTGAATTTTTATTAAATTACCTTGAAGCAGGTTTCAAAGCACTCTGTACCACTATCTAGTGCTTTTAAGTGGTCTGAGAAGACTGACGATCTTTCGTTTAGTGAACTGTATCTTGTGGATTAACTAGGCTGAGCCGCTATTTCACCAATTGACTCAGAAAGAAAGGGAATGCTCCGATAAAGAATTGCTTCAATTAAAGTGGCTAATAATAGTACCTAAATACTCAAGTTATTGGCAGAAGTACTTTATGGATTCTTCACACAATGACGTTTCAAATTGCTTCCTACTATTGGGTGAATTTGGGATCTATAAATGGACTGAACCCTGATACCTCCATACTCATTTATTTCTCCAGCTCTTTTGTGTCATCCGGTTATTAACCTACATATTCACATATCACTGATTCCAGAGCGATAAAGATTTCAGTAGATTGAATGAATAGTTTGTGTAATTTGTAACTTGCGTTAGCTGATTTGAAGTGGGCTAGCTGAAGAAAAATGTTGTGAATCGTAGGCTGAGCGATTTAGTAGCCTCTTAGGAGCGAGGATGAAATGAGCTAAAGGATCTGATCAGTGCTAGGAGCGAACAGCCGTATAGTCTAACGGCATGACTACGCTAATGCCCGTACAGAAAAATGGCGGTATTTAATTCCATTCCTTAGCAATAGTTGTCAGCTTTGATAGAAGGGATAGCTGGATAATGCTGACTCCGGCAGACAGAATTCTGCTAGTCAAAAAGGTAACAGTATGCTCAAAGTGCATGAAGTCCAGGCTCAGTTGTACCCAAAGGGTGGTTGACGGAACTAAATGTTCTCTGTTAGGTTCAATTTAACTTGAACTTAATCGCAAACTTTGCAGGTTCTAATTATGCTGCTGCACCCCAACTATTTTTATTTTTGGTTTACCACGGTTCATCTGGAGTGAATGTCGTTTGACATAACATTCTTCAGGTGAGCCGCAGCATGAGGTCTGCGGCTTTTTAGTTTTCACTGCATCACCATTTTTAGCCGTCTATCCGTCTCCATGGTCACAACTATGCTCGCTGCTTGCAGTTGGTTTTATAGCTTTTATTTTTGGGCCAGGGTATGTTCCGGGTAGTTCTGTCACATCGTGATTTGTCAAGCCCGGAACCTAGGTGTTCTGGGCTTTTTCATTAGGTTTGTTGTTTGATTGCACTGTATAAATTTCAGGAGTTACACCAGTGTTGGATGCCAAATTAACCCTTAAAGTCCATCCTCAGCACCGATCGTCCATTCCGGTATCCCCACAAGTGACGATCGGTGGTGAAGCCATTGTCGTTATTGGGGGACCTTGTACGGTCGAGAGTGTGGAGCAAATGGAGCAAGTTGCCCGGTCCCTCTCGACCGTTTCTGTTTCTGCGCTTCGAGGAGGTGTCTATAAGCCTCGTACCTCTCCGTATGCATTTCAGGGGGCTGGAATTGATGGCTTACGCATTTTGGCATCTATACGAGAACAATTTGGATTGCCAGTTGTGACTGAAGTGATGGCGATCGAGCAAATTGAAACGGTGGCTGCCTATGCCGATATGCTGCAAATTGGCAGCCGTAATATGCAGAACTTCGAATTATTGAAAGCCTTGGGGCGTACTAATAAACCAGTACTGTTGAAACGAGGACTTGCGGCCACCGTGGAAGAGTTTGTCATGGCCGCTGAGTATATTCTCAGTCATGGCAACCCTAATGTCGTATTGTGTGAGCGCGGAATTCGTAGTTTTGATACCTATACCCGCAATGTGCTGGATCTGGGTGCGGTGGTAGCCTTACGGCAGCTCACTCATCTACCGGTAATTGTTGATCCTAGCCATGCGGCTGGTAAACGAGAATTAGTGGCCGATCTTGCTAGAGCTGCGATCGCGTGTGGAGCGGATGGCTTGATCATTGAATGTCATCCTGATCCGGAGCGTTCGGTATCCGATGCTCGCCAAGCCCTGTCTTTGTCAGATATGGCAGATTTAGTGTGTAGCCTGGAACCGATCGCGGCCGCGATCGATCGTCACATTCTTCACCCTAGAGAATTAGTCACCTGTGGCTAGAGAGATGAGGGGATAGCAGGGATGAGGGAGATGAGGTGAAGCCAGACAGCAACCTGCTACCATTCCTGTCCTCCCTATCTTCCCTACCTACTTTTCCCTTATTTCGTATTGTCTGATAGACGCTAGTAACATTCTTCCTGATCCTCCTCATCTTCCCTACCCTTTTCACCTCTCTAACCCTGCAAGACTGTTATTACAAATTGCATAGCAAACCCCACTGACCGCCTGATCGTGCAAGATCCTTGCCAAACAAGGCATTCAGCATTATGAGCCTAATTTTTTGCCAATCTGAAAAAGTTTTTTTGCCAGAGGTGATATGAAACCTGAAATCGCGGGGTAAGTTACATCCAGGAGTTAGAACCAAATACCCCGCGCCTAATAAGGAGAAACCTCTCATGAAATCCGAATTTCAAGCCAAGTTCCTGCAACACCTCGCTCAGAAGAAGCAAGACGAAGGCTTCACCCTGATTGAACTGTTGGTTGTGATCATCATCATCGGGATTCTGGCTGCGATCGCTCTACCATCCTTCCTGAACCAAGCTAACAAAGCGAAGGAATCGGAGTCGAAGCAGTACGTAGGTTCCATGAACCGGACGCAGCAAGCTTACTTCCTGGAGAAAAATACTTTTGCTTCGGATATTTCCTTGCTAGGTCTGGGTATTAAGACAGATAGCACCAACTACACCTACACGATCAGCACTCCTGGCACCACTTCCGTAATCAACCTGTCCTATCCGAAGAATGCGGCTACGCTACGGGCTCATACCGGTGGGGTACAAATTGGTCTAACGGGTGCAACTGGTAACGAAGCGACCACTCTGGCTGCTCTGTGTCAATCAACTCGTCCAACGGCTGGCAACCCAGCAGGTGTTTCTTTCTCTGGCAGCAACGTCAGCACCGGCCCAAGCTGTGGTACTGGTTTTGAAAACCTGAACACCTAATAGGCTGTTGTCTGAATACGATCTCTATTGTTTAGATCCTGATATTAAAGAGTGGGCAGAAGATATTTGTCCACTCTTTAATTTTTGGAAATGATTACGTTATACTAAGCGTAGTCGTTATGAGTTTGTTAAAGTGATGGCCAGCTCAACCATTGAAAATTTAGTCATTATTGGTTCTGGACCGGCAGGATACACCGCAGCGATCTATGCGGCTCGGGCAAATCTGAAGCCATTTGTCTTTGAAGGATTTCAGGCTGGAGGGTTACCGGGTGGGCAACTCATGACAACCACTGAGGTTGAGAACTTCCCTGGTTTTCCCGAAGGAATTACCGGCCCCCAATTAATGGATCGGATGAAGGCGCAGGCTGTCCGCTGGGGGGCGGAGCTAGTTACTGAAGATGTTGAGTCTGTTGATTTAAGCCAGCGTCCGTTTGTGATTCGTTCGAGTGAGCGAGAAGTCCGGGCGCATAGTGTGATTGTTGCGACTGGAGCGACGGCGAAACGGTTAGGTTTACCCTGTGAACATCAGTTCTGGAGCCGGGGCATTTCGGCTTGCGCCATTTGTGATGGGGCCACGCCAATTTTTCGATCGGCTGAATTAGCGGTAATCGGAGGTGGTGATTCCGCCGCAGAAGAGGCAATTTATTTGACTAAGTATGGTTCTCATGTGCATTTGCTAGTCAGAACCGACAAAATGCGAGCCAGTAAAGCCATGCAGGATCGGGTACTGAAGAATCCCAAAATTACGATTCACTGGAATACTGAAGTTTTGGATGTGTATGGCGATGATCAGCACATGCAAGGGGTGAAGTTACACAATCGGCAAACTGGGGAAACCGTTGATTTACCCGTTAAAGGCTTGTTCTACGCGATCGGGCA
The DNA here is from genome assembly GCA_036703105.1 of Microcoleaceae cyanobacterium. GTDB lineage: Bacteria > Cyanobacteriota > Cyanobacteriia > Leptolyngbyales > Leptolyngbyaceae > Pantanalinema. The sequence goes on from DATNPU010000278.1 coordinate 10,690, forward strand.
TACGCCCAATACCTCCTTATTTAAAGGACAACTGGAATTGGATGATGTCGGTTACATTGTGACCAAAGCAGGCGTCAATACCAGTGTCGAAGGGGTATTTGCGGCTGGTGATGTGCAAGACCATGAGTATCGGCAGGCCATTACAGCGGCGGGAACTGGGTGTATGGCGGCGATGCTAGCAGAACGCTGGCTCTCCAGCCATCAGTTAATTCAGGAGTTTCACCAGACGACAGAAGCCGAAGTCCATGCGGCGACTCCAGCCACCAAGAAAACTGAAGAGGAACAAGCTTCTGGCTTTGATGTCGATCGCACCCGGCATGAAGGCAGTTATGCCTTACGCAAGCTGTACCACGAAAGCGATCGTCTGATTATGGTGAAATATGCCTCGCCCCAATGTGGTCCCTGCCATACCTTGAAGCCGATCCTTAGCAAGGTGGTGGATGAGTTTGACGGCAAGATTCATTACGTGGAAATTGACATTGAACAAGATCCCGAAATTGCGGAAGCAGCCGGAGTCGTTGGCACACCAACGATCCAATTCTTCAAGCACAAAGAGAAGATTGATGAACTGAAAGGGGTGAAACAAAAAAGCCAGTATCGCCAAGCGATCGAAGCCAATTTGTAAAGGAATCAGTGGTCATGGAGTTAGTTTCATGACCATTGCTTTTAATGGTGGATGGTGCGATCGGGCATAATGGCTCCTCGCAAGTCCGCATCGGTCAAAATTGTGCCTGTTAGGTCAGCATCACTCAAGTTGGCGCCTCGTAGAATGGCTCCGGTCAGATCGGCGTAGCTGAGGTCAGCCCCTCGTAAGCTGGCTTCACTTAGATCCACGCCAGCCACCCCTTGATGGGCACGTCTTGATAATGAAGCGCGACAGAGTTTAGCGCCGTCCAAATTAGCTTGGTGCAGTAATGCTCCGCCTAAATGGGCATAGCTTAAATTGGCTCCCTGTAATACCGCATGACCTAAATCGGTGCGGTAGTCGGCTCCGGGCTGGAGATCAACTTCAGTTAACAGCGCATTCGATAAATCTGCTCGAACTAAGTTAGCGCCACACAAACTGGCTTTCATTAAATTGGCAGAGGCCAGGCGGGCTTGCGGCAACTTAGCCCCACTTAAATCCGCTTCCCGCAGAATGGCATGGGATAAATCCGCATCACTCAAATCGGTGCCCCATAGTAGCGCTTCACTCAAATCTGCGGCCTGGAAGATCGCTTGACTGAAATTTGTTTTACCTAAACGGGCCTGCCGCAGATCCGCTTGGCTAAGATCGATCTGTTGGAGTTGCAAGTTAATCAGATCAACTTCACGTAGGGTAATGCGGTGAAAGTTCCGTTGTCCGGCAGTATATTGCTTCAGCAATTCTTCAGCATTCATCGGCTACCTCGATCGTTAGGGCATCGCGTATAGGGTGGAGTTGCTTAGAGAGGGTGTTGGGTCTGAAGCAACGTCATCAGTATCACCCCTACAAAAGGTTAGCGGCATGTTTACCACATTACTAGCCCATGATGCGATCGCGGTAATCAGGTGGTGGTGTAAATGAAACCTCATCCAGGCGGTTGGCCGAATCTCTGCACCAAACACCTCTGCTAATAATTGTTTGACAACTTTATAACTAATTAGTTATTAAATATAAAGGCGAACAGAAGTGCTGGTTTGCCATCAATTCATACCTCTTTGGAATCATGACAACTGCATTACAACGGCGCGATCGCGCCAGTTTATGGGATCGGTTTTGTACCTGGGTCACCAGTACTGAGAACCGGCTGTATGTGGGCTGGTTTGGTGTACTGATGATTCCGACTGCGTTAGTCGCAACGATCGTCTTTGTCCTCGCGTTTATTGCGGCACCTCCCGTTGATATTGACGGGATTCGGGAACCCGTTTCCGGTTCTCTGCTCTACGGCAACAACATTATTTCGGCTACCGTTGTGCCCACTTCGGCGGCAGTCGGCCTCCACTTCTACCCGATTTGGGAAGCCGCTTCTCTGGATGAGTGGCTATATAACGGTGGCCCTTACGAGATGATTGTGCTGCACTTCTTGATTGCCGTTTATGCCTACATGGGGCGGCAATGGGAACTCAGCTATCGGCTGGGGATGCGCCCCTGGATTCCGGTGGCCTTTTCGGCTCCGGCAGCCGCTGCTACAGCTGTGCTTTTGATCTATCCGATCGGGCAAGGTAGCTTCTCGGATGGCATGATGCTGGGAATTTCCGGTACGTTTAACTTCATGATTGTGTTCTCACCGGAGCACAATATCCTGATGCATCCTTTCCACATGTTAGGTGTAGCGGGTGTATTTGGTGGAGCGTTGTTCTCTGCCATGCATGGTTCCTTGGTCACTTCTAGCCTGGTGCGGGAAACCACCGAATTGGAATCGGCGAACGTCGGCTACAAATTCGGCCAAGAGGAAGAAACCTACAACATTGTGGCGGCTCATGGCTACTTTGGTCGGTTGATCTTCCAGTATGCCAGCTTTAACAACTCGCGATCGCTACACTTCTTCCTGGCCGCTTGGCCTGTGATTGGTATTTGGTTCGCCGCTCTTGGGGTTAGCACGATGTCCTTTAACTTAAATGGATTGAACTTCAATAGCTCTATCCTCGATAGTCAAGGCAACACGATTAACACCTGGGCGGATATCCTCAACCGCGCCAATTTGGGGATTGAAGTCATGCATGAACGCAATGCTCATAACTTCCCACTGGATCTGGCTGCTGGCGAAATCCAACCGATCGCGCTAGTCGCTCCTACCATTAGCTAACTCAGCGAACTTTTCTTACTCCCTCATTCAAGCAGCGTCCTCTCGTACAGGACGCTTTTTTCGCATTTAGCTCGCGGGTTTCAGTGTGTCGGCATTCTCTTCCCAGTTTTGGCCATCAAAAGGTTGCACTTGGAAGCGAGATAATTGGTCCCCATCTAGACACCGGACATTGACATCAATGGCATCAGGATGCGATCGCGGCGTATAAAACGGATGCATGCCACAAATTCGGCAGAATGTATGTTTAGCGACGCCAGTATTAAACGTATAAGTGGTTAACGCATTGTGACCTTGAAGTAACGTGAAGCGCTCCTGGGCAACAATCAGATGCAGAAAGCCTTTTTTCCGGCAGATGGAGCAATTACACTCCACCACTTCATGCTGGTCAGGGTCAATCGCCACCTGAAACCTCACGGCGCCGCAATGGCAGCCTCCTTCATAGGTGACGGGCACATTTAGATCAGTCATAGCAGATTCATTCTGGAATGAGATAAAAGTTGGGATCAGATGGGAACACTAGATGCAGAAATCAAAGCTCCCAATGGTTCTTGATGACTAGAACTTTAGACTCGTAAACTGAAGTGACCAGCATGGCTAAATAGCCGCGATCGATTGGCTGGAGCAAATCACAGTTTCAGAGTATCGTTCAACGTTCCATCTCGGAATTTGATCCCACGTTAGCACTGAGGGGGATAGGGTTGTGCAGGCAACAAAACAACAACAAATCGTGGTCTATTTTATCGAGGAGGCCAAAGAGCATCTCGATACGATCGAAAAGGGGCTGCTCAACTTGCAATCCACGATGGCTGATCCTGAGCAGATGAATGAGTTATTTCGGGCGGCTCACTCGGTCAAGGGAGGAGCGGCAATGTTGGGGTTTGGTAGCATCCAAAAGGTTGGGCATCATCTGGAAGATTGCTTCAAGCTGTTAAAGGAAAACTCGGTTAAAGTGGATCAACAGGTCGAAACCTTGTTTTTGCAAGGGTTTGACACTTTAAAAGAACTGATTGAAGAACTGCAATCACCCTACGGGCTGCGCGAAGATGCGGCGATGCAGACAGTACAGGCTGTAGAACCTGCCTTCCATGAACTGCAAGCGTACATTTTGCGGTTAATCCAAGGAGTGCCTGCTGCACCTACACCTACACCTGCTAAGGCGAGTAAAGATGTAGGCGCCTTAGTGAATCATGCTTTGAAGTTGATGCTGCAACTGTTTAAGCAGGGGGATACACCAACCACTCGGCAACAACTAGGAACCCTGTGCAGCCGAATGGCTCAGCTTCATACCAGCGCGGAATGGCGCCACTTAATGCAACTGGCACAACAGGCGATCGCGAATCCGAAGAATTCCTATCCCTTGCTGGCTCCGCTGCTGATTAAAGATTTGAAACAAGCTGGCGATCTATTAGTCGCTGGAAAACCGACTGCGATCGCTCCTAGCGCCAATCTCCAACGTCTGGTGCCAGCCAGCCAACCTGTGTCGATCGCTCAGCCATCGGTATCAGCGGCCCCTTCAGTAGAACCCGTCCGTGAAGTGGCTACATCTCCAAGCAAGCTGCAACAGATTTCTGTGCCCTTAGAGCCGAGAGCGGCTGCCAGGGTGCTGTTAGACGCATTTAACAAAAAACAACTGATTGAATTGGCTGACTTCATTATGAAAGCGATTCAGTAGGGTGTGCCTCCGTTAGCCCAGTGGCTGTTCACGATTGGTGCGAGAGTGTGTCAGTTTCCAACTGAGTAGGATGACGGGAAGTAGACCGACTAAGACGATCGCGAGTGCAGGAGCTGCCGCCTCGGCCAAGCGTTCATCCGATGCTAGGTTATACACCCGAACTGCCAACGTATCGAAGTTAAACGGTCGGACAATCAGAGTGGCTGGCAGTTCTTTCATCACATCCACAAACACCAGCATGGCGGCGGTCAGAACCCCACTCCACATCAATGGGGCATGAACCCGTGCCAAAGTACTGATAGAGCTATGTCCTAAACTGCGAGCGGCATCATCTAAATTGGGTTTAATGCTAGATAAACTGGCATCCACGCTCCCAAATGACACTGCCAAAAAGCGAACGAGATACGCAAACACCAGTGCTGCGATCGTGCCGCTTAGAAGTAACCCAGTCGAAATCCCGAAACTAGACCGCATCCAGGCATCGATCGCATTATCTAAATTCCCGATCGGCAACAAAACCCCAACGGCAATCACCGATCCGGGTACTGCATACCCTATTGCTGATACTTGGGTCGCCAGACGTATGCCGCGAGTGGGTTGTAACCGTAGCCCATAGGCCAGAATCACTGCTAGCAGCACGGCCACTAGAGCAGTGACAGCAGCTAACGTAAAGCTATTGCTGGCAAAACTCCAGAAGGCATCAGCAGCACGACTATCTCCAAAGCCACTAGCGGCGAAATCATTGCTAGCGTAGTCATCAGCGGATTCAACCTCGGAAGCGGCACTAGGCATGGCTAACGTCATCTGGAGCAGGACTCCTGCTGGAACCAGAAATCCGAGTAGGATCGGTAGACTACAAGCGACCATTGCTGCGATCGCCCGCACTCTGTGCAATTGATAAGTGGACAAAGGTTGTACAGCATTGGCCGTTTGGTAATACTTGGCCTGCCCCCGTGACCAGCGTTCCAGCAGAATCAGGACTAGGGCAAATAGGGTTAATAAGGCTGCTAGTTGGGTAGCGGCGGGTCGATCGCCCATGCCAAACCAAGTCCGGTAGATGCCAGTTGTGAACGTATCCACACCAAAATATTGCACGGTGCCATAATCATTCAGGGTTTCCATCAGGGCTAATGACAATCCGGCCGTAATGGCGGGTCGGCCGAGCGGTAAGGCAATGGTGAAAAAGCTTCGCCAGGGACTACAACCCAAACTGCGCGACACTTCTAACATGCAAATGGATTGCGATAAGAATGCCGATCGCGCCAGCAAATAAACATAGGGGTATAACACGAGCGTCAGCATGGCGATCGCTCCCCACAGCGATCGCACATTGGGAAACCAATAATCCTGAACAGTCTGCCACCCAAAGATTTCCCGGAGCTTGGTTTGAACAGGCCCATAGAAATCCAGAATATCGGTGTAGACATAAGCTAGCAGGTATGCCGGAGCCGCCAAGGGCAGAAGTAATGCCCACTCAAATAGCCAACGTCCCGGAAACCGGCAGAGGGTGATTAACCAGGCTGTGCCGACGCCAATTAGCGTTACGCCCCCTCCCACACCAACCATCAGTAGAAGCGAGTTGGTGATATAAGTTGGCAAAACTGTGGCAACAAGATGCTGCCAGGTATCTCCAGAGTTGACAAAGACAGCGCTGAGAACCACCAGGATGGGGGCGGCAATCATGGCCGCGATCGTTAAAACTAAAATCGTCCAGCCTCCCAACAGCGGTCGGGGCATGGTGAAGGAACGAGGGTTGGGAAACACAGTCATGAACCGATCTGACCTGCCAGCTTAATGAGAATTATTCCGAAACTACTCTACTATACGGGCCAGGGTTATTGATGATAAATTGCAATAATGGCAAAGTCTGAAGCTACAGTCGCGTCAGACTGTACTGAATCGAGCTGATGGTTTGCCGACTGAGAGCGATCGTAAGGGACTGAGGGGCATGACTGAACCGGTAATTTTGCAGGTAGACAATTTGAGTAAGCAGTTTTCCCCTAAGCTGCCGCCCACGATTGATCACATTTCCTTTCAGTTACCGACAGGAGCGTTGTTGAGCTTGCTAGGCGCTTCGGGTTGCGGCAAAACAACGTTATTGCGAGTAATTGCTGGCTTTGAGCGTCCGCAGTCGGGTGCGATCGTCCTGAACGGACAGCTTGTAGCCAGTCCCGATCGATGGGTGGTGCCAGAACATCGGGACATTGGTATGGTGTTTCAGGATTACGCCTTATTTCCTCATTTGACTGTGGCGAAGAATGTCGCCTTTGGACTGGTGCAGCCAGGACGCAAACGTGGTCGCCGTTATCCAGCAGAACAAATTCGTAAACTGACGACCGAGGCGATCGAGTTAGTAGGATTGGCCGGGTTAGAAAACCGCTATCCGCATCAACTGTCCGGCGGACAGCAGCAACGGGTTGCCCTGGCGCGGGCCTTGGCTCCTCGTCCTAGTTTAATTTTGTTGGATGAACCGCTGAGTAATTTGGATGCCCAGGTGCGGCTACGGCTACGGCAGGAAGTCCGGGAGATTTTGCAGCGAACGGGGACAACGGCCATTTTTGTCACTCATGATCAAGAGGAAGCATTATCGATTTCGGATTATGTAGCGGTGATGCGTCAGGGCCAGATTGAACAGTTTGGGACGCCTGAAACCATCTACCAGGATCCAGCTTCCCGGTTTGTAGCCGAATTTGTTACCCAGGCTAATTTTCTGCCAGCTCGATTTAACGGTAAAGCCTGGGAAACCGAGGTGGGTTGTTTTGAGGTGACGACTCCGATGCGAGATGGGAAAGATCGACGTGAGTTAGGGGATCTAATGCTGCGTCCTGAAGATCTGACCTTAGAGCCGGATGAAACGGCAACGGTGATCATTCGCGATCGCCAATTTTTGGGGCGGGAGCATCGTTATTGCTTGTTGGCTCCATCTGGGAAAGCACTTTATGCCCGGATCGCGGCTCGAACGGCTTTACCGATCGGAACCAGAGTGAGGCTATCTGCTACAGCGTCAGCTCTACAGGTGTTTCCGACGGCGACACCAGGAATTACTCCGTCACTGGTTGGATATAGCGCTGATTTGCCCTGACATAACAGCGATCGGCCGATCGTTTGCCGCGCACAGGCATCCAGGGTTTGCCGCTGGCATCTTTCGTATTCAGTAACACTTCATCTGACCCACCCCGGTAGACTTCTACCTGCAAAATGTCGCCCTGACGGTACTGGCGTACCACAGCTTGATCCGCTCCGGGTTCCTGGCGACAGTTTAATCCGGTAGCCACGACTTGCCACAATGAGCCTGCCATCAATGGACGAGGTGCGGTGCCTTTAACGGGAGTGTCGTTACGGTAATAATCTCCCTGAGCATCCGGTAGGTTAGGGGTAGTTTGAGCGATCCCGGAAAAACTGGTGCTGGTGACTGCCAGGATGGTTAGCACCACTGTGAGCCGCGCGTTCATAGTAACTCTTTGCTAATGAGAGGGTTGACCTATAGAACGACTACCAATTGGATTGGGACGAATCAGGAAACCGATCGCGATCTCACTGGATTGGGTTAATCAGTCGTGTTAAGCCAGTCAGGCCGCAATAAAACAGTAAAAATTTGTTCAGTCCGTGGTTTGGCGATCGAACCACCATTGCAGTACCAACGCTCGGCATTGCAAGCAAATTAAGGTTTTTAGTAGCGCTTGAATGCCTGTGTCAGTAATCGCCACCCTCATTCCGATGCGATCATTAGGTAACTCAAACTCTGGCTGAATGCTGGCGACAAATCCGTATAGCCGTTGGTTAGAGAAGGAACTATTCACAGCCCACCCTTCTGTATTCAAAGGCGTTAAGTCTGCAATCGCGGTGGGATCAACTCCTAGTTCTCGTTGCAAGATCAGACCGGCAGCGACTTCCGGTAATTTGTCTTCTGGTCGCCGTCCCCCTGGAAAATCGACACTGCACCGACTAATGCCGGGACGGTAAGCCGGTGGCGGGAGAATTAACTGAGCGGATTGGATGGGTAACACAATCACTGAGTCGGCTCGTTCTACCCGCCAGTAATCTAAAGGTTGCTGCCGATCGTCGATCAGATGTTCTCCGATGAGCGTGAACCAATGAGAACGGAGTTCTAAAAAGCGATCGCAGGTTTGCCAATCTGAGCCAGAAGTTGTCATTCACTTAATCACGTACTACAACCGGAGTCCCCACCTTTGCCCAGTTATATAACCAACCAGCATGGTTCACCGCCACATTGACACACCCATGACTGACTGGAGTGCCAAAGTTATGATGCCAGTAGGCTCCGTGAATCGCATACCCACCGTAGTAGTACATGGTATAGGGAACATCGGGGACATCATAATCCTCGCCTTGCATCCGGGCATAGCGAAGCCGGGTTTGAATGGCAAATACGCCAGTGACAGTTGGGGTAGATGACTTACCCGTTGAGACAATCACTGCATAAACAGGAACTCCGCCTTCCCAGGCAATCAACCGTTGACTGGATAAGTCGATCTCAATCCAGCGATCGGTCGATTGTTTCAAATTAGTAATCGCAGTCGCAATCTGATCGACTTGAGGCACTTGATCCTGGGCTATCGATCGTCCTGGGTTAGCGACTAGATTAAGACTACCTAACAACATCAAAGAACTGAAGAATAGCCCAACATGACTTAACCCAGTCAAGGAAATCCGGTATTTCATCGTCGTATGTTCAATACTCCTCATTCCCATCGTAATTCCGCCAAAATTGGGCTGTCTCAGGATATTGCGAACCTTTAACGAAAGTTGTTTGGTGTTAATTGTTTACGCCTAACCCTTTATTGGCGTTCTCATGGCTCTGCCCAGCCCAGTCCTGCATCATAGTGACTAAGTGATGGGCTTGCTCAGCGATCGTTTGCCACTGACCTTGCTGCACCGCCGCTTTGGGGAATAAACAGCCGGATAGTCCCACCCCAACGGCACCTGCTTGCAGGAAGTCGGCAGCATTGGCTAACGTCACTCCCCCAGTCGGAATCAAGGGAATGCTGCCTAACGGCCCTTGCAGACTTTGAATGTAGTCCACGCCCCCTAAAGCTTGGACAGGAAACACTTTCACACTACTGCAACCTGCCTGCCATGCTTGAATTATTTCGGTGGGAGAAAGAGCGCCAGCAATCATGGGTATATTGTGTTCAACTGCCGCTTGAATCATCCCCAAGTCAACATGAGGACTAAACAAAAACTGGGCTCCAACCCCGATCGCTTCCCGCAAATGGTGGGTCGTCAGCAGCGTCCCTGTACCGATCGCACAGTCTGGCAAGGCTTCCCGCAGGTAAGCAATCAATTCCGGTGCCCGATCGCTATTCCAGGTAATCTCGATCAACCGCATCCCACCTTGAGCGACCGCGGTTGCCATCTGGCAGCCTAATTCAAATGTTGGAGCACGAATGACTGCGATCGCCCGTAATTGGCAAATTACCGTCATCCAGGACTTAATTTCCATGCTGAGGTTCAATCAAATCAATGCAGTTTTTATGGGCAAGGATTTCCGTTTAATTAACAGTTATTTTTGGGGGTTAAGGGGGATTGCTAGTATTAGCCATTGCTTGCCTCTGAAGAAGCAGTTAAATCTTAAAATTAACAAATCTTAATCAGGTAGCTGAAGTCAATGGAGGAGCGGCAGAAAAAACCCGTTCCATTTGGAGATTTTTAATATCATGGTATCAACTTAGGTAATGAGGAACAGGGACGTGTCTCTTGACGAAGCTAACAGCTATGAATTGGGCGATCGTGGCTCCTTTGCATCTTCCGAAGGTGGATTGATTTTGACGAAAGATTCTAATCCTGAAAGTATCCGCGCAATAACTGATCTCCAGGAAGGCGAAGTGATTCGGGTAGAAATTTATGAAGAAGTTCCCGAAATTCAACGGGAAACATACGTGCGGGAAAAAATTCAGATTAAAAAAGTTCTGATTCAAGAGAATGCAACCTCCCAACCCTAAATTGGGCTGGGCTATGATGACGTTCTAGTAAAAAAGCGCCTGCAAACCTCGCCCTTTTCCATTGATTTATCAACGAAGTCAGTTGATGAATCCTGTCTGTACCTCTTAGACACGTTCAAGTCCGAATTGTAGTTTCGTAGCTTAATTAAGGCAGGAACATGAGTCATCAACCATCTGTAATGCCATCTGGACCGACGGAACCGGATGCCGATCGCCTCAGAATACTACTTGATAACTTGAATAATCTGAGAAGCAGACTCAAGAGCTTTGCCGTCATTGATAAACAGGGGCAAGCGATCGGGACAGTTCAAGATCTGATTCTGGATGCTGGACATCAGTTGAATTTAGTGATTGCTCAACCGGAGACTGCTGAGGCTGGGTACAGCTTTCTGTTAGACGGTAGACAAATTCAAAAGGTTAGCGTCCAAGCTCAGTCGGTCTTCGTTGATATTGCTCAAGCAGAAGTAGGCAGTTTGCCGGTATATCAGACCTACCAGCCCCCAGAGGAATCTAGCCCAAGTGCATCCGAAATTGAAGACTTATTTGCGGATACTCCAGAGCAGCCTGAGTTAACGTTAGCAGATACGCCGGAAGCAAACGCGACGATCGCGGCTTTAGATGACCTCGGTGATCTACCTGAACCGGAATCCCCCGCCATAGATTCCTTCGGTGGCTCTGATTTAAATGGGTTAGAGCTGGAAATGGCACCACCTCCAGCGGGAGAAGTGTCGTTTGCCGACTTAACCGCTGACCAATCACCCAGTGGCAACTTGGACGCCGGGTTCTCGTTGTCTGGCTTGGTTGATGCTTCGTCGGCTGAGGATTTATCCGACTTGGATCTAGGCACACTCAACGCTACCGAACAGTTGACGGGAGATGATTTTGGTAGCGATCTAGAGCTAGCCGACCTGTCGTTGCCAGAAGATTCGCTAACGGCAACCCCTGAGTTTCCAGAAACCGATGCATTCTCAGACAGTCTGGATAACCTGGATCTGTCCTCAGAACCTTCTACTTCAGATGACTTGGTTGGCTTAGAGGATCTGGAACTACCGGTTACCGAGCCACCTCACGATCAGGATATGGGTTTCTCAGAACTTCTGAGCACAAATGATGCCCCGGAACCCTCGCTGAATCTGGATTTGTCTGAATTAAATGGCTCGGCTGGCTTTGATTTGGCGATCGATGAGTCGGTGACGGAAGAGTCACTAGTGGATGATTTCAACCTGGGGGCATCTTTCAGCCCAGAAGCGATACCGGATAATGCCTTAGAATTCAACCTAGAGGACTCAGAGCCGTCAGCCAACTTCGAGCCTTCTAGCCCCCTGTCTTCAGAGGCAGATCTAAATTTAGATCTAGCTCAGGACAATGAATTTGACCTCAACCTGGACGATACTGGCGGGCTGGCAGATCTTGAACTTCCTACGCCTGATGAGGCTGATGCCGGTTTCAGCCTAAATGAGTCCTTGCTGGTCGAACCTGCGGCCGAGGCTGCGATCGATCTGGATTTGTTGGATGAATCAGAATCCC
>DATNPU010000280.1:0-10858 GCA_036703105.1 Microcoleaceae cyanobacterium
CTGAAAGGACAGTAAATTTATGCCTGTAAAGCAACGTCTGGATACCCTATTGGTTGAACTGAATTTGTGTGAAACCCGCCAACAGGCACAACGGCTAATTCGGGCGGGAGAAGTGACGGTGAACCAACAGGTGATCGACAAGCCGGGAACTGAAGTGAATGTCGCGGCACAGGTAAAAGTCCGCCAACGATCGCCCTATGTTTCGCGAGGTGGGGAGAAATTAGCCAAGGCGATCGCGGAATTTGCGATTTCTGTAGAGGATCGGATTTGCTTAGATGGGGGCATTTCCACAGGGGGCTTCACTGACTGCCTGTTGCAGGCCGGAGCAACCCATGTTTATGGCATTGATGTTGGCTATGGGCAGGTGGCGTGGAGTTTGCGCCAAGATTCGCGAGTTACCTTACGGGAGCGTACCAACTTTCGGCATCTGGCTCCGGCGGATCTCTATGGGGACGATCGCCCTTGGGCGGATTTAGGCGTGATGGATGTATCGTTTATTTCCCTGGCTAAAGTATTGCCAGCTCTATGGCAACTGTTGCGTTCACCGAAGGAAGCGGTGCTATTAGTCAAGCCGCAGTTTGAAGTGGGGCGCGATCGTGTCGGCAAGCATGGAGTAGTCCGGGAGCCAAGAGATCACGCGATCGCGATTCAGCAGGTATTACAAGCAGCGCAAGCACTGGGTTGGCAGTACCAGGGGCTGACCTGGTCGCCTCTTCAAGGCCCGGCTGGCAATATTGAGTATTTACTCTGGCTAAAAGAAACGGAGCCTGATGGGCTGTTCCCTGCCGTTACTCCTGAGCTGGAAACCTTAATCCAGATGGCAGAAAGTGCCCAACAAGCATTAAAGTAGGCTGAACTAAATTTCGTCTTGAACTAATGCTTGGAACCGTGGATCAGTGCGAATTCGGTTAAAGTTGGGGTCTGTGTTGGCCATCAAGCGACACAAATAGGGACTGAAATCGATCGCCCGTTTTAAGTAATCGACGGCTTTCTCGATATGTTCTTGTAGGGCATAGCAACAAGCAATCCCATACCAGGAATTAGCATTCCGAGGTTTAATTTGTAGTGCTTTTTCAAAGCTCGCGAGAGAGTCTTGATACTGCCCTAATTTGGCTAACACCATACCCCGGTAGTTCCAGGCATAGTGGCATTTAGGATTAATAATCAGCGCATTATCTAAGCTGCAAAGCGCTTCCTTATAGCGGTTAAGGCAACTTTGAGCGACGGCTTTGTTGTACCAAGCTTTATAGCTATCTGATTTCAATTCCAGCACTTTGTCAAAGCTGGAGATCGCTTCCTTATACCGACATAAACTCATCAAGGCTTTGCCGTGATTTTGCCAAGCCCGGTAGTCATCCGGTTGCAGTTTCATGGCCCGATCGAAACTGGATAGCGCTTCTTCATAGCGGGTGAGCTTGGCTAGAGCGATGCCTTTACCCTGCCACGCGGGTGCGAATTTCGGTTGGATGGCCAGCGATCGCTCAAAACTTTTGACCGCATCTTCGTAATGTCCTGATCCTTCCAATGCATAGCCTCGACAACTCCAGGCTTTGTAATCATCGGGCTGGACGGCAAGAACGCGATCGTATTTGGTGACTGCCCGCTCATAATGACCCAGTTCTCGTAGGACATGCCCTTGACTGTAAAGAATTTGTGAGTCTTCAGTCTGGTTCATAGCATTGCTCAAAGTGACGATGTCTGGAGGAGAAAATCGAGAAGATTATGCCCTGTTTAAGGCGCCAACAAGGCAGTGCCAGGGGCTATGGCTGTGTGGAGGGTGAGGGAGAAGGTTGGAGACTTGGATCCATCGTTGATCGATCCAGTGCTTTCTGCTGGGCATCTTTAGCCGCAGCTCGGGCTTTGACAGCAGGGGTAGTAACTGCCGCTGGGGCTGCACTATCCTGAGGTGAATTGAGCGATCGTGGCGTAGTGGCAGCACACCCTACAACCAAGCTCAATCCGCCTAAGAGGAAACACGTAGAAAAGAGTTTCAACATAGCGTGATGTCTAAAAGGCGAATATCGCCTAGCTTAACTCAGTCATTCAACTCAATGACAAAACTGCCATCCTAGTGGGAGTAGACCTGAAGACGAAAATGCTAATAGCAGATCGCCATTAGCATGTGAGGTGATGCAGTTGAACCGGAGAGTGAAAACGTTAGCCGTTAATTAAGGCTAGGAACCGCTCATCACTCCGCAAACCGTCAAAATCGGAATTGGTTTTGGCAATCTCTCGGTACTCCTGGGGGTTAAGCTCAACGGCCCGTTGCAGATTGCTAAAGGCCAGATCGTAGTTCCCCTGTAACGCATGACAACAGGCTTTGTTGTAAAGGGTATTGGGAGCGTCGGGTTTTAGTTCCAAAGCTTTGTCGTAGCTAGCGATCGCATCTTCTAGTTGCCCTAAGTGGTATAGAGCATTCCCTCGGTTACTCCAAGCCTCTTCAAAATCTGGCTTAAATTCCAAGGCTTTATCGTAGCTGGCCACCACATGCTCTAACTTGCCCAGTTGCCGCATGGCTAGCGCCCGGTTGTACCAAGCCCAGTAATAATCGGGTTTGAACTCGATCGCCCGGTCATAGCTGTTGATCGCTTCTTCATATCGTCCCAGGTTGCGGAGGGAAATGCCCCGGTTGTACCAGGCCCACTGGTAGTTTGATCTAAACTTAATCGCCTGATCGTAGCTGGCGATCGCATCTTCGTAGCGTTGTAGGTCATCCAAAGCGCTACCCCGATTATTCCAGGCCTCTGGGAATCCAGGTTCATAAGCCAGGGCTTCATCATAGCTGGCAATCGCTTCTTCATACCGTCCGAGATGATAGAAGGCATTGCCACGGTTATACCAGGTATCCGGATAGTCCGGTTGTAGCTCTAGCACCCGGTCATAGGTAGCAATCGCCGCTTCGTAGTCTTTTTGTTTATTCAGGTAAAGCCCTTTCTGAAACAAGAAGATGACTTCAATGTCTTGAACGTGGCTCATAACCTCTCCTGTAGGAACGCGGGTGTGGGGTAGGGATATGGACTAACAAGGCGTGGTGCAAACCGTCATTCAGGTATAGGAGATGACAGTTTTCTGTAGCTATGTATTAAAGATGCCCAGTAGGGATGGAAGATGAACAGTCTGGCATAAAGATTTCTCGAAGAACGGTGAGGATGGCGGAAACCCTGGATAGCACATCGGGAAATGCCCCCAATTCATCCTGTTAGTCAGTTACTTTTATGAAGTAATGCCCGGAATGATTGGGATTCTATCAGTTGACGAAAATCAGCATCAATTTTGGCTAAGGCTCGATACAAGCTGGGATTGAGTTTGATTGCCCGTTGGAGATAACTCAGGGCTAAATCAGAGTTATCTTGTAGGGCATAGCAACGAGCTTTGTGATACCAAGCGTCAGGGTTATTCGGTTTACATTCTAGAGAGCGATCGAAACTGGCGATCGCGGCCTGAAACCGTCCCAACTTTCTTAGCACGGTGCCTTGGCAGTTCCAAATGTAGTAACAGTTTGGCTTCAGCTCGAGCGCGTGCTCTAGACTGGTTAATGCCTCTTCCAAACGATTGAGGTTAGATAACATCCGACTGCGGTGATACCAAGCTTTGTAGTGGTTTGGGGTCAAGTCAATCACTCGATTAAAGCTGTCTAACGCTTCGTCATACCGTTGTAAGTGGACTAATGCATTTCCCCGGTTATACCAGGCTTTAGCATCCTGCGAGTTCAGCTTGAGGGTTCGGTCAAAACTCGCCAAAGCTGACTCATATTGGCCGATGTTCGCTAAACTAATCCCTTGCCCATGCCAGGCTAGAGCAAATTCTGGATTGACTTTCAGCGCTTGAGCAAAGCTAGCCAGAGCTTCTCGGTGATGACCCAAATGTGCCAATGCGTAGCCACGATAATTCCAAACTTCGTATAGATCAGGCTGTACGGCCAGGAGTTTATCGTAGCGAACGATCGCCCCCTCGTAGTGACCGATTCCATACAAAGTATTACCGTGACTATACCAGGTTACTGGATCAGGTGTTGCCAGATGCTGCTCCATAGCTCACTCAAGCTCAGGACTTCCTGTTCTTAGAGTTACCGAAAGATTATGAGGACTATCTAAAGATCCCTAAGGTTTTTGTAAATCCTTTGTTTGAAAAATTTAAATAAGGTCTATCGCGTTGGCCATGCTGCCCGCCACAGCTTAACTAAGCGTCATCGGCTCAGAATTTCCTTCACACAAGTTTAGCGCCAGATTGCGGCGACTGATGGCATCGGGTGAGTCGGGTTTAATTTGAAGGGCGCGATCGTAACTGGCAACCGCAGCGGTATAGTTCCCCATATGGCTGAGGGTAATGCCGCGACTATACCAGGCTGGAAAAAAGTTGGGGTTAATGGCTAAGGCTTGATCGTAGCTGGTGATGGCGGCTTCGTTTTGGCCTAAATGGCCTAGAGCAATGCCGTGTCCATGCCAGGCTTCGTGTAAATCGGGTTGATACTGTACGGCTTTCTCATAGCTGGTTAGCGCTTCAGCATACATACCGAGTTTCCGAAAGGCTGTCCCTCGGCTACTCCAAGCTTTAGCAAATGTAGGACTGAGCGTGATGGCCTGGTCATAACTCGCGATCGCCGCTTCATACCGACCAGATTTATAGAGCGCGTGGCCCCAGTTATACCAAGCTTCTGGCAAATCCGGTTTCAGATCTAACGCTGTGCTATAGCTGGCGATCGCGTCATCATAGCGACCCAGTGCATCCAGCGCTTTGCCTCGGTTATACCAGGCTTCATATAAATTGGGGTTAAGGCGGACAGCCTCGCTGTAGCTGATAATGGCCTCTTCGTAACGCCCCAAGCGACACAGCACATTTCCCCGGTTGTACCAAACCCCATGCCAATCGGGTCGGATGCTTAATACTCGCTCATAGCTACTCAGAGCTTCTAGATAACGCCGCAGCTGAAATAAAGCGTTGGCTCGGTTATACCAGGCATTAGAGTAATGGGGGCGAAAGGCGATCGCCTGGTCGTAGCTGGTGATCGCCGCTTCATAGCGACCCAGTTTACAGAGGGTAATTCCCCGGTTGTACCAGGATTTGGCATAGTCCGGGACAAGTTCTAAAGCCTTGTCATAGCTTTCGAGCGCCGCTTCATAACAACCACATTTGTCGAACGCATTCCCCCGGTTGTACCAAGCTTGATGAAAATCGGGTTTATGTTGTAGAGCCTTGTCATAGCTGGCGATCGCGGCTTCATAGCTGCCCAAGCTAAACAATGCCATTCCACGATTATTCAGCGCTTCTGGATAGATGGGTTGCAAGTCTAAGGTCTGGCTAAGACTGGTCACTGCTTCTTCAAACCGCCCCAGTTCATAAAGGGCCAGCCCACGGCAGTACCAGATTTGATGCCAGTGGGGGCAGAGGCGCAAAGCCCGATCCAAGCTGATGACTGCCTCTTCAAAGGCACCAGCCTGACTCAACTGCAATCCCTGTTGGAGAAAAAACTCTGCTTCTGAGTCTGGGCTATAGGGCATGACGGGTTGAGAATTTAGGGGGTAGTTTGACGATATTCAATAACCTAATCGCCGACCACAGTGTTATCGAAGCTATTAAGGCCAGCTTTGGGTAAGTCATCGCGATCGCGAACTGACCATAGGATGCATCTACAGAAAGTTAGCTCTTGTTTCCCCTATTGTGCTGCATTTAGACTATAAAGAAATATGTAGTCTTTTGTTAAAAACGTACTAATAACGCTTCTATGCATCAAAAAATATAAACTGCTCTAACCTAATGTTATTAATAGAAAAAATTTGTTTTGTCTGTGACTGAACGATACATTTAAGACCGATCTGTTGTTTGATTTTGGACAATTAGCTCCTCGGTTACTTTGTATTGTCAGTAGTCGCAGCGAATAAATTGATCGCTAGTTTGCCAGTTCTAGATCAAACTGGTATTGCTCCTCCTCACTTAACCGCTAACGTTAGCCGTTCTAATGGATGGCTGTACACACTACTATGGCCAATTACCTGACTACTTAACCTTAAAAAGAGACAAACGCCGATGGTTAACCAAAGGGTAGCTCGATCGCAGCGTTTAGCCTGGTTAGAGGGGATGCGGATCTTTGCAGTCGTCGGGCTGCTCCTATACCATGCTCAATTACTGTTTTCTGACTATGCTTACACCCCTAAACCTACGGGCCTAGGGGACAACTTACGCCAACTGACGACGGCTACGCTGAGTTTCCCAGCGCATGGGGGGGTCTTACCCCTGTTATGTACGCTGACCTGGTTTGGGTTTCAGTTGATTGATGTTCTGGTTCTTATCAGTGGTTTTAGCCTGGTCCTGTCTCTGCAAGAGCAACCCTTACAGGCTGGTCATTTTCTGAAACATCGGCTGCTGCGGGTGTTAATTCCGTTTTGGACTGTGGCGTGGTTAGGCTATCCCCTGTTAGTTGCGATCGCAGCGGCAACGGATAGTAAGCTGCCTGACTCCTGGCATATTTTTGCTGGCGCCACCTTTCCGCTGCTATTTAGCTATAGTGGCGATTTACTCATGGCGACGACGGCATCCTGGTGGTTGATGTCATTAGTGATTAGCTTTACGTTAGTGTTCCCTGTGCTCTGGCACTTGCTCCAGCGCTGGGGAACTGCCAACTTGCTGGTCGTGAGTGTTGTTGTTACACTGGGCTACCGCTTGCTAGCCATTTACGGTTTGGGGGGACATCCTACCTATGTTCTGTGGGAAAGCCCCGCAGGCTGGCAACCTTTTGCCTTGTTTCTAGCCAAACTGAGTACTTTTGTGCTGGGAATGGTGGTAGGGCATTGGTATCGACAGGGACGGGGGCCGCTCTACTGGCAACCGCAACGGGCTTTGACGGTAGGAGTGGTTACTTACCTGGTCGGAACAATCTGCCAGTTCTACCAGTGGGGTTGGGCTGTGTCAGACTTACTGTTACCGATCGGTCTGACATTATGCGGAATGGTGGCATTTCGGATTATCGCCGTGCATTGCTGGATGGAAGCTCAACTGCGCTGGTTCGGGTCTTACAGTTACTATTACTTTTTAATCTATGGATTTGTAGTGGACTATACCCTACAGCTTGTGATCCAAGGTGACCCACTACGATATTATCTGCTATTGCCTGTAATGGTTGTGGGGACATTCATGCTTGCAGTGTTGGCTGATTATACGAGTCCATTGCTCCAAAGAGTTGTGCGGGGGCTATGGCGAGATCTAGATTTTGTGCTATCTACCACCCCTAGGCTCCAACCTCGCCTTTGGGATCCCCAGGTGGGCGAGCAGGTTTGCTACCGGGGGGAGACGGGTTGGACTGTCTTGAAGGTAGAAAAGCTCCTGGATGAGCACGAAGTTTTTCTCTGTCAGGTGAGCAATGGACAGCGATCGCTTTGGGCGAATGAAGACGATCTGGAACCAGCAGGAAAGGGCTTCTAACGTGAGGAAGTTTCAGGTCATTACCCTGCCGATCAGGGGGTTCAGGTCATGGTTGGTTGGAGTTCATACATTCGCCTTAATGAGTGGAGGACGGCTGAAGTGAAGAAGTGGTCAGTTGATCTGCATAAGCTGATCTATACCCATATTTTGCTGATTGGCATTCCGACGATTTTTTACTACTGTTTGCGGTTGGATGGTTTGGTGCTGGTGGATGTGCATATCGCGATCGCCACCTTTTTCTTCTTCAGTTCGGTCATCATTATTGTCGAAGCATCCAATGCGTTATTGCGCCGATTTGCGATCGAGCCGCCCCAATTCACTGCAAATCGGGTAGAGCGACTGCTGCGACAAGCAAAATCTGCTTTAGGTGTAGCGGGTTATCGGCGTCCGATGGCATCGAGTCCCTTGCCGCGCTGTTCGTTTTTGGTTGCTGCCTACTTACCGAATGAGCAGGACATTATTCTGGAAACGTTGCAGCATATTTTGCACACTGTTCAGCGTCCGGCAGCTGGGCTAGAGCTAATTCTGGCCTATAACACACCAACCGATTTAGCGATCGAAGATGAGTTGCGATCGCTGACCCTGCTCCATCCAGAGCTACGATTACTGCGCGTGGAAGGAAGCCACTCGAAAGCGGAAAATCTCAATGCCGCCTTAGATATTGTGACGGGAGAAATCGTGTGTATTCTGGATGCCGACCACCACCCGGCAGCAGATTGCTTTTTCCGGGCCTGGCGTTGGTTAGAGCATGACTATGACGTGGTGCAGGGGCGGAATGTGATTCGGAATCACTCCCATAATTTACTAACTCAAAATATTGCGGTGGAGTTTGAGTCGGTTTATGGGGTCAGCCATGCGGCGAAGTCGTTACTAACTGACTCAGCGTTGTTTGGTGGCTCCAATGGCTATTGGCGGACTTCCGTATTACAGCAAATTCGCTTTAACCCATCTCGTCTCACCGAAGATATTGATGCAACAATGCGGACGCTATTGAGCGGCTACCGAATTGTCCACGATCGCAGTATTGTGACCACGGAATTAGCCCCGATCGACTTCAATTCGTTCTGGTTTCAGCGCAAACGTTGGGCCCAGGGTTGGTTAGAAGTCAGTTTCCGCTATCAGCGACGGGTATGGAAGTCGAGCAAATTTACCATTTGGCAAAAACTGTATTGGACTTACCTTCTGTACTACTGTGTGGTCTACTCCCTGTGTGCCTTACAAATTTTGCCGTTAATCTTAAGTCTGTTCCTGTACCAAGGATTTTTACCACCATCGGATAATCCTTACCTATGGTTTTGTACGGTAACGACCTTTTTTAGTGGGGTTTATCAAACGTTAGTGACGATGCGGATCGCGGCAATTCGCTATCCTGTGTTTTACTTTGCACAACACGCAGTCTTTATCTTTGCTTACACCATTTTGAAGAATGCCTTGGTGGTGGTGGGGTTGTATGACCACCTGCAAGGAAATAATCATTGGGTGGTGACGCCCCGTGGTAAGCAAGCCGCAACAATGGCGCTCCCAGAGCCAACTCCTGTGCTAACTCCCAGTCCAGCGACTGGGTTTGGTTCAACCAAGTAGCTCTACGTGAATTAGCGATCGGGTTCAGTTCTCATGAGCGGGAAGAAGTGTCCGACTGGCCCCTGTCCTTGCCCGATCGCGAGTGAATGATGTAAGGCTTGAGTCACATAGGTTTTGGCTAGACGAGTAGCGGTTAGTGGTTCATGCCCTAGGGCCAAGTTGGCGGTGATCGCGGCAGAGATGGTGCAACCTGTGCCATGTGTATGAGGCGTGTTTACAATTTCTGTTGTCAGCAGTTCTAATTGTTGCCCGTCAAACCAAACATCCGTTCCCTTTAATTCACCCACCATTCCGCCCCCTTTCACAAGGACTGCTTTAGCTCCGAGTTGGTAAATCTTCTCAGCCGCCGTTTGCATATCTGCTAATGTCTCTATGGTTTGACTAGCCAAAATTTGGGCTTCGTAACGATTTGGGGTGAGAACTGTGGCCAACGGAATTAATGCGGTTCGTAAGGTGGCAATGGCATCATCATCAATCAGTTGTGCGCCCGTCCGCGATACCATAACTGGATCAACAACTAGCTGCTTCAGTCCCAAAGGCTCAATCTGAGCGGCTACCGCTGCAATAATGTCTTGATTGAGTAACATTCCGGTTTTTGCCGCTTGCACCCCAATATCGCTCACCACAGCGACCATTTGGGCGACTACGGCAGCCGGGGGTAAGGCATCTACTCGGGTTACGCCTAATGTGTTTTGGGCGGTAATGCAGGTGAGGGCACAGGTGCCATGTACCTGATGAAAGGCAAAGGTTCGCAGATCCGCTTGGATACCGGCTCCACCCCCACTATCAGAACCGGCGATCGTCATTGCAACTGGAATAGGCGCGTTCATTAATGTTTATCAGTGATAAGTAGCGAACACAGGAATCAATTATCCGCTTGTTCTAGGCAGATTGCTTTGTATGATAGAAGTGTTAAGAAAAATTGCGAAAATCCATGAAGCTAACCCGGATTGATCTAAATAGCTGGATCTTCACTGTGGCTGGCCAAACGATCTTAGTGGATCCCTGGTTAGTGGATCCCATGATATTTTACGGGCTACCCTGGCTGTTTACGGCCTATCACAATACCCCACCTGTTTTCACACCGGAAACTTTACCGCCGATCGATCTAATGCTGTTGTCTCAGGGGCTAGATGATCATTGCCATAAACCCACATTGGAGCGTCTCGATCGCTCGATTCCGGTGATTGCTTCTCCCACCGCGGCTAAAGTAGTAACGGCTTTAGGCTATCAGCAAGTGACCTGTTTAACGGCATGGCAAGAGGTGGTGGTTGATGCTCTTCAGATTACGGCTGTACCGGGGGCAGAGATTCAGCCAGGGCAGATAGAGAACGGGTATTGGCTGCGCGATCGCACGACTGGAACCAGCTTGTACTATGAGCCGCATCTTGCTCCAGCATCACAGGCACTAGAGCGGATCGGGCAAGTTGATGTGGCGATCGCTCCGGTGATTGGCCAAATCTTTCCTTTGTTGGGGCAAGTCATTATGGGGGCGGAGGAAAGTTTGCAGTTGGCTAATGTCCTACAACCGCGATTCTTTGTGCCGACGACGATGGGCGATATTCGAACTCAGGGCATTCTGCCGATGTTGATTAAATCGGTGGGTAGTGTAGCTGAATTTCGCGATCGGCTGTCTAACTCTGGATTGACGACGCAATTGCTGGTCCCAGAACCCGGTGAGACGCTAGAAATTCCAGTGACCAACTAATCAAGTCAAAAAAGGGGTAAACATCTGTCTACCCCTCCTGATCATTAATCGGACGATCACTGTAAACGGAAATTGGCTGACTACCGCCGAGGCCGCCGCCGGAGAAATTCCGGAATGTCTAGCCCAGGAGGTGGTTCGGGTTTAGGCGGTTCA
>DATNPU010000296.1:0-3544 GCA_036703105.1 Microcoleaceae cyanobacterium
AGAACAAATTTTGGTAGATACGATCGCGAGTGCTGAGACCACGATAGATGTGGCGGTACAGGAATTACGCTTGCCTAAGGTTGCGGCAGCTTTAGTAGCTCGACATCAGGCTGGGGTGCGAGTGCGGGTGATTTTAGAAAACACTTATTCCCGGCCGCTCAGTCAATTGGCCACAGAGGATGTGAACCGTTTGCCCGATCGAGAGCGGAGCCGTTATCAAGAATTCCAACAGTTGGTCGATCGAGATCAGGATCATCACCTGAGTGCAGCAGAAATTGCCCAAGGGGATGCCTTAGTCATGCTCGATCGCGCAAAAGTCCCCCGTCTAGATGACACAGCGGATGGGTCAGCAGGCAGCAATTTGATGCACGATAAGTTTTTGATTGTGGACGATCGCATCGTCATTGTCACCTCAGCCAACTGGACGACTAGCGACGTGCATGGCGACTTCAAAACGCTTAATAGTCAAGGAAATGCGAATAATTTACTGAAAATTAGCAGTCCTGAACTGGCAAAACTCTTTACTCAAGAGTTTAATTTGATGTGGGGCGATGGCCCAGGTGGAAAGCCAGATAGTCGATTTGGGGTGAAGAAGCCGTTTCGCCCTGCCCGATCGCTAATGGTGGGACAAACCCAGGTAGAGGTGCAGTTTTCTCCCAGTAGCCGATCGATTCCTTGGGCACAAACCAGTAATGGCTTAATTGGCAAAACGATAGCAACAGCAAAACAATCGATCGAGCTGGCGCTATTTGTATTTTCCGATCAGCAACTGGTAAATCAGTTGTTACCCAGACATCAACGGGATGTTGAGATTCGCGCCTTGATTGAGCCAGAGTTTGCGTATCGATCATACAGCGAAGCGCTAGATATGCTGGGGCTTGTTCTGGCCGATAACTGTCAGTTAGAACCTGATAATCTGGCTTGGCAACCGGCGATTTCGACTGTGGGAGTGCCTCGGATGCCGCCGGGAGATTTACTCCATCACAAATTTGGCATCATCGATCAGCAGACCGTGATCACTGGTTCGCATAACTGGACTGATGCGGCGAACACTGGCAATGATGAAACTGTGTTAGTCATTCATAATCCAGTTGTGGCCGCTCATTACGAGCGAGAGTTTGAGCGGCTATATACCGATGCCATTCTGGGAGTACCATCGGCGATTCGCCAAAAGGTGGATGAGCAAAAACGCCAGTGTGCGACCTTACACGCTGTTCCAGCTAAAGCAACTTCAGGCACGAAACCAACTCACCACCAACCAGCTTCTCCAGCAGCTACCCATCCTGGGCCTGCCAAACCAACGCGGGTAACTAAGCGAACCAGCAGCCCTGCCCAGCCAGCCTCCAATGCCAGTGCACGAGTCAACCTAAATACTGCCACTCAGGCCGAACTCGAAGCGTTACCAGGCGTTGGGCCTAGTTTGGCTAAACGAATTATTGCGGCTCGGCAACACCAACCGTTTCGATCGCTGGCTGACCTTGATCGGGTTTCTGGAGTGGGACCGAAACTCCTGAAAAAGCTGCAAAGTCACGTCACCTGGTAGCTCTATTTGGTTAACCCGTGTTCTAAGGCGAACCGAACTAATTCTGTGCGGCTATTTGTCCCCGTTTTGCTGAATAAGCGGCTGACATATTTCTCAACATTACGCACACTAGTATCTAGTCGTCGGGCAATTTCTTTATTCATTAACCCATCAACGACTAGTTCCAACACACTTTGTTCTCTAGGCGTGAAATCGAATTTGAGTGGGCTAGGGGTTTGTGGAATGGCTCCTCGTTGTTGCAACATCCGTTTGATCTCCTCAATCTGCCGCACCACTTCTTCAATCTTGTGGGGCTCCCCATCGGATGCTGCCGCTTGCAGCGATTTCTGCTTTTCCAACAAATTAGACACGATCGCAACCAGTTCTTCCGGATCAAAAGGTTTCGAGAGATAGGCATCACAACCCGCGTTATAGCCTTGAATCCGATCGGTGGTCATGCCACGGGCGGTCAGAAAGACGATCGGGAGGGTTTTAAATTGGGGATCATCTCGCAGTTGTTGCAAAAATTGGTAGCCATCCACTTGGGGCATCATGATGTCTGTGATCACCAGATCTGGCGACTTTTGCTGGGCTAACTCCAGACCTTCACGAGCATTACTGGCCACATCCACTTCAAACCCACTGTCTTGTAGATAGGCTTGGACCGCTTCACGTAAAGCTGGCTCATCATCAACCAGTAATAGGTGTCCCGACATCTGGCTTTCTTGCTCCTACAGGCGTTACCTTCACTATTCTAACGAGTTCGTCGATCGCGATGTATAGCAAAGGGCTGAGGGCTGAGGGTTGAGGGCTGAGCATGAAACTGAAGGAGGACAACACTTTTATCCATTGGTCTTGTTCTAACCGATGAGTGGACTACCATACCTCCTGATTAGACCGTGAACTCTTGTAGAGTGGTGAATGGTTCGGATGCCAAGAGGTCAGCTATGGGCAATTTCTTCTGGAATCAGCAAACTATTGCGATCGCTCTACTCACGATCGCGATCGGTTCAACCTGGATCACGGCTCAATCGAAGACGCCACCAAAACCAGTGCCGCCGATTCCACCGCAAGACCGGATTTTATTACCCAATCCCTACAGGGTCTATACGAATGGCTCGTTTGTGACGAATGCGCCTTATCCTGGGGCAACCGCAAAGCCATTGCCGACTGTGAATGCGTTTACCGGAACTCCCGGTTGCTATATCGCCTGCTATTCCCGCACTGCCAAAAATAGCGTGTACTCAGTTGGCGGTGGTATCTATGTCAAGGGACAGGTGCGAGTTCCTGGTAGTTATGCCGGACGGATTTGCCAACCCAAAGGGTTTGAGGGAGCCGATATCAGCGCTGAATTCAAATTCAAACAACTATGTATGGAGCAACTATCTAGCGTCTGCCGCAATTACTCCTGTTGGGCTGGTGGAGATACTGGTGGTTGGTTTGGTATCCCCTAAGTGCGCGATCGCACAGTCAACCGTTCACTTAACCCACCTCTTCTTGTTGGAGCGGCGATTCGGGAGCGAGTGCTTCATCAATCAACAAGTCTGGCTTCGAGCTAGGAGATTTGCCATCTAACAAAGCACTAACCGTGACATCCCCCATGACATTAATCGCCGTGCGGCAGCGATCGAGGAACCAATCAACGGTGATCAGAACTGCAATGTACTCGGTTGGTAAACCGACGGCAGAAAACACGAGGGTCATGGTGACTAAACCGGCCTCTGGAATTCCAGCCGCTCCTACAGAAGCAAAGATTGATGTCAGCACCACGATCAGTTGTTGTGGCAAAGGCAAGCTGACTCCGATTACTTGTGAAATGAACAGAGCGGCCATTGCCTCGTAAAGCGCCGTCCCATCATTGTTAAAATTACTGCCGACTAACGCTCCCAGAGAGGCTGAAGATTCTCGCAGCCCAACCTTTTCAATGAGGGCATTAAAGGTCACTGGCATAGTCGCCGTCGAAGAGGCCGTCGAAAAGGCAGTAATCAGCGCATCTGTAACGTCTCGCAAAAGTTTGAATGG
>DATNPU010000299.1:0-4955 GCA_036703105.1 Microcoleaceae cyanobacterium
TTAGTCTACTAATTTGTTCGCCCTAACCCAAAGCAACCGTTAAAACCATTCCTCAAAGGCATCGTCTTTGGTGTTGGTATGGCGATGGGGAGTATTGCGGTTAAATTCCATGTGGATCGATCGCGTTTGTTCACCATCTGCCGCGATCGCCAAAATTGGGAAATCTAACTTGCCATCCTGGAATGACATTTGTAGCCGGAACGTCCCATCCGGATTGAGATTAATTGGGCGACCACCGATCATTAATGTCGCATCCGGTTCCGTCGCCCCATAGACAATTAATTCGGCATCAGCAATTAACCAGAACTTGCGCGATCGAATGGGCGGAGCAGAAGCCGAAAAGCCTAAGCCAACGCCTGACATGCCAATGCCCGACATCGATAGGCCGACGCCCGACATGCCAATCCCAGAGATCGTGCGCTCCGATAGTCCAACACCGGACGTAGTGTACATGCCAATCCCCGACATGCCAATTCCAGAGGTGGTTAATTCCGATAGTCCAACACCAGACATCATGCCAACACCGGACATCATCCCGACCCCCGACATTAGGCCAGCCCCGGAGGGATACATACCAAACGAACTGACACCATGTTGCATGGAGCCATAGAGGGAACCTGCTAACCGTTGGGCGGCGGCTAACTGTGATAGGTTAAACAGTTTTTCATAAAGGTCAGGATTTCGGGTCGGCGCATCGGGTGGCACCAAATCCAAGAACACCCGACCCCGTAAATCGTCATCCCAGGATAAAGTCAACAATTGCTCATCTGTCCAGTTAGATGGATACAGCGGCGGCATGTGAGCCGGAGCCGATCGCGCTAACAGTAACCAGCGACCATCCTCGGTTAAGTAACCAATTTCAGCAATATAATCGCGATCGCTGACAGGAATTGGTAAATGCCAGTCACGGGTCAATTCATCACATTCATATTGCTGAAGATTATGGGGATTCTGCTGATTCAAATCGATGCCCGTGACATCGTATAGCCGTAGAGCTAACCGTTGTCCGCCCTGTTGTCGGAGTGCTTGCTTATGACTATCCGGTGTATCCCAATAGGCATAAGCCCACTGAGGATCACGAGGCATTAAGATGATTTGGCTTTGGCTGTAACCACCTGGTAACTCTGACAGCCCTTCATCGACTGCCGCTAAGGCCTCTTGACTCAGATCGGGTTGGCCAACATCAAATTTGGCGGCCTCTACATTAGACTGCGCTAAATCCAGGTTAGTGGCTTCTGGAACTGCATCCACTGGATTCGCTTGCTCTGTCCAGGCCAGAACTTCTTCCACACCGGCGGCCCAAGCAGTTCCCGGTAAACCAGATTCCATAGGGGGTTGATCGGCAGGGACGATCGTCTCGGGTGGTACTTCCGCAGATACAGTGTCTAAGCCCGTTACTTCAGTCGGTTCTGTACCCTCAGTCGGTTCTTCAGCCGGAGTACTCACTAATAGTTCTGCTCCTGCTAGGGCTACAGAAAGTTCCACGCTAGGAGATTCAGGTTCTACAACCGCTGCTGAAGGAGTAATTTCCTCCGGTTCAGCAATTGCTGGCGGTGGAGCTGATTCCACGATCGTTCCATGCTGTAGTTCAGGCAGCGCCTCATGATCTTGCTCAGGCGATACTACTGCTGGCGGTGGCTCTACCGTTGGTGTACTGTCAATGCCGATCGGGGATTCTACCTGCTCAGAAAATGGGATCGGCGCCGGTTCTGCAACTGGCTCCTCGGCTGGAATTACGGTGTCAGGCGAAATCAATTCCTCTGTATCCGCAGGTGATATAGGTTCGCTAAAGTCAGGAGTTGCTGCATCAGGAGCGATCGGCGGCACAGTCGGTGTGCCCACGGGTGGGATAGGAGTTCCCGAAACGACCTCAGTAGCTATAGGTGGAACCTCAGGGGTTGGTGTGGGAGCAGCCAAGGGCGGTAGCTCCGGTGCATCCTGAATGGAAGGCATTGCAGGACGATCGTCGCGAGGTGAAGTGGTTCCCTGACGCTTTCTACGACGTTCCCACCAGGTCAAGCCAGCAATCATCAGAATTGGGACTAACCAAACCCACCACGGTGGATTAGCCACTTGGGCGGATTGCACGGGTGTGGTGGCGGCCTCCGGTGAAGCGGTTGTAGGAGCCGTTGCCTCTGGTGAAGGTGTGCCAGTAGGGGAAATGGTTGGAGTAGGAGCTTGTGCCCACGCTGGAGAGCCTCCTAGAGTAGCAGAGGGTAACTTGGTAGGAGCAGCCAGGGCAACTATCAACGCTAGAGCGACAACCGAAGCATCTTTTTTGGGAACCATCATTGACTGATATCTGTTAAGAACGAGCCGAGCAGCGGAGCAGCGGATAAATTGGCCTGAGGTGAAGTTTAAAGTCTTTGAAAAAGACGTGCCAATTATACAGCCCTTCTATCCGGAGACAAGAATCGGGGTGAAAAATTACGGATAGCGGATTAACTGCGCCACTTTGAATGACCGCTTGTAGACTGGATGGGGATCACGCAGGAATGCCCTCAATGTCCTTTTCCATTCACTCTAGACTGGCACTAGTCTCGCTGTTCATTGGTAGCACAACTTACATCCTGCCCGCTCAAGCCAACCCCTCTTTGCTTTCTCAGTCCACAGTGCCCTTACTGAGCCAGGTCATCTTCTACACCACACCAATTTCCAGAACACCCAGCCAACGATCGTCTGACTCGATCTTTTCGCCGGACGATCGTTGGGTGCCAATCACCGTTCCCATTCAGAAACTGCAAACTCGATCGCTGACTCTGTGGGCTACGTACTATTACATTTATCAAGCTCGACCGACTGTAAATGGGTTACCCCTACTCGATCCCAATGGCATTCCCCTCAGCCCAGCTTTATCCGTACGCGATTGGTGTTATGCCGCTTTACAGGGCACAGTTCAGGTAACTAACCTGCAAGGCCTGGCAACGACTTACAACTTTGCAGGACGTGGGGATCAGCCTCAAGCAGATTGTTCACCGTTTTTCTCGAGTCTCTCATTCAATGTGTTAGATAAGGTTAGTCGGGTGCGCTTTACTCCTGCCGTTACCAAGTATGGTCGGGGGGCAAAAGGAGTCGGGCTAGTGCCATATCGGACGATCGCGGTTGATCCAACGGTGATTCCCTTTGGTTCCGTAGTCTATATTCCCAGCGCTAGAGGGCAGGTGATCACGTTGCCGTCGGGTCAGCGAGCCATTCATGATGGCTATTTTTATGCTGCTGATACGGGTAGCGCCATTATTGGCGATCATATTGATGTGTTCCTCGGCACCAGTTCCCAAAATCCCTTTTCTTTCATCACTAGCAAACCGTCAGGGGAGTTTGATGCATTTTTGGTGGAAGATGCCACGATTACTCAAGCCCTAAAAGGATTACATCAGCCCGTTTCTAGATAACTTTAGGAGTGTGACATTGTGACTGAGGATGCTGTGAATAAAGTCCCCGAGCCGTCGGACAACCTCCTCGCCTGCCCCACCTCCCTATCTGCCTCTCCTCCCCCCTCCCCTCAGCGGGCTCCGCTCAACCGCACTCTGACCTTGAGTGCCAACGATCGCGATCACCTGCGATCTCGCCTGATTCGCGAGTTGCCTGGCTCACGATTAACGGCCATGCCCCAAGGGACGATTTGCGGCGACTGTTTGCAATGGGCAGAATACTTGCCGTCCCAAAGCATCGACTTACTATTTCTCGATCCCCCGTATAACCTAACTAAAACCTTTCATGGTCAACGATTTGCTCGCCAAACGATCGAAGCTTATACGATTTGGCTGGATGATGTAGTCACCAAACTACGACCTTTACTGAAGCCGACTGCCTCAATTTATCTTTGTGGCGATTGGTTTTCGTCGATCTCGATCTTTGCAGTAGCCGCAACCCATTTCACGGTTCGTAACCGCATCACCTGGGAACGAGAAAAAGGGCGAGGGGCAAAATCTAATTGGAAAAATGCT
Organism: Microcoleaceae cyanobacterium; assembly: GCA_036703105.1. GTDB lineage: Bacteria > Cyanobacteriota > Cyanobacteriia > Leptolyngbyales > Leptolyngbyaceae > Pantanalinema. The sequence continues at coordinate 3,948 of DATNPU010000299.1, forward strand.
AGTGAAGACATCTGGTTTTGCACGATGTCGGACACTTATACCTTTAATGTGGAGGCCGTCAAATTGCGGCGGCGGGTGTTAGCGCCGTATCGGCAGGCCGATGGTAGTCCCAAAGACTGGCGATCTACCTCCGGCGGGAATTTCCGGGATACGCATCCTTCCAATCTGTGGACAGATATTACGATTCCCTTTTGGTCGATGCCAGAGAATACCGACCATCCGACCCAAAAAAGCGAAAAGCTACTGGCACGAATTATCCTGGCCAGTAGCAATCCAGAAGATTTAGTGGTTGACCCATTTTTAGGCAGTGGCACAACCTCAGTCGTGGCGAAAAAGCTCGGTCGGCGTTATCTGGGGATTGAACAACAAGAAGACTATTGCCTTCTGGCCGAAAAACGCTTGGGGCTAGCAGAGCAGGACACCACGATTCAAGGCTATGCCGAGGGCGTATTCTGGGAGCGAAATACCTCGATCGCCCGTAAAGCCACAGAATAGGTTCAATAACTGAATTAGTGGTTGTAACTCCGTCTGCGGTAACGGCTCCGCGCGATCGCTTTGCGCTTTTCTTTTTCTAACGGGGTTTCAAAATGGCGGTTTTTGCGCAAATCCTGTAGGATCCCCGCGCGGGAAACTTGCCGTCTAAACCGACGTAATGCCGACTCAATGCCTTCATTTTCGCCTAAAACGACCTGCGTCATCTCATATACTCCTCTCGTAGTGTGGTTAGTTATTCGCCCAAGTTAAATCTAGTCCTCAACCGAATTCAGTAGCCATCTAACTATGCTAGAGATTCTTTAGTTGAAGCGTTGATGCCATGTCGGGATGCAATGATTTGCTTAGTACCGCCGATCGTTGCGACGATTACCGCCACCCCAGCCGCCACCGCCACCAGCAGAACTTCTGTCTTCGCGGGGTTTCGCCTTACTGACTTTCAAATCACGACCCATCCATTCCGCACCGTCCAGTGCCTCGATCGCAGCGGCTTCTTCTTCATCGGATTTCATTTCG
>DATNPU010000309.1:0-4351 GCA_036703105.1 Microcoleaceae cyanobacterium
CTATCTGGCCAATCACACCCTGCTGATAGCCCGCACTGGTGCTGTGACTCCGATCGCCGATAGTGTCGCTCCCTTTCGGGATGAACAGGGCACCGTCACCGGGGTAGTAGTGGTCTTTCGCGATATCACCGAGCATCAATATGCTGAAGAACGAAATTCGGCGATGCAACGGGCCGAGCAGTTAGAACACCAAATGACAGAACTGCAACGGTTAAGCGAACTCAAGGACGACTTCTTAAGTACCGTTTCCCATGAGTTACGCACTCCTCTGGCCAACATTAAAATGGCAATTCACATGCTGGAGTTGGTGCTCAATCGCCAGGGATTATTGCGGTCTGAAATGAATTCAGAGTCCGATCGCACCATCCGCTATTTAGAAATTCTGCGGGATCAATGTAATCAGGAGTTAAGCCTGGTCAACGATTTGCTCGATATGCAAAAGCTGAATGCCAATGCCTACACCTTAGAACTAACCCCGATTCAGTTACAACATTGGCTGCCCCGTTTAGCTGAAAATTACGCCTTACGGACTCAGAGTGCGGAGCAACAATTGCGAGTAGATGTGCCCCCCGGCCTACCCATCCTAACGTCCGATCTGGCCAGTCTCACCCGCATCATCTCAGAACTCTTGGAAAATGCTTGCAAATACACGCCCACTAAAGGGACTATTACCATTGCCGCCCGCCAAGTAGCGGATAATAGCCTTGCGGCAACCACCGCGTTGCAAATTAGGGTAACTAATACCGGGATTACCATTCCACCCGACGAAATGCCTCGCATTTTTGATCAGTTTTACCGGATTCCCCAACATGATCGCTGGGGCCAGAGTGGCACTGGTTTAGGGTTAGCCTTGGTGAAAAAACTCGTCGGCTACCTCAGCGGTTCGATTCAGGTTGAAAGTGCTGCTAACTCTACCTGCTTCATCGTTGAACTGCCGTTAATCCCCCGTAGCCCGTTACCCAATCTCTAGTTAGAAACTGTTTTAGAAGTGCTGAGTGCTGAGGACTGAGTGCTGAGAAAAGGTCAATATCAGTAATATAGCAGTACCGCTACAGGTTAGGATAATCAAGATCCTGAGGGCACTGCTATCCCTAGTTTTTACCCTCAGCACTCAGCACTTGGCTATATCATCAGAAGCATCAACTGGGTCGATCGCAGCGCTATTTCGCTGGCTTTGTCCACCAGGCTAAAGCGTAAGACTGCTCCGGTTCATTCACCTGGCGATTGAATTGCACTCGCAGCTTGTAGCGTCCTGTTTTCGGGACTTGATGGAAAATATGCTCGACACTATCAACCGTACTTTCGGATGACCAGATGCTTTGGCGAGTATCGTCATCTTCTACCCGCATTAGATATAGGTTTAAGTCATTTAAGCCACGATCGCGGAAGCTTTCATCCAAATCAAATTCGCCATTATTATTTTTGTCTATCAAATCGACCAATCGATTCCAAGTTAAGGTCGCTGAGACAAAACTACCTGCTTGCAACGGTTGCTCTAGCACATAATCTTGATAGGCTGATTCACTTTTGGTCACGGTGCGATAATCCCAACCGATCGCAGGCACAGCAGCATTTGGTGACCATTGCCCTGGACTAAATTGTTGATAGGTCCGCCAGGCATTCAGATGGCCAGTGCCCATTTGTGCATTTAAGGGAATCGTGCGATCGCGATAGGCATCAGAATCCATCCAGGAACGGTTACTTTTATCCAATACGGTGCGGGTCATTCCCAGGTTCAGGCCATCCCCTTTGTCCTGAATCTTGTCGGCGGCATTCAGTAACACCGCTTTCATCACCTCCGGACGGCGCGCATCCAATCCCCAGGTCAGATTGGTACACCCATGATCGAGGTGGCAACTATTGCGCAGTTGGCGATCGCCATATTCTTGTAGCAGTGCGACGGTGGCCGTCACATGCGGAGCCGCAAAACTGGTGCCACTCGATGTGGTGACTCTACCACTGAAGTTTAAAAGGTTAACTCCATCACCCGGTGCCACTAACCCGATCGCGCGACGAGGGCCAACATTGCTCTCAAGACCGGCCGAGCTACCATTCGATAGCGCTGGATCACCTAAATTGGCAAAATCAACTTTGGCATAAATTCCTTGAATTCGGGTACTGAAGGCAACATTGATGCCATTGTAGTTATCCGTGGGAATAGAGATGCCACCTTTGCCTTGATTCCCCGCCACCACATACAAGACGTTGTGAACTCGGGTTGACCAATCGATACATTGAGTCAGGAGCGCATTGCCGTCTAATAAGGCATTTGGTCGGGGATCTTGTTTCAGCGATTCCCCAAAGCTGAAGTTAATAGCCCGCACATCCCCCCCATTTTGGATGGCAATATGTTGAGCCGATAAGCATTCTTCGGGTTGGCCATAGCGTCGTGGCGTCCCTGCGGCAGAGGAATACAACCTTGCCCCAGGTGCAACTCCCTTCATCCCCTTAGCCAAGCTCACCATAATACTGGCAACGCCCTGCGCATGGACATCCACATTAGAATTTACTTTGGCCGGTGAGTTGCGGAAAAATACCTGAGTCACTTTCACCGCTTGATTTTGGGAAACGGCTTTATCTAAGCCGAAGACACCAGGGCGCCCAATCTCCACTTGCCCGATCGCGATTTTGCGACCAATCAAATCATAGGGTGGCGCATGGAGGCGGAGAGCATCAATCCCAATACTACTAATCGAGTTAGACTGGGCTGGAGCGCTGAGTACGCTGGTTGTACTCACCAGAACGAACCCGAAACTGCTTACTCCTGCGATCGTTTTTAGCATCCGTTGCACCACCTGCCGTTCCCCCAACACTTGATTCCGTATATCGTTGGTCTAACTTGTTAATGAATTGATCAACAAAGTTGGCAAACACCGTTCTTCTCAGAGACAGGTTTTCACAATTCAAATCAGATCATGATCAATCCCAATGACTCAGCTTCAGGACATGAACTCTACTAGGCTGATGTTTTGACTAGGTAAATTTCGCTCAACGCTTTACCCCATCATTAGTTTCATCATGGCAAACCTAACCCTGCCCTGAGAAGAGCAGAGCTGAATTGGCACCAAGATCCCTGACAAATGGATCCGAATCAATGTTCAGATCAACTCTTTAAGCTGAATGTATCAAATAGATCCGTAAAACAACTGAGCGCTTTATTTCAGGAGTTTTATCACATTTTGTTAAAATAGTCACAATAACGCCGATTAGGAGATTCAGCCAGCCATGACTCAAACCGCCTCCAGTAAACCGATCGTGATTTCTCCATCCATTCTTTCAGCCGATTTTAGCCGTCTAGGTGACGAAGTGCGGGCGGTTGATGCGGCGGGGGCTGACTGGATCCATGTTGATGTAATGGATGGTCGCTTCGTTCCCAACATTACGATCGGCCCACTGGTAGTAGAAGCGATTCGCCCAGTGACGCAAAAACCACTTGATGTCCATTTAATGATTGTAGAACCGGAAAAGTATGTCGAGGGCTTTGCCAAAGCCGGTGCCGACATTATTTCGGTTCACGCCGAGCATAATGCTTCTCCTCACCTACACCGCACCTTGTGCCAGATTAAAGAACTGGGTAAGCAAGCTGGGGTCGTGCTGAATCCTTCGACTCCTTTAGAGTTGATCGAGTATGTGCTGGAAGTCTGCGATCTCGTGTTGATCATGAGTGTCAACCCTGGCTTTGGTGGCCAGAGCTTTATTCCTGGCGTTGTTCCCAAAATCCGTAAGCTGCGCCAAATGTGTGATGAGCGTGGCCTCGATCCCTGGATTGAAGTGGATGGTGGCTTGAAAGGCAACAATACCTGGCAAGTCCTAGAAGCTGGAGCGAATGCGATCGTCGCTGGTTCCGCCGTCTTTGGCGCGAAAGATTACGCAGAAGCAATTACTGGCATTCGTAATAGCAAGCGTCCAGAATTAGCGGCTGTTTAAAATTGAATGCGATTCGCTAAAATTCAGCCATAATTTATACCGAGCTACCTGCACCCTGGTAGCTTTTTTCTTTTTTAAAGGGGTATTTTTTATAGGTGTGAGGTCACTGGTTAATCGCGATCGCTAAAATTCACTTCTGTTTGCCCTTAACCAGTAACAGCAGCAAATACTATACCTATAATCCACATCGATTCCGGAAGTAGATGTATCGTCAATTGATGATGCGTTTGGCGAACGCAGTGCATGAGTAATGACTCTGTAAATCAGTTGATTTAAGCTGCCCCATCAACAGGAAGGTGAGAGGAAGGCTAGAACCGAATCGTTATCATATTTCTAAAGGTTTCGTCTAAGACAGCGGCATGGCCATACTGCCCTCGTTTCAGTAGGGACGCTTTGGCTTCGGCTAAACTGGCTTGAGCTTCAC
>DATNPU010000311.1:0-7765 GCA_036703105.1 Microcoleaceae cyanobacterium
AAACGATCGGCATTATTTTAGGAGTCTTGATTCTCCTGGTGCTTCTGTACCTGCTGGGTTTGGAGATCCAATATCGGCAGCGTCCTGGCAACAAGTTAGCTATGACCGTGGGTGACTGGCGGATGACTCTCAAACGTCCGCAGCACTATCAACTGGTCGGTGAAATGGAGCTGATTAACCGGACCCAGCGGCTAGAAATTATGGTGCCGGAGCTGAAAGCCGAAGTCACGCTGCTCTCGGGCGGTAGTTTAGAGCAGGTGAATTGCAGCACTCGCATCATTCCCTGTCATCCGGATGAAGCGGCTAGAGCTGATGATTACTGGTTCGCTTACATCGTCAAAATTGGTAAGCGCACACGGGTTAAAGTGGTCGTCGATGTAGAAGGGTATGACCTGAGCAAACTGAAAACCGCTTGGATTCGGGTGCATTACCTCACCTATGGGCCACAGGGACGAATTCCTCAAGTTCGACATGTGATTGTCCCCTTGCAGTATCCCCGTCCCACTGAATCGATGAATTGGCGATCGGCAGAAGGAGCAGAGGTCTTACCCGTTAAAACGCATCTGTTAACCCCGCTAGATACTCCGGTTGAGATTGTCAAACGCTATGTGTTACCCCATGCTAAACCGGGCGATGTGGTGACGATCGGGGAAACCCCGATCGCGATTATGCAGGATCGCTTTCGCCATGCCAGTGACATCAAGCCAGGTTGGGTCGCAACTCGCCTCTGTTACTTATTCTTACCGACCTCCAGCTTGGCAACGGCTTGCGGGATGCAATCGTTAATTGATGTGGTTGGCCCCGTTCGAGTGTTGTTTGCCTTTTTTGTGGGAGCGATCGCAAAGTTAATTGGCAAACGAGGTGTCTTCTATCAACTGGCAGGGGAACAAGCCCGTCTAATTGATGATGTCACGGGGACATTGCCCCCCTATGATCAATTCATTGTTCTAGGTCCCGCCGACCCGCAGCAGGTAGTAGACGAGATTAAACGAGAAACCGGATTATCTGCGGCGATCGTCGATGTAAATGATTTAAGAGCTGTGAAGGTACTAGCGGCCACATCCGATGTGGCGTTACCTCTGTTACAGCAAGCGTTACTGAAGAACCCAGCCGGAAATGCCGATGAGCAAACTCCTGTTGTCCTGATCCGACCGATGAGCCGCTAACTATAATGTTCCGGCCAGATGACCCCATCGGCGAGATTTGGTTAAATAACTCACTGTCCGATCGGGTTCACCGAATAAAGCGTTTAGAATGTAGGGATAAAAGATTGCAATTTAACAATTTACCAGGCTGGTTGCAGCCATTGCTGACAATGACTCAAGCCCTCCCTAAACAGACTGTTCTCATCCGTCCGGCACATTACCGCGATTTAGACGCCGTTGCTCGCCTGTCGGAAGAGGCGCTTGAAGTCGATTGTTTAACTTATTCGATCGCCCCTGACCAACCCCTCAAACCGACACAGCGGCGAGCAGGATTGCTAAAACTACTGGGATTCCTGTTTTATCCCATCCAAAATCTTTACTGTGCCTATGTGCCAGAGCAGGATGATACGTTGCAAGGCATGATCCGAGTGTCGCCGTTCAACCGCACCCGGAGTACCTGGCGGGTCGATCGGGTTGTGGTCAGCGATCCCCCTAGTAATCAGCCAACGTCGCTGTCAGAGGCGGCCATCATCGCCTCCGATAGCCCCCATCTCACAGAAGAATCTCTGCCAAAACTCAGCCGTGCCTTTATCGGATCGCAGTTATTGCGGTATTGCTTCGAGCATGTGCGCGAGTCTCGCACCTGGTTGCTAGAGGTGAATGTCAACGATAAGGATTTACTGGCACTTTATCGGCAAAATGGGTTTCAACCCTTGGCCCACATGACCTACTGGGAGATTGCGGCTGAGACGTTGCGAGAGCTAGCCGATCGGGAACCTGATCTGCCAAATCGGTTGCTACCAGTTAGCAACGCTGATGCCCAATTACTGTATCAACTTGATACAGCCGCTATGCCACCGTTAGTGCGGCAGGTCTTCGATCGGCATATCGCCGATTTCAAAACTAGTGTCTTCAGTTCCTTAATGCAGGGCCTTAAACACTGGCTCAGCCATCTAGAAGTGGTCAGTGGCTATGTGTTTGAACCGCAGCGCAAAGCTGCGATCGGTTATTTTCAACTGCGGTTATGTCGAGATGGCTCTCAACCGCATCAGGCCCAATTGACCGTACATCCTGCCTATACCTGGCTCTATCCCGAGTTGATGGCAGAAATGGCACAGATTGCCCAGGAATTCCCTCAACAATCTCTGCAATTAGTCTCGTCGGATTACCAACCGGAACGGGAGGAATACTTAGAAGGTCTGGGAGCTAACCGGATTGCACATACCTTGATGATGTCGCGATCGGTTTGGCATAAAGTTAAAGAGGCAAAACCCACGACGTTAGAAGCGTTACAGCTATCTGAAGTTCTACAAGGGTTCCAGCCTGCTCGCAAGCCAGTTCCAGGACGGATTACTTTGCTGCAATCGGTGAATCTTCCCCCCGATACTGCTGCCCCAATAGATGGCAATGGGGTCAATCGGCCAGTTCCAGGTTCAGGCAAGTCTTCGCCGCGATCGAAAAAAATCCTACCCGATCTTTCCTCCTCTACCGACTTCTCTGACCCGCCCCAAGAAGGCCCCTGTTGCTAAATTCATGGCATCAACGTTCATTTCAGCCCTGGGATTAGATGTCGGCAAGAAGCGAATCGGTGTAGCAGGCTGTGACGGCACTGGCTTAATTGCGACTGGGCTAACCACGATCGAATACCGTTCCTTTCAGCAAGTCCTGAACCAATTACAAGCAATTGTGCTGGAACGGCAGGTTCAAACCTTAGTGGTTGGCCTACCCTACTCAATGGATGGTTCGCTAGGCTACCAGGCCCGGCACGTGCAAAAGTTTGCCACTGGTATAGCCAAAGCGCTCAATCTGCCCCTGGAGTATGTGGATGAACGGCTAACCTCGTTTCAAGCTGAACAATTGCTTCAGGCGCAACGCCTCTCTCCGCGTGAGCATAAAGGCTTAATCGATCGCAAAGCCGCTGCCATTATTCTGCAACAATGGTTGGATGAGCGACGGGAGCAGGTTAAGCAGACTCGATCGCAGCTGCTAGAAGAACCAGAGCCGATTTAACGAAGACTTGGGCAGAATCGTAAATAGGCAGCCAATCACATGCGATGATTTTGGAGGCTCAGAGGATTGCTCCCGATTTTTTGGGATTAGGATAATTAACGCAACGTTAGGAGAGCGTGAGGAATGGATGAAGAAACGTTTGGTATGGCAGAAGAATCAATGGTATTAACCGATGAAGCAGGACGCACGATCGCCTGTACGGTTGAGCGCTACCTGGACATCGAGGAACAAGAATATGTCCTGTTATTGCCGATTGATGCCCCGGTCGAGATATTTACCTGGGAAGAAAATGCTGAGGATGAAGATGCCATCCCTGTAGAAGATGAAGAGCTGATTGATACGCTATTTCCGATCGCAAAGGCCGTTTTAGAGGAACAAAATCTCACCCTGAAACGGACAGCAGTTGTCCTGACAGTCGAAGGTGAACTGCCAGAGTTTGAAGAGGAGGATGGGGAAATCACCGAAGTGCTCTCGGAAGATGGTGAGCCAGTTGAAGAACTGCAATTTTTGGCCAGCTTCTACCATGAAGAGCAGGAGTATGCTATCTATGCACCCCTTGATCCCTGCTTCATCCTGGCTCGGATGGACGATAAGCGCCAACCGCATCTGCTCTCGGATGCAGAACTGGAAACTCTGCAACCGATGTTAGAAATGATTGAAGATCAGTTGTTTGATGAGTTTGAGTCGGCCTAATCTCCAGCCTTAACCTCATATGGCGAAGCGCATTCCCAAATGGTTAATTTTCCTGACTGTGATCTTCGCAGGGCTAGGAACAGCCGCATGGCAAAGTTGGGCTTGGTGGACTTCTGCGATCGCCCCGATGTCTACTAATCCCAATGCTCAACCGTTGATTGTGAACGTTCCCGCCGGAACATCAGCTCAAGAGATCGGGCAAACCCTGGCAACCCAAGGCGCAATTCGCTCCACGACCGCCTGGAATCTGTGGACCCGTTGGCTAACAACTAGCAACGCTGAAGGCGGATTTCAGGCAGGCACTTACCAGCTTTCACCCACTCAATCCTTACCTGAGATTGCGGCGAAAATCTGGGCTGGGGAAGTGATGCAACGTAGCTTCACGATTCCGGAGGGTTGGTCAATCAAGCAAATGGCAGCCTACTTTGAGCAACAAGGGTTTTTCCCGGCCAAAGACTTCCTGGCTGCCGTGAATCAATTTCCGATTAGCGAATACTCCTGGCTACCAACCCCGCCGACGGAGGCAATGTATGCCCTAGAGGGCTATTTATATCCTGATACCTATCAGATGGCGGCAGGTAGTTCGGTGACTCCTAAGGCCATTATTCGGCAGATGCTCGATCGCTTCCAAGAGGTGGCCATTCCGCTCTACCAACAATCCCGTCAGCACACTCAACTCAATTTTCAGCAGTGGGTAACGTTATCCAGCATTGTCGAGAAAGAGGCTGTTGTCCCAACGGAACGGGAACTGATTGCTGGCGTCTTCTGGAATCGCTTACAAAAAGGCATGGCTTTGGGGTCAGATCCCACGGTTGAATATGCCTTGGGGATTCGGCAAACACCCGATCGCACACTGACCTGGACAGAGGTAAAAACTCCCTCTCCCTACAACACCTACATCAATGCCGGTTTACCGCCCACAGCGATCGCGAGCCCTGGACTTGCTAGCCTGAAAGCGACCCTCCATCCTGCCAAGACAGACTACCTCTATTTCGTTGCTCGCTATGATGGCACCCATGTGTTCAGCCGCACGATGGAGGAACATTTAGCTGCTCAAGATACGATCCATGACCAACGGGAAAAACAGCCAAATCAGCTGTGATCTGTTAATCCATCACCAAGTTTGGGTAAGACTTAGTTTATAGGGATCAATCGGCGAATTAACCGTTCATGATGTGCTGGCTTCAAACCGCATATTGATTTTGGGTTGAGCAGATAGTTCTAGAGCAGCCTGCCAGAGGTTGACTATCTGCATCTCTGAGTTGCGTCGAGACTATTTTCTCTACAGTTGTCATGGTTACTTGACGGCTATCTGTCTGTCGATCGCAAAATTTGCCGTTCCTGAAGCAAGTTCGTCCTGTAGAGTGAACTAATAGGCAAGTATTTGTACTTACCTGTTGTTATTGGCAACTCTACCCTAACCACTACCACCTGATACCACTCTGACTATGTCCTGGGGCAAACTTTTACAACCCAACCTGATTCTGCCGGGCAGCATTCTGAAGCTCACTCCCGACCTCTTACATCAACATCAGCTCAAAGGATTGGTACTGGATGTGGATGAAACCTTAGTGCCGTTTCGCATGGCCGACGTTTCAGAAGAACTTTTGCCCTGGGTAGAATCAATCCGGCAAATTGCGCCTCTATGGTTAGTGAGTAACAATATTAGCGAAGCCCGAATTCGGCGGATTGCCAAGGCACTGAGCTTACCTTACATTGCTGGAGCCGGGAAACCATCTCGGCGCAAACTTAGACGAGCGGTAGAAGCGATGGAGTTTCCCGTCGAACAAGTAGGAATGGTTGGCGATCGCTTATTTACCGATGTTCTAGCGGGTAACCGTTTGGGAATGTTCACAATTTTAGTGGAACCGATGGTTAATCCCAATGAAACGATCCGTCGCTCGTCTCTACATTCATTTGAAGTCTGGCTATCTCAGGCCTTAGGAGCGTCCTTGGTTCCGCATAAATAGCTCGTAAAAGCCCGCCAGGGATTGACATAAAAGATGACATTTATTTATAAAATAAAACATGAAGAAATCTTTATGAAAACGCCAGGCGAGTTGTGTAAATGGATCCATACAAAACCTGACAAATCAGGACAGAACAAAACATAAAGAAAAGATTACGAATCCCTGGCATCCGCATTATTCCTGTCATGCTATATACAGTTCAAATGGGGTCAGCCGATAAAGACCCTAACAATAAATCGCTATAAATACTAAAGTGAAGCGCTGAACCTTAACTCATAAAGGTATCGGCGCTTCACTGTGTTCATGGCCATTGAGAATTGCCTTTAGACCAGCAGACTACCACTGACCGTCTAAAACTTGCTTTTTATCGCTTTGCTGCCTAGGTTAAACAACGATCCCGTATGTCCCAAACTTTGGTGATTAAAATCGGTACCTCTAGCCTGACGCAACCGGATACCGGGCATTTAGCGCTTTCCACGATCGCGACATTGGTGGAAGTGATTAGTCAATTACGGGAACAAGGGAATCGAGTTGTTTTAGTGTCCTCTGGCGCTGTAGGAGTAGGATGTGCCCGGTTAGGGTTAACTGAACGCCCTCGTGAAATTGCGCTCAAGCAAGCCGTTGCAGCGGTAGGACAGGGACGTTTAATCCGAGTTTATGATGATCTGTTTACTGTCCTACGGCAGCCGATCGCCCAAGTGCTACTCACCCGCAGTGACCTGGTACAACGCAGTAGCTACCTTAATATTGAGCGCACCTTTCAAGCATTGCTAAATCTAGGTGTCGTGCCGATCGTGAACGAAAACGACACTGTCGCCGTAGATGAACTGAAGTTTGGTGACAATGATACGCTGTCTGCCTTAGTCGCTAGTCTGGTGCGGGCCGATTGGCTGTTTTTGCTAACGGATGTCGATCGCTTATATTCCGCTGATCCTCGTCGGGATCCAAATGCCGAGCCGATCGCCGTCGTCAGCCAGATTAGCCAGCTCAAAGCCCAAGTCCAGATTGGCGGTCAGGGTTCCCAGTGGGGAACAGGTGGTATGATGACCAAAATCTCGGCCGCCCAAATTGCCACGGGGGCTGGAGTCCGCACCGTGATTACCGAAGGCCGATCGCCCCATAACATCCCAAAAATTTTGCAGGGAGCTGACATTGGCACTCAATTTGAACCTCAACCCCGACCGATCAGTGCGCGGAAACGTTGGATTGCCCACGGTCTAGTGCCGGTCGGCAAACTATATCTCGATGACGGCGCAGTCAAAGCGGTGCGCAATGCCGGTAAGTCATTACTTCCGGCCGGGATTATTCAGGTTGAAGGTGAATTTGATAGCCAGGAGGCTGTGGTTCTCTGCGATCGTGCGGGTCAGGAAATTGCGCGGGGCATCGTCAACTACAACAGTACTGACCTGCAAAAAATTCGGGGGTATCAGACAGATGCGATCGCCACCGTGTTAGGTTACCCAGGCGTAGAGACGGTCGTTCACCGAGATAATTTGGCATTAAGTCAAGAATGATTCGCGCGCTCACCAACCGCTAATCGGGCTAACGGTCGAGCTAAGGTTTTTTGATGCGGTGGATAATCATTGGCCGATTCATGGGGATGCACCAACAACTCCAGGTTCAGGCGGTAGCCCACATTCCGCACGGTTTGGATCAGGCTGGGCTGACGAGGATCTGACTCAATCTTCTTGCGCAAAGACAGTACGTGGGTATCGACCGTGCGCGGATTATCAATCTCATCCGGCCAAGCTCGACGCAAGAGTTCCGATCGACTCAGGGGTGAACCACTAGCCTGTGCCAAAACATACAATAAACTAAACTCTTGGGGGGTTAATTCTACCAATTCTCCTCGATAACGCACACGGCGATGGACGAGATCAATCCTGAGATCTCCATATTCGAGAGAAGCAGGTGGCAGCATGGTTTTTCGCCGCCGAGTCAGGGCTT
>DATNPU010000313.1:0-10525 GCA_036703105.1 Microcoleaceae cyanobacterium
AGAAACTATCTAAGATTAGAGACTTTTATCAGATTCCCAAAAAGTATCTTAGGCGGCGGGGTTATTCCTACTACCGTGACATGAGCCAACTTTATCAATTGCCTCTGCTCGCCTATCTTTCTTCTAAAGAATACTGGAATCTATTGAACTTTCAAATTTTGGACTTTCTATCTTTAAAGCCGATTTGGAACCCTGTATAATCCTCAGGGTTTTCAGTGGATTCGTGATAATGGTGCGGTTTACCTGGGCACTTTAGTGAATAGGATTTATATCAATCAGGTAGGATGGGCAGAAGCGTAAAAAGATGAGCAATTGGGAGACAACGTTCTGCTCTTGATGCCACTGGTTACCTCACCCTTGCTATCCAGCCTTGCACTCTTATTACGGTGTCTATGCACATTGCCTATTTAGTCAACCAATACCCTAAGGTAAGCCATAGCTTCATTCGCCGCGAACTCCTGGCTGTGGAAGCCAATGGCGTTACCGTCAGCCGATTCTCGATTCGATCGCTAGATGCTGAGTTGGTTGATAGCGCCGATAAGGAGGAATTCAAAAAGACTCGGTTTGTGCTGGCATCGGGAGGACGCGGGTTGCTGGCTAACTTGCTCCGAGTCGGGTTGACTCGCCCCCGACAGTTTTTGAAAGCTGCTCGCTTAACTTTTAAGGTGGGCTGGAAATCAGAACGGGGAATGATTATCCATCTGGCTTACCTGGCAGAGGCCTGTGTGCTCTTGAACTGGTTTGCAGACGCTAAGGTGCAGCATGTTCATGCCCACTTTGGCACTAATTCTACAACTGTTGCCATGCTATGTCGGGCGTTAGGCGGTCCTACCTACAGCTTTACAGTGCATGGGCCAGAGGAATTTGATAAACCAGCGACGATCGCCCTGACTGAAAAGATTAACCGTGCTGCCTTTGTCGTTGCTGTCTGCTCATTTGGTAAAAGTCAGTTGTTCCGTTGGTGCGACTATAAACAATGGACTAAAATCCACGTTGTTCATTGTGGAGTTGATCGTAGCTTCCTTTCCCAACCCTATCAGCCCATTCCTCAGCAGCCTATTTTTGTTTGCGTTGCCCGTTTAAGTGAACAAAAGGGTCATCTTACATTAATAGAAGCGGCTAGCCAGCTTGCAGCAGAAGGATTACAGTTCAAGCTGGTTCTAGTTGGTGACGGCCCTCTACGCCAACAGATTGAACTGATGATTACTCAACTCGGTTTGCAAAATCATGTAGAGATTACTGGATGGGCCAGCAATACTGAGGTGCGGCAACATATTCTGAATGCCCAAATCATGGTACTTCCCAGCTTTGCTGAAGGTTTACCCGTTGGCATTATGGAAACTCTTGCCCTTTCCCGCCCAGTGATCAGCACTTACATTGCCGGAATTCCTGAGTTGGTAGAGCCGGAACGCTGTGGTTGGTTGGTGCCATCGGGATCTGCTACGGCTTTGGCAGAGACAATGAAAGCTGCCCTGAATACTCCCCTTGAAAAGTTAGAACTGATGGGTAAAGCAGGAGCCCAGCGAGTGGCAGCAGATCATAATGTAGAATCAGAGGCTCGCCACTTAGTACACCTGTTTCAGTCTGTTGTCGATGCCGACTTCTAAACGGGCGAATTGTAGTTTTCATCTGTGAGGGTTATTTTAAACTCGCCATATTGGAGAACGTTCCGCAATCAAATCCTGTAAAACTCAATAAAAAAATTTCGTCCGGATCCGGTATAGTTCTATGGGGGACAATTTAATGTCTCGTCTGAATGGTTCTTGGCGGTTCTTGAACGAGCAACAGGAGCGAGGAAGGCGAAGACTTGGTGTCCCCGGAGAGTGAATTTTCGGCAAGACTGGTGTTGTCCAGCTCCTCCGGCTTCTCCAGGCACAGCAACTACTCAACCGTTCAAGGGGTAGCTGATTCAGTTGCAGGTTTTGCACTTGGTAGTGAATCGCTAAGCTCTTGTATCGCGTTCTTCTTTGAGAATTGCTGTTGGCATGATTTCTGAAGTGTTGCACTTTAGAGTCAAACCCAGTCCGCCAATGCTATATCTGTTAGCTCCTAGGTGATTTGGTTCTGAGAGCTTAAGCTTCAGTTCTTAGACCATCCAAGTCACAAGGTTGTCCGTCCTGTATAGCGTTTTCTCAGTGTTCAGCACTCTGCTTGGGCAACTTCTATCGAGTTCCCCAACCTGATCTCCGTGCACTGCGATCGGTCGCCAAATTCCCTTGTTGTACACCTTGTCAGGCAAATGTATGGAATTGTAAAATCCTTTGCAGTTTGGAGCGTAAACCGCTATCTATAGTAGTGTCTCTTTCAGGGGAGCCTATATACAGTGTTTTCAAGGCTCAACCCAGTAGCGCTACGATTGCCTGAAAGGTGTCTGTCATCATTAACCCATTAGCCAAATTATCGAACTATGAGCTACCAAGAACGCTTGAATCCCTGGGTCATCAATAAGCTGCTGCCTAACTTAAAACAACTTGCCGTGATCCGGTTCCGTCGCCGCAATGATGCCGAAGCTTATCTAAAAGTGCTGAAAGAAACCCAACCTCATGCCCAATTCATGATTGCATTTGAGGCGAATCAAAGCGAATATGCCAGCCAGGGCGAATAGTTGTCAAGCATCAATGCTCACGGCTTCAACCGTTTGGTACTCGATCGGGGAGTGTGGTGTTGAGACAAGTGAATCACTCCAGATGTGTTTGGCCCAATCTGCAAATGCATCTGCCAGTAGCCGACAATTATGTTGGTCGAGGTCTGTACCTGTGTCACAATCAAATCCGTAATCTCAGGTGGATAGAGCAGACCAGGTGGACGCTAACGACAACATTGTAACTCTCGGTAGTCTGATCGCTCGACAGATCACCGAGGGTTCCGCTCACAGAATCACATTCGCTGATTATATGGATCTGGCGTTGTACCATCCTCAGTATGGGTACTATGCGGCAACCGCCAACCAGATCGGAGCGCAGGGGGACTTTTTTACCTCGCCTCATTTAGGAGCAGACTTCGGAGAATTGCTGGCAGAACAATTTGTGCAACTATGGCACATCATGCAGCAACCTAATCCGTTTACTCTCGTAGAAATGGGGGCTGGTCAGGGGGTATTAGCCGCAGACATTCTGCGATATTTATGCGATCGCTACCCAGAGTTCTACACCTGCTTGAACTACATTATTGTGGAACGGGCGGCCGCGCTAATTGCCGAACAGCAACGCCAATTGCACGATCTACAGACTAGCGGCTTGAACTTAAGTTGGCGAACGTTTGCCGAGATTCCATCTCAGTCGATTACTGGTTGTTTCTTCTCGAATGAATTAGTTGATGCTTTACCCGTGCATCAAGTTATCGTGGAGGCTGGACAACTGCGAGAAGTCTATGTGACGGTTGCCGAGCAAGCATCAGCTAGCGATCGTGCCTTCGCTGAAATTCCTGGTGATCTGTCTACCTCTCGCTTAGGCGATTACTTTAAGTTGATTGATATTGATCTGTTGTCGTCTCGCTATGCACCAGGCTACCGCAGTGAAGTCAATCTTGCCGCATTAGATTGGATGGCAACGGTTGCCGATCGCTTAAAGCAGGGATACGTGATCACGATCGACTATGGCTATACCAGCGATCGCTATTATCACCCCAATCGGAACGAAGGCACGTTGCAGTGTTACTACAACCATGCACATCATTCCGATCCCTATATTTATATTGGGCAGCAAGATATTACGGCCCATGTTGACTTCACAGCATTAATGCGGCAAGGAGAGTCATGTGGCTTATCCACGATCGGCTTTACTCGTCAAGGTTTATTTCTGATGGCATTGGGATTGGGAGATCGGATTGCCGCTCTCAGCCAGTCCCAAGCCACTGATGTTCAAACCATCCAAACCACACTCCGCCGTCGAGAGGCTTTGCACCTGTTAGCCAATCCTATGGGTCTAGGAAATTTTGGCGTTTTAATTCAGGGCAAAGGCATTGAAGCCACTGAACTGTTACAAGGCCTAGCAGCAGAACAAATCCGCTTTTAGTTCCCGGCAGTTAGTGTTTGCTGGTCTACCACGTCCAACCGGACTGGGGCAACTCCAGAACTAATTAACCCTAAAACGCGAGCAGCGGCAGTTGACAAATCAATGATGCGATCGCCGTGAAAAGGCCCTCGATCATTAATCCGCACAATCACTGATTGACCGTTATCCAAATTAGTCACCTGAACTCTGGTGCCAAAAGGCAAAGTCCGATGAGCAGCTGTCAAAGCGTTCTGGTTAAAAATTTCACCACTGGCACTGGGATTACCATCAAACCCAGGGCCATACCAGGAAGCCATCCCAGTGGGTTGAAGTCGAAATGGTCCTAACGAAATGGATTGCCGCCATCCTGAAGGTTTACCGGAAACTTCTTGCAATGGATCAGCATTACCCAAGAGGCGCCGTAAGCGGTTCGTGGCTTGCAACGCGTCTACTTCTAAGTTGCGAGTGGTGTCTGGAAGAATCGTTTGGCGATCGACGGTGGCTAAAGCAATGTCACCGGCTTTAATTAAATAGCGATCGCTGGAATCGCTTGATTTGGTTGGGTTATCCCAACTCACGGTAATGGTCTTGGCATCCACGCCATCGCGATCGAGTTGGTTAATTCTCGCGGCGATTTCCGTTGCCCGCCAAACTGGATCATCTTTGGGAACTTCTGCGCCGATCGTGGCGTCAGAGTTAGCGGGACTGGCTTCTTTAAGATCGGGGGAATTCTGTGATGGCTCTAGCTTGTGCGCTAGCGAAGCGTTGGAATCAGAAACACCGGAACGGTCAAGCGACTTGGGTTGAGCAGTTGGTGTTTGCGCGGTCGAAGGATCAATCTGCGTTCCCATCTTTACATCCTTCTGGGCGATTTTGGCAGAACCCACGAAGGTTAGAATCGGGATGTTACGAACATAGAGGGTTGCAGCTTTTTGACTGCCGATCTGATGGGAATGAACTTTGGCAATGCCCTGATCAGATGTCCTCTGGGTGCTTTGGGGTGTTTGCTCACCGATTTTTACCACATCATCTGCCGCACTGGCGGGAGTTGCTGCCAACCTGGGAGCAAGCTTCTCAGTCACTTGACTGGAATTAGCCTCAGGTGGAGTGGCGTTCAGCGAGTCCTCAGAAGTCGCACGGGTCGATTCGGAGGTGGGATTGGCTTGGCTAGGTAAAGTCCCCAGCGTTGCAATCAACAGGGTTGCGGTTAAACCGCTAAGAAGTTTTCGATTCATAAATCCATGTGTGAATAGCACTTCAGACGCGAGATTGAGCCAGTGGGACGGGTCGAACCATAAAAGTTCCGTCGTTAACTCAAACTCATTTCGTGTTCACTCCGGTTTTGTTTAGAACTGCAACAGACTATCACGAACTTTTTGATTCGGGGATCAGGGAGGTGCGGAAGATCCCCAAAACTTCATCGAAGCTTCATAATCCAAAAATCGACTCTAAGCTATAACTGTCGGATTTTTTGGCGATTTTAGCCATTCCGGACGCTTCATCAAAACTTCATCTAAACTTTATATTGTTTATGTGGTATCGGGCGAAATTCGCCATCCTCCTACCGGAACATTACAGTTTCATAGGCAATTTGGTTTGAGAGCGTAGTTGGTTGGGTACAATACTCTCTGCAATGACCACTGGTGAGCGCTTTGACATGGAATATCGGGAAGCAGGAGTAGATGTTGAGGCGGGACGGGCATTTGTCCAACGGATTCGCCAGATGGTAGACAGCACCACTCGCCCAGAAGTATTGGGTGGTTTGGGGGGCTTTAGTGGGTTGTTCCAATTGCCCACGGGCTATCAAGAACCTGTGTTGGTATCAGGGACTGATGGGGTGGGCACCAAGCTGAAGTTGGCACATACCCTCGATCGCCATGACACGGTTGGCATTGATTTGGTGGCAATGTGCGTCAACGATGTCTTGACCTGTGGGGCAGAACCGCTGTTTTTCTTGGATTATTTGGCAACGGGAAAACTCAATTCTGAACAACTGGCCCAAGTCGTATCCGGCATTACTGAAGGCTGCCGTCAGTCTGGTTGTGCCTTGCTAGGCGGCGAAACCGCTGAAATGCCTGGCTTTTATCAACCGGGAGAATATGATCTAGCTGGCTTCTGTGTTGGCATTGTGGAAAAGAGTCAGATTTTAAATGGCTCCCAAGTGCAGGTCGGTGATGTTGCGATCGGGCTAGCTAGCCACGGGGTTCATAGTAATGGTTTTAGCCTGGTCAGGAAGATTATTGATGATCGTGCAATTTCCCTCAGCGATCGCCCTGAAGGGTTAAAGGGGCAAACATTAGGAGAAGCTCTGTTAACGCCAACGCGGATTTATGTCCAACCGATTCTGACGGCCCTGCGATCGGGGGTCAGCATTCATGGCATGGCGCATATTACGGGGGGTGGTTTGCCTGAAAACTTACCACGGTGTTTAGGGCAAGGGCAGGCAATGCGAGTGAATCCCTCTGCTTGGCCACTTCCTCCCCTGTTTGACTGGTTAGCCTCAATGGGAGAAGTCAGTCCTGCTGGGATGTTCAACACCTTTAATATGGGAATTGGCTTTGTGGTGCTGGTGCCGCCGGAACAGGTCGATGCCACACTGCAATGGTTCCAAGCTCAAGAACTGGCCGCTTGGGCGATCGGCGAAGTGGTGACTGGCAATGGTGAATTGTTGGGGCTACCAGAATAGTGAAGCAATTAGGAAAAAATTGTGCCGCAACCTCGTAAACAGTTTGGGCAACATTGGTTACGCAGTGAAAAAGCGTTAGACAAAATTGTAGCGGCGGCAGAGTTGCAACCGGGTGATTCTGCCACTGCTCAACTGGGCGATCGGGTGTTAGAAATTGGGCCTGGAATGGGCGTATTAACCCGTCGGCTAATTACGGCGGCTGAATCCGTGGTTGCGGTTGAAATCGATCGTGATCTTTGTGCTCTTTTGACTAAAAAATTGGGCAAACAGGAAAACTTTCTACTGCTCCAAGGTGACTTTTTAGCACTGGATTTAGAGGAAATATTAGCGTCCTTACCTGCCTTCAAACAGCCGAATAAAGTAGTAGCAAATATTCCTTACAACATTACGGGGCCGATTTTAGAAAAGCTGCTAGGTACGATCGCCAATCCAGCAGCTCAATCATTTGATGCGATCGTTTTGTTAGTGCAAAAAGAAGTCGCTTTACGGTTATGTGCGCGGGCCGGTTCAACTCATTTTGGGGCGCTATCGGTGCGGGTACAGTATCTTGCGACCTGTGAATTTATTTGTGATGTACCCGCTAAAGCGTTTGAACCACCGCCTAAAGTTGATTCAGCCGTAGTCCGATTACGCCCCCGATCGCTGCCCAATCCTGCCCGTGATCCTGTGCAACTGGAAAAGCTAGTCAAATTGGGCTTTAGTAGTAAGCGCAAAATGCTACGCAATAATTTGAAAAGTTTGATTGAGCTTGATCAACTTAATCGATGGTTAACAGAATTAGAAATTAATCCTCAAGTTCGGGCTGAGGATTTGAGCGTGGAACAATGGATTGCTTTAAGCGATCGCTACTCGGTAAATTATCATTCAACTCCTCAAGTTTCCGAAATGCCGGAAGTCCCAGAAATCTAAATGATCAAACCTAAGCCCTCAACTGATTCAGTAGAAATTTAACCAATCAACATTCTTCCCAAAACCGTTTCTGATTTTCGGCTCCACAAGGAATTGAGTTGAAAGTTTTTCATAATTGGGAGATTTAGGGGTTGAACGCACAGAATTTGGTCGGTCTTAACTATCTGCTAAATTCTTAATTTGGCTGTTACTAAATTGCTGCGAGTTTTGGGTTAATCTTAGGTTTGGGCTGAATTACCGATTATTGATTCCAGCGTTATGCGCTCCTACACTCTACTGGCACCCGCAAAAATTAATTTGTATTTAGAAATTCTTGGCGATCGCCCTGATGGCTTCCATGAATTAGTCATGGTGCTACAAAGCGTGACGCTCGCCGATGAAATTGAAGTGCGGGCAAACGGCACGGATATGATCCGGGTGCATTGTGATCATCCATTAGTTCCCGGCGATCGTAGCAATCTAGCATATCGAGCTGCTGAGCTGATGGGGCAACGGTTTCCTGATGCTTTTGCGCGCTATGGAGCCGTTGATATCACAATTCGCAAGCAGATCCCCGTAGGAGCAGGACTAGCAGGAGGCTCAACCAATGCGGCGGCTGTCCTGGTTGGCATTGACCTGATGTGGCAATTAGGATTAACGCTGTCTGAGCTACAGGAGTTGGGTGCCCACCTGGGATCAGATGTGCCATTTTGCATTGCTGGTGGAACCGCCCTCGCTACGGGTCGCGGTGAAAAGCTAGATCCATTGCCTGATCTCGATCAGATTTATGTGGTGTTAGCGAAGTATCGCAGTCTTTCTGTGTCTACCGTCTGGGCGTATCAAACCTATCGTCAGCAATTTGGCAGTTCTTATCTCTGTGCTCCGGATGATTTAGAGTGTCGGCGGCAAAAAATTCACTCTGGTGAAATTGTTAGTGCGATCGCCCAACGCAACGGCAACCAAATTGGTCAGCATTTATATAACGATCTGGAAAAGGTCGTTTTGCCCGCTCATCCTCAGGTTAAACAATTGAGAGAGACCTTTGAACAATTGGGATCGTTAGGCACGATGATGTCTGGCTCGGGTCCTACCGTGTTTGCCCTAGCAGAATCACCCGAACAAGCAAACCAAATTCACCAGCAAGTTAGAGAACGGATGACTGACCCGGACTTAGAACTCTGGGTGGCAAAAATTAATCCTACCGGCATTCAAGTTGTCAAATAACCGGTTTCTTTAGCTCATCTCCTGCATCCTGGAGCATTCCGCCCTACAATGCAAGTAGTCAGGCGGGTTAAACTGATTTTAGATCATTAGAACTACCCAGTCTGCGAACGACCTCACACGAATTTAGTTCTATGAGTGATGTGCCTCAATCGCCGAAACCCGAGATTCAGCCAGCTAAACCTGTGATTCCGCCCCTGTCTCCCTGGCGGTGTTGGTTCGGATCCATCGTCGCAGGTGCGATCGCGGTGGTTCTGTATCTGCTCACGATGTCCATTATCCAAACCTTTGCGGCGAAAGGGATTCATACCGATAGCTTGTTGGTTCGCCGTATTACCGCCGCTGTGCGAACTCTAATTGTCGGGATGGCGGCTCTGGGTACGGGGATTTTTGGCATGGCGACGATCGGGCTATTTGGGTTAGGTATTCAACTCACGATTCAACGGCTGAAAGGCCAACCTGCCGACAAACCGTCTGCATAAACGGCAACTGAGGTTCTCATGGAAATTGGAGAACAGCTAAGACAACAGCGAGTGAAGCATATTGTCAGCAGCTATCAACTGGGTGGTACAGATGAGCCAGCATTTCATGAGAATTTAGCTAAATTGTTGGAGCAATATCCATCGCCCTTAATTGAGCTAGCCCTAGTCGAAACGTTAGTCAATGGCTGGTGGCAAGTGCCGATGCCGCGTGGTTGTCCCTTTCTGAGCCGTGTCCAAGAGCAGTTAGTTGCCTGGCAATCGCAACCGATCATTAGTACGATCGCGCCAGAACAGTTTCAGCAAATCACCGGACTTGATCCCGCCCCAATCTTCGGCTCGTCGGGATTACCACCGGCTTCGCCCCAAGCTCCATCGCTGGGACAGGGGGTTTAAGAGGTGAGGGGAGCCGCGATCGAGAAATGGGATACTTCTCGATCGCAGTACTCCGTTAACTCACTGCACCTAAGGATAGGGCTGCATCGGTTTGATCAGCGGTTGTAGTACCTGAGTAGATCATGCCGCGTTGCATATCCAGGGTAATGATTTCACCATCACGGATAGCGGCTGTGGCATTTTTCACGCCCACAATCACAGGAACTCCTAAGCGGGCTCCAATGACTGCTGCATGGCTAGTTAGACTGCCATCTTCGGTAATAATTCCACCCGCTTTGCGAATGGCATCGACCAGATCAGCGCTGGTAGAAGGGGCAACCAGAATTTCTCCGGCATTAAAGTGGCTGGCTTCAAACCCACTATGTACCACTCTGGCTCTGCCGCTCACCGAGCCTTGACCAATCCCCAGACCTTTACCACGTACAGCCGTTACCACTTCGACTTTGATTAAATCGGTGGAACCTGCTACCCCTTGTAAAGTTCCGGCTGTCATCACCACCAGATCGCCTTCCTTCAACAATTCCTTTTCCTGCGCCACATTAACCGCTGCTTGGAAGGTCTGGCCAGTCGAAGGTAAATCCAACACGAGGAGTGGTTTAACTCCCCAGACCAGTTGCAACTGCCGCGCCACATCGACGTGTGGGGTAACGGCTAGAATCGGTTTTTTCGGACGGAATTTGGAGACGTTACGGGCAGTAGCTCCAGTTTTAGTCAGTGTCATGATGGCGGCTGAATCTAGTTGCTCGGCAATTTGACCCACGGCCTGACTAATTGCATTTGGGATCGATCGCCCACTCTCCTCAAACATACGATTGGGGGCTTCTTGTTCCGTGCGAGCGGCTACTCGAGCCATTGTTTCCACG
>DATNPU010000319.1:0-11640 GCA_036703105.1 Microcoleaceae cyanobacterium
ATCTCAGAATTTATTATTTTCCGAGCTAGCTTTCCAGTGTTTCCGGTTCAAACCCTGCTATCCATGATCGGAACTGGTTTAACGGCTGTTTACTTCCTACTACTGGTTAACCGCACGTTTTTCGGGCGTTTACCAGAACAATTCTCGAATTTGCCTCCGGTTTATTGGTCAGAGCGGATTCCAGCCGCAATTCTCGCCATTCTGATTGTGGCCTTAGGACTACAACCAAGTTGGTTAGTTCGCTGGACAGAAACCACGACGATGGCTTTACTTACTCCGCCCGCTGTGATTGCAACCACAACACCCCCCGTGGCGATCGCTCATCCATCCCTACCTGTTCCTAACCCGTAGCCCCTTTGGGGCCGCTAGTCACATCCTCTTGCCTCCCCATTCACCTCAGCTCCGTTACCCCACCCACTCTCTCTCAGTCCCCATTCTCGAATTCTCCTTAGCACTATGGTCAGTACCCACGATCGTCCAGTATCCACTCATCCACTCGCTGACATCATTTACCGGCTCGAAACGGGTGGCGCATTACTCCCAGAATCACCTGATAATGTGCTGGAAGTGGTCGGTATTCTCAAGAGCTATGGTGAAGTGTTGGATGCCTACTGGCAGAATCTGACCTATATTTCCAAGCATCAATTCCTAGTGCTATTTCCGTTCTTCAAATATTTCAACGGCGAGGTATCGTTCGGGAAGTTAACGCGGCACTGGTGGCACGATCGCATCAACTATGAGTTTTCGGAATATTGCATGAAAGCCATGTTGTGGCATGGCGGTGGCAAACTTGACGAGTACCTAGATACCCCCGAATTCACCCAACGGGCCCGAGCCGCCATTCAAGCCAAACTAAGCGGTAATTTTTTAATGCAAGGGGTGAGTACAGTTTTTCCGGATTTTCTGCCCGAGCAAGTCCGGCAAATGGCTTATTACAGTGCATTAGGGCAGTTCTGGAATATCATGAGTGCGATGTTCCTGGAGTTATCGGATCGCTACGATCGCGGTGAAATTAAAACCATCCAGGATGTCGTGAATCATGTTTTGCAGGGATTAGTTGCAGCGGCTAATCAACCTATTACCTATACGGTAGAGATCAAGGGTAAAACCTACGAAATCATTCCCAAGTCTGCTGGGCTAACGTTCTTGATGGATACAGCTGTTCCCTATGTCGAAGCGGTATTTTTCCGCTCATTCCCCTTTATGGGAACGGTTTCCTACAATGCCCAAGCCTATCAAATTCCACCTGACCAGGCTCGCTTTACCTATGGTGCCCTCTACGCCGACCCCTTGCCGATCGGGGGCGCGGGCATCCCTCCAACGCTATTAATGCAAGACATGCGCCATTTCTTGCCATCCTATCTACACGAGTTCTATCAACAGCATTCGCTCCGGGGGGAAACGGATCTACGAGTGATGATTTGTGTCAGCTTCCAAAAGTCGATGTTCTGTGTAACGACAGCGGCCATTTTGGGCTTATTGCCACATCCGTTAGACACTACCGATCCGAAAGAGCAAAAAGCGAATCGCAAGTATTTAGAAGGCTGGATGACTCGCTTTTTAAACTCTCGCCTCTCCAATGTGCAGGTGTGTGAGGTTTAAGGGCCGTGTTAAGTTTCGCACTAGTAGGGTGACTTCAGTAGTCAAAGCGGGCATTTTGAGGTAAGACAATGGCAGAATAGGGAGTAATTTCCTTGAAGAGAATTACTCTAATGATTACCCACTGAGTCCAGATACTATCCTCTATAGACAGCGGGTATCTGGCTTAAGCAATTCTATGTTGTGCCCAATTGCTCAGCTGACGATCGCCATAATATTGTCTTAGGGGTATCAACCGTATCGTGTTCTACACGCATCATTAGTGATACTTGAGGGACTTATCGTCCGAACCTATGGACCCGACTCACCATTCCAGTCCCACCGAGAAACAGCTCAAACCTGCCTCAAGCCGCTCTAAAGCTGCTGCCAAATCTAAAAAACGCCCCCCTGAACCTCAACAAGTTGATGTTACTCAGACTGAGGCAATTCAGCAGTTAAAGTCAGAGTTGGCGATCGCCCAGATTGGGCTTAGAATCCACCAATCACTCACGCTAAAGTCACTGCTCGAAATCACGGTCAGCGAAGTTCGCCAGTTCCTTCAGGTCGATCGTGTGTTCATTCTGCGGCTAAGGCAAAACTGGCGAGGCTCTGTGATCGTTGAGTCCCTTAGCCCCAGTTGTAAATCGCTATTAGGTAAATCAGTATCCGACGCTTGTTTAATTCAGCCACAGGTAGGAGCGGCTTCTCCGAGAGCGCTTACGGCGATCGCAGATATCCTGAAGGCAAACCTATCCGCGCAACAAGTACGGCTGTTAACGGCTCTAGAAGTCCAAGCGGTTTTAATTGTACCGATTCTCCAATCTGCTCCTGAATTGGCTGGGGCCACAGAGGTTGGCAATCCACCCATCTGGGGCTTGCTAGTCGCCCACCATTGTCAGGCCCCTCGGCTCTGGAACCTCTGGGACACTCAGGGATTACAGCAGCTTGCAGAACAGGTAAGCATTGCGATCACCCATGCAGAATTGTTACAGCAGCAGCAACGCCTGAACGCTAATCTCCAACGCCAAGTGCAAAAACGGAGCGGCCAACTGCAACTCGCCTCGGAGTTTGAAGCCACCCTGAAGCGGATTACCGATCGGGTGCGAGATAGCCTGAATGAAGATCAAATTCTGCAAACAGCTGTTCAGGAAGTGGGCATTACCACTGGCGCGATCGGGTGTAACGCCTCTTTATATGATCTGGAACATCGCACCTCTACCATTCGCTACGAATACACTAACGATTTAGCCCCGTTTCAGGGACGCATCGTCAAGATGAGCAATTACCCGGAAGGGTACGAACAACTGCTGCGAGGCCAATACTTCCAATTTTGCTCGCTATTACCCAATCCGGTGCGGGGTCAGGTGGCCATGCTGGCTTGCCCAATTTTGGATGATCAGGGCGTATTAGGGGACTTATGGTTGATTAGCCAAAGCTATCATGCCTTTAATGAGCAAGACATTCGATTAGTGCAGCAGGTGGCTAATCAATGCGCGATCGCCATTCGGCAAGCCCGCTTGTACCAAAAAGCTCAGGCACAGGTAGAAGAGTTGGAGAAACTGAATCGGCTGAAAGATGACTTTCTCAGCACAGTCTCCCACGAACTGCGAACGCCCATGTCTAACATCAAACTCGCTACTCAGATGTTAGAAATTCATCTGCAACGTATGAATTTATTTGATAACGGGCATCCCTTGACGAAGTATTTTCGAATTCTCAATGCAGAATGCCAGCGAGAAATTAATCTGATCAACGATTTACTGGATCTATCCCGATTAGAGAGTAAGCATGAACCGTTAAATCTAATGCCTGTCGCTCTACAAACCTGGATTCCGTTCCATGTGCAACCGTTTATTGAACGCGCCCAAAGCCAAAACCAGGAGTTGAACGTTCAAGTCGCCAATACCCTACCTCCCCTGGTGACCGACCCCCATTATCTAGAGCGAATCTTAAGCGAACTCCTCAATAATGCCTGTAAATACACACCGGCTCACGAGCAAATTACCGTGTCTGCCATTGCTCATCCCGATCTCATTCAACTTCAAGTCAGCAATTCGGGGGTAGAAATTTCAGCCAGCGAACTCGATCGCGTCTTTGATAAGTTTTATCGGATTCCCAATCATGATCCTTGGCGACATGGAGGAACCGGGTTAGGGCTGGCCCTGGTTAAAAAACTGGTCGAAACCTTAAATGGCAGAATTGAGGCAACGAGTCAGAATCGAGTCACAAGCTTTATGGTGGAACTGCCCACAGAACATCGTTTAGAGTTAATCGAAATCACTCGACGCTAGATTGCTGGTAAATGATGCCACATGCAGCTATTTGGGGCAAATTTAAAAGGGAAATAGTAATCGCTGCCTGAACAACCCGATCGCCAAATCTCGATAGGATGACTATAGAAGAATCCGGAATTCTTTAACCAGGCTGATCCATCCTGGAGAAACTAAGTGTAGGGTGTAAGGGTTATTATCAGGAACCTCTGATGAATTTTTGTCGTGATGTGATGTAGAACCGAGAAATCGTACACTATAAGGTTGCTAGTTCTGCATTACGCTGAGTATTCCTGAACTGTCCGCACCCGGTTGCTGAGTCTGATTCATACCCACAACTCAGTCGCACTCTGTCCTTTCGTGAATGTCATGCAATTGAACAGTCTACCTGCCCAGCCAAGCATCCCGTACATTTTAGAGAGTCTGCCTAACCCACCTTTGGCAGAGGAGTTTTGTCCCCGACGGGCCCGAACTCATATTGATCTCATGCTGTTGGCGATCGAAGCCTTAGAGCTTGGCAGCTCCGAAGCCATTCTGATGATGGCACACGAATTGGAACTTCAAGAGATTATTAAGAACCGGGTCACCTTATGGCGGCTACGCAATACTAACCCCTTGCGACGATTCAACCAGCGACGAGGGTTGTCGATCGTCGAAGCGAAGGCCTTGGTGGTGGTGGGATGCCATTTGGCCAAGCGGTTAACAGTATTGATTCGTCAGTTGTTAATGGCACACCAACAACTGACTGAGAAAAATTTATCCATGGAACATCACTTCCGATTGAATGATTATTTAGAGCGATTCCGTGCCCATTTTCGATCGCGGATGAACCCGCGCCGAGCTGCGGTAGCCGCTTATGAATCGGATGAAAAGCTCAATCAGTTGGCGATGGATTTACTAGCGCAGTTGTTATTTTGTACAGGAACCTATGGGATGCAGCGCTTTTGGGTCAGTTTGTTTGATGGAGAGGTAGCATGACGATTCAACGTCAGTACAGTTTACCGAACTGCACCCTAATTTTAGAAGGATTAGGAGATGGCGTCACGACGATCACTCCCACCGATCCCCGGCCATTAATGTCAATTTTAATTAATGCCGAATGCTATATTTCTGGGCAAGAAAAGCCGTTAAGTGGTGGGCGAGAGTTTTTAGAAGCACTGGTTAAAACCGTCAACCATTATGCTCAGGAACTATTGAGTGGTTTACACAGTGCTCATGCGGCCAGGGATGAAACGGCACTCGTGCAATTACAACCCGGCAGTCACCAGGCCCACCGCCTCAGTGTACGATCGCCGGTCAACCCTGCTAGCGCTGAAAGCACTGTCCAAGCAACTCAACAGATTAACTTAAGTACTGTTCAACTGTTTGATCTTGTAGATGCGATCGATCAGTTTTTGGCAGATACTCGCACCTTACCGGATCTGGCATTTAACCTCCAACCACTTTCGAAGCGATCGGTGGCTCGATCTGCAGCTGTTTCTAAACAAGTGGTACCAGCCGCGATCGGCTTATCCAGTGTAGCGGCGGCGGCGGTGGCGTTATCCTTCTTGGGAGTTCCCAAAGTCAAGGAGCCCACCTGTTTACGTCCTGGGGAGCCGACCTGTGATGCATTTAAGGCAGCTAGCAAAACGCCAGGAGCATCTCCATTACCGAGTGGGTCGCCCAAACCAACCTCCACTCAAGCTCCAGACGCCGCTAGTCCCAGTCCTACAGCCAGTGCAGATCCGAAACTAGCTGCATTGGAAGCCACTTTAACCACAGCGCCCGAAATTAGCGATCCGACGCAGATAGATTCATTACGTCAGCAGCTTTATGACAAGATCAACCAGGCCTGGCAATCGCGATCGATTCCTCAAGATCTGGTTTATCGATTGGGAGTGCGGCAGAACGGTGAGATTGTAGGTTACAAGCCAGTCAATCCGGCAGCAGCTAGCTATGCCCAACAAACGCCATTGCTGGATTTGTTGACCATCCCAGCGCCCGAAAGCAGTCCTATCTCGGAACCGATCGCCCAATACAAAGTGCTGTTCACGGCCAGTGGTGGATTAGAAGTCGCTCCCTGGAAAGAAGTGATGGCCTCTCCGGTCAGCAGCACAGGGACAGAAATTACGGAAACGGCCCAGCTTGAGGAGATTCTGCCTAAGTTGAAGGAGCAGATTAATCAAAATTGGCAGGGAACACCTACCTTTAGCGAAGATCTGGTGTATCGAGTGCGGGTAAAACCAGACGGTACGATCGTCGGCTATCAGCCAGAAAACCAGGCGGCCACCGATCAAATTCAGAACACCCCATTTGCGAAATTGGGTAAGCCAGAGGCAGACAGCAATTCGGGTGCGGTGCAAGAACCCTTTGCCTTATTTAAGGTCGTGTTGGTGGCACCGGATGGACGGGTGGAAATCAGCCCGTGGCGTGGTTGGCAATAGGAGAATTATCCGATGAGCCAGATCCTAACTAAGGAGATTTCCGGAATAGAGATTACCGGACAATTAGCGATTTTCAGTAGGGGCGAGCGGCCGTATAGCCTGACGGCATGGCTACGCTAACGCCCGTACAAAGGTAAACGTTTTCCTAGAAATCTCCTAATTTCTGGCTCATTAGCCACGAGGTCAGTCGGGTGACTCTACTCATTACTCACGAACTCATCCGATTGGCTAGACTCGGCAGCTTCTAAAGCCGCTTTCAACGTATGCCAGGTTAGGGTGGCACACTTAATCCGCACTGGAAACTGCGATACGCCTTGCATCACATTCAGTTTACGGAATTCTTGGGGAAATTCTGCTTTCCCCTGCATCATGTTCTGAAACCGTTGAACCATGTCTAGAGCCTCTGCGATCGGGCGACCCGTTAATGCTTCTGCCATCAGATCCGCCGAGGCCATCGCGATCGCGCAACCTTCCCCTTCAAACTTTACGGCTTCGATCGTATCCCCAGTCGCATTCAGTTTTAGCGTTAACTCGATCGTGTCCCCGCAAGAGGGATTATGTCCCTTTTGATAGCGATCGACGGGATCAGTTTTGCCCCGATGTCGAGGTTTTTTGTAGCGTTCTAGAATAACTTGCTGGTAAAGATCGCGGAGATTTCCCAAAGAAGACGACATGAGGCAGCCAGGTTAAAAATTGTTCATATTCTTCATCCTAGCAAGAATAGCCTCTTAACGTCGGCCAGAAACTTAGAATCATTCGTTGATTTATAGAAAATGATGCAGGGTAAAGATGGTTCTCTATCCTGCATCGCTAATTGTTACAAAGGAGACAAGCTATATTTTTGAATAGCTAAATAGCTGATTGCTCCGACCGATCCACTAATTTGAATAGCGTCAAACCTGCCGCTAATTTGATCAGTTCTAATACCCAATAGCTCATATGTAGCTGATTCATTCCAGTGGGAATTGGAGCGCTAGCCGTAAACAAGTTTAAGTGGGCACCCAAAGCACTCATATGTGGAGTTAGCCAATAGGTATCGACACTAACAATTGCTAATAACAAAATGGCCAGGAAGCTAATGATTTGGTGAAATCGTTCACCGATCGGGTGAGTGTAATGCAACACAAAAGCCGCCGTTAACACGATCGCGGCACACAGTAATTCCAACCGATTAAATACCCAGAAAAGCGAGTAGCCGGCTGAGGCAAACCCTGGCTCTACCATCATGCCAGAAAGATAGAGAGAGGGCATAATCACGCCATCTAAAATCACAGTGCCACTCAGCCAAAACAGCAATGTGAGTACAAGAATTCTCTGCCAGCCTGAGCGAGTAGAACTCTCTTGTGGAACAGTAATCATACGTTATGACCTCATTCAATCCCTGTCTTCAGCTTATCGAAGCTATTTTCTTATGGGTGAAATGACATAGAAATATTTACCTAAATTGATAGATGAAAGTTGATTAGAATCATCTTTTAAACCATCTTTATTGACTGACCTATTTAAAGCTAATGAGTCTGACAGACGGCTGCCAGACTCATGCTTGAAATGTAATGATTGAAGATAAAACTAACTAATGGTGTACTCAACAACAAATGCTGTAACCAACCAGAACAAACAACGTCCTTCCTATCCTCCTCCTTGGCACGAATGTACAAGTTAACAGGTCTTCAGTGGAAGTGATCAGTTGTGGAAATGTTCAGTGAAAGCAGCCAGTAAGCGCTGGCTTAAGATGCGTTACATTGCGCTAACGCAGTAGGGTGATATGACGAAGTTTAGTGAACAACTGGTCTACCACAAACCTGGCGGTTACAGTGACTTTGGGAGGGGGGACACAATCCCGAAAGCCTTACCGGTTAAGAGATTCTGCTTCTCTCTGTGTCCTACTTATTAGATTAGCACCAACTATTTGGAAGAACAGCACCTTTAGTAGAAGTTTATTTGTGCTTAAGAAAGTACATAAACACACAAATCTAGTAATACAAACAACGCTTGTCAGACTAAAGACGATCGCTCCATTAAGCGAGTCGATCGCCGTGCAGACAAGACGATTCAGGCGGTTAGTCTTGTAAGTAACCTGCCGCCACGCACTCCTGCACCATTTGTTCGACAAATTCCCACAGGGCAGGCGCTCCCGTCTGCAATGGGGACATTCGATGTAATACCCGATCGCGGGTAATCCCATGCTTGCGCCAGCTATAGCCTTGAGTCTGCCAGTTATTCAATAGGGGTTGCAGGCGATCGAGGCAGGCGGCGAACTGAGCGGCAGGCGTAAGTTGTGCCTCGAATTCATCCCACAGCGCTCGGATTTCCTGGGCCTGGTCGGCAGGTAATAAGCCAAACACTCGCTCGGCGGCCTGTAATTCGCGTTCTCGCTTGCTCTGATTGCCTTGCTCGTCGTAGCAAAAGGTGTCGCCAGCATCAATCTCGACGAGATCATGGACGAGCAAGAGCTTGATCACATGCAGCAAATCGACGGGGACAGGCGCGTATTCGGCCAAGACGATCGCCATCATGGCAATATGCCAGGAATGTTCAGCCGTATTCTCCTGACGAGAGGCATCCGCGAGTAGAGTTTGGCGCAGGACGGTCTTCAGTTGATCAATTTCGATCACAAACTGAATTTGTTGCGTCAGCCGATCGAGGTTAGGCATCCCCAGGATATGGCGTCAGGATTTCATAGCCATCTTCGGTGACGGCGATCGTATGTTCAAACTGGGCGGATAGCTTGCGATCCTTAGTTACAGCTGTCCATTCGTCATCCAACACTTCCACTTCCCAGGTGCCCTCATTGATCATGGGTTCGATCGTAAATACCATGCCCGGACGTAAGCGGCGACCAGTTCCCGCTTTGCCGTAATGGGGCACTTGAGGAGCAGTATGGAAAATATTACTAATTCCGTGGCCAACAAAATCTTGAACCACCGAAAATCCTTGCGATTCGGCGTACTCCTGAATGGCCGCCCCGATATCGCCAATTCTGGCACCGGGCTTCACCACTTCAATGCCCAGATACCGACATTTATCGGTAACTTCAACTAAGCGACGGGCTAGAGGCGATGGTTCACCCACGAAATACATTTTCGAGGTATCCCCGTGATAGCCATCCACAATTAGGGTCACATCGATGTTGATAATGTCGCCGTCTTGGAGAATTTGTTTGGCGTTCGGAATGCCGTGGCACACCACTTCATTGACGCTGGTACAAATTGACTTGGGGAAGCCTTTATAGCCTAGTGGCGCACTTTTCGCCCCGTGAGCCTGCGTCCAGCGTTCGGCTTCGTCGTTCAATTCCAGGGTGCTGACCCCTGGTTTGACCAGCGACTCTAAATGATGTAAAAGTTGCCCTGCCAAATGACCGGCACGGCGCATTTTTTCGATTTCGCGCTTAGAGAGTAGCGTAATGACTTCAGTTTCCATAGGTTTCTATTCTACTGTGTGAGGGAGCAACCGGGGGTATCCAGGAGACGGTCAGGACATCGCTAATCGCAGCCGAATTAGCAGATCATTTAAGGCCGGTTTAGCGGTGGGAGCTGCCGGTAAATGACTGGTTTGGCTCGCGGCTTCAAGGTGTTGAATTAATCGATCGCGTTCCTGCCGATGAAATTCTAGATCTACCTGAGGCAAACCGGATTTTTCGGCCCCAGCTAGCTTTTGAGCCATTAAATCAGGAATGTAGGGCAATTGAAAGACTTGATTAAGTTCCCGCAGATTCGCTTCCACTCTGCCTGTTTGCATCAAGTAAATTCCGGTCAGCAAGACACGATAAACGTACAACAATGGCTTGACTCGGGGCGGCTGTTCGCGCTCAAACAAGCGCCATTGGGTTTGGACAAAGCCGAGATAGTGGTGGCTATGGTAGCGAGTAATGCAACCTTTAGCGATGTCCATTAATTCCATGTGTTCGAGCGTGGTATGCACGACCAAGGGAGAATAAAGTTGCTCTAGAACATAGCCATTTTTCTTTAACAACAGGCTAAAAAACTTTTTGAGGTCATGGGTAACTAAATCCAGATCTAGCCCGTCTTGCAGGGTAGAGACTTCGATCGTTTCGCGTCCGGTTTCTAAACCAACGACTTCAGTTACGGGCAGGATATGCACACCCCGCAAATCGTAGTCGGAATCCGGTGAAGGAAAGCCATATAAGTGTGCCCCGCTGATTGTGGCAAACAACAGGGGATAGGGTTGGCTCGCCGCAATGGCAAACAATCGAGGA
This sequence comes from Microcoleaceae cyanobacterium, assembly GCA_036703105.1. Taxonomy (GTDB): domain Bacteria; phylum Cyanobacteriota; class Cyanobacteriia; order Leptolyngbyales; family Leptolyngbyaceae; genus Pantanalinema. The sequence goes on from DATNPU010000319.1 coordinate 10,488, forward strand.
TCAACGGTCATCGGGTTTCCTCTTAGAACAAGTGAGTAAACTGGACATAACGTGTTGAGTCGATGAAAGACAATGGCGATCGCTCCGTCCCAACCGATCACGCTTGAGGAGTTTCTGACTCTACCAGAAACCAAACCTGCTAGTGAGTATATTGACGGCAAAATTATTCAGAAATCGATGCCCAAAGGAAAGCATAGCCGACTCCAGTTGAAGCTTTGTGACGCCATTAACGCCATTGCAGAGGCGCAAAAGCTAGCTTATGCCTTCCCAGAATTACGGTGTACATTCAATGGTCAATCGATCGTGCCGGATGTAGCGGTATTTGAGTGGTCACGCATTGCATTTGAGCCAGATGGAGAACCACCGAATGATTTTGTCACTTATCCAGACTGGACAATCGAGATTTTGTCACCCGAACAACGGGCTAATCGTGTGACCGGAAATATTTTGCATTGTCTTCATGCAGGGTGTCAGTTGGGGTGGTTAATTGATCCAGACGATCGCTCAGTATTAGCATTCCTACCGAACCAGGAACCCATCTTTTGTGAAGGGAACGATCGCTTACCTAAATTAGCGGCAATTAATTTAGAACTGACGGCGGAACACCTGTTTAGTTGGCTAAAAATGGCTATCTAGGTGCAGGAAAAGAATAGTTTGATCCTAATTTTGTTGGGATCGCACTCAAGTTATTTCAAAGGTATTCCATAACAGTTGATCGTTGGCAGCAAATCATCGATCGTAGTTAGTAAAATTACGGAACGTAGCGGCTCACAAGTTGATTGCGAGCATCATCAATTGAGTTGTAGCTGCTAACATTACGGAGTGCAGCCCATAACAATCGAATTCTGGCGACTGACCATTGAATGGTGACGGCTAACATTACGAAGTGCCATTGATCATGTTAAATTGCGATCGCTAACCATTCAATATGGATCGAGTGCCATTGAAGGTTAATGGAATGCGATCGTATTATGTAGAGCCACTGACTGAATTTCACGGGTGCATCCTCAGGAGATGCATTAAATGCTCAGCCCGTTGCCTGAATCGCCCCCTCAATCCCCCAATTCTGGCAGGGCTGATTCATGTTAGGGAGGGAAAATTCCCAGCATGGGCAACAATCGGTCGAAATCATGACTGAGCCAGTCAATGGCTT
>DATNPU010000323.1:0-17540 GCA_036703105.1 Microcoleaceae cyanobacterium
TCATGCTAAGTTCCAGCAACTTTACCTGGATACGCTCAAGGGCAAAATTGATCCTGCGAAAATCGATTACCTGATCATCAGTCATACCGAACCTGATCACAGTGGCTTGGTCAAAGATATTCTGGAACTGGCTCCCCAGGCGATCGTGGTGGGGGCAAAGGTGGCGATCCAATTTCTGGAGGATCTGATCCATTGGCCGTTTGAGCGCAAGTTAGTGAAAAACGGCGATCGCCTCGATCTAGGCAATGGTCACGTCCTGGAGTTTGTCTCCGCTCCCAACCTCCATTGGCCCGACACGATCTTTACTTACGACCACAAAACGCAGATTCTCTACACCTGCGATGCCTTTGGGATGCATTACTGCGATGACGATACCTTTGATGAAAAGCTGGAATTACTCGAAGCCGATTTTCAGACATATTACGACTGCTTAATGGGGCCAAATGCCCGATCGGTGCTATCGGCTCTCAAGCGGATGGGAGATCTGGGTGAGATTCGGTTAATCGCCACTGGTCACGGCCCTCTACTGCAACATCATGTGTCTGAATTGGTGGGACGCTACCGGGAATGGAGTCAGGCCCAGGCCAAAGCCGAAACCTTGGTTGTTGTATTCTATGTCTCGGAATATGGCGATAGCGATCGATTAGCCCAGTCGATCGCCAATGGTATCGGCAAAACTGGGGTTGCCGTTGATCTAGTTGATTTACGCACCGTTGATACTCAGGAAGTCCGGGGATTAGTGGATCTCGCTTCTGGCATTGTGATTGGGATGCCACCCCAATCCGGTGACTATGCGGCGCAGACCCATGCACTACTGAGTACGATTCTGGCCTCCACCCATGCCAAGCAGGCTTTTGGGCTATTTGAAACCGGCGGCGGTGACGATGAATCTGTGTATCCGTTGCGCAATAAGTTCCAAGAAGCCGGAGTTGTCGAAGCGTTTCAGCCCATTTTGATTAAAGAAACCCCGACAATCGCCACCTATCAACTCTGCACCGAAGCGGGAACCGACTTAGGCCAATGGTTGACCCGCGATCGCAGTATCAAGCAAATGAAATCGTTGGATGGCGATCTCGATAAAGCCCTGGGGCGGATTAGTGGTGGACTTTACATTATTACGGCCCAGAAAGGGGAAGCGTCTAGTGCCATGCTGGCGTCTTGGATTACTCAGGCCAGCTTTGAACCCTTAGGGATTTCGATTGCTGTGGCCAAAGATCGGGCGATCGAAAGCTTTATGCATGTCGGCGATCGCTTCGTCCTCAATGTCTTGGAAGAAGGGAACTATCAGGCCCTAATGAAGCATTTCCTCAAGCGCTTCCCACCCGGCGCCGATCGGTTTGCCGATGTCAAAACCTATCCAGCCGCGAATGGCTCCCCAATTCTGGCCGATGCCTTGGCGTACCTGGAATGTGAGGTAGCCAGCCGGATGGAATGTAGCGATCACTGGATCGTCTACAGCACCGTCACCTCGGGGCGGGTTTCTAAGGTAGATGCCATGACAGCAGTCCACCACCGGAAGGTCGGCAATCACTATTAATTCTTAATTCTGAAGCTCAGGGTTGGGGTCAACGATCGCCCTAACCCAAAGGCTCACTGGGCTGGCTCCTGCAGAAGACCACCGCTGCACATTTGGTGATTGGATCGTCGGAGCCTACTTTCCGAGCCATTGTTCAATCCGCGTCGGTTCTACTGCCACAAAAAAGGGGGATTAATTCCCCCTCTGGCTCGTTCAAGGTACCGAGTGAACTCTTCCAATCAACTAGAGCGACAAGTTATCCCATTAAAATGACCCGATCGAGGACGTGAATGATGCCATTATCGGCTTCAATATCAGCAGCAACGACCGTAGCATTCTTGACTTCAAAGCCATCAGAACAATCGATCGGGATAGGAGAGCCTTCTACCGAGGTAACAATCCCTAACTGAGCTAGATCGGCTTGTTTTAATCGGCCAGGAACCACATGAAAGGTTAAGATTCTAGTTAATTGGGGAATATTTTGAACTAGGGTTTGAATGGTTCCAGGCGGTAGCTTGGCAAACGCCTCATCGTTTGGCGCAAATACCGTAAAGGGACCAGGACTTTTCAACGTCTCAACCAAACCCGCCGCTTGTACGGCTGTGACTAGCGTATTAAACGCTCCTGCTCCAACTGCAATGTCAACAATGTCAGCCATGTGTTTAATCAGGTCGGTCAAATTTTTTAGAAAAGGCGTTACACACTCGGAGAAAATAATGACTGGACTGTGCAACGCCTCATGGAAGGGAGCATAGACTCTTAATTAGAACTATACTGGGGAAAGTTATAAATAAAAATCATTGTTTTTGATTACTGGGATAGAATGCCATCTATGATCCAATTCATCAGGAGACTCGCTCTTGAGACAAGCCACTCTCCATCAGCTTAAAGTCTTTGAAGCTGTCGCTCGTCACAATAGTTTTACCCGTGCGGCTGAGGAATTGTTCTTGACCCAACCGACGGTATCCATGCAGGTCAAGCAACTCTCTAAAGTCGTGGGGCTACCCCTGTTTGAACAGGTCGGTAAACGGTTGTATTTAACCGAGGCAGGCAAGGAACTCTACACTACCTGTCGAGAAATCTTCGATCGCCTGTCCCAGTTTGAAATTGCGGTTGCTGACCTAAAAGGCCTCAAACAAGGGTCGCTACGGCTGGCTGTGGTAACAACCGCCAAGTATGTCATTCCTCGCCTATTAGGGCCGTTTTGCCAACGTTATCCCGGCATTGATGTCTCGCTCACCGTCAATAACCATGAGCGGATTATTGAAAATCTGGTAGACAACCGGGATGACCTCTATATTCTCAGCCAGCCTCCAGAAGACCTGGATGTTTCGATCCATCCGTTTCTGGAAAATCCGTTAGTCGTGCTGGCTTGGCGGAATCATCCTCTGGTCAACGAGAAGAATATTCCTTTAAAGCGGTTAGCCGAAGAACCATTTATCATGCGGGAGCCGGGTTCCGGAACTCGGAAAGCGGTACAGCGATTGTTTGATGATCAGGGCTTAGAACTGAAAGTCAAACTCGATTTAGGCAGCAATGAAGCGATCAAACAAGCGATCGCTGGGGGGTTAGGCATCTCGGTGCTCTCGCTGCATACGATGGCCTTAGAAGGGCCGAGTAGCCCACTCACCATTCTGGACGCCGAAAGTTTTCCGATTCAGCGCTATTGGTACATCGTGTATCCCGCAGGTAAGCAGTTATCGATCATTGCCCAAACCTTCTTCGACTACCTGATGAATGAAGGCAAGACAGTGGCAGAAGCAACGGCTTTCCACGATCTGTTTAACTACGGCCCGAAAGCTGACACCCTAGGGGAATGAGGTTTAGGGCGAACGAGCTGTTCGCCCTACTAGAGTTAATCCGGTAATTTGTACTGAGCCACAATCCGTTTGGCATATTCAGGAACATGCTCGTCCAGAATCTCGGGATGGTTACGCTTCACGTACAGATAGTTGCGGGTGAAGTGAGAGTCGATCGAGAACCGAGCATATTCCAACCCTTTCGGACCAACTCGTTCAATCACTACACCCATTAGCTTCGCGGCCCACATGGGCAACGTTACCCCTTTGTCATAGGCCGGAATACTCTGCTGCACCGCATTCCGACGATCGCCCTTAGAGTCTACCGGCTGCGTATCAATCTGATCCTGCACCAGATCCAACATTTCCTGACCCCGATCGTTGCGCACTACAAGCCACTGCCAACCGAACGGCGCCCCCATATAGCCGACGACCAGATCCGCTAGAGAGTTGACGTAATCAAAACAACTCATGCAGGACGGGGCAAACACATCTTTCAGTTCCTTGGTATTTAGCCCGAAAAATGGCACTGTCTCCGTTGAGCCATCTTCATGCTTGAAATGCACCCGGAAATCTTGCATGAACTCGTAGTAGACCACTGTGGAAGGAGATCGACTGGTGGTATCCAAGAATTTCTGCAAACCCGCACGAGTCACGTTATCGACGCAGGGTGTGCCTAAGACATAGAGCTTTTCTAAGCCCAACTCTTTTTCCACAGCTCGCAGAGCTTGAATTTGGCAACCGACTCCAATTACTAACAGTCGTTTCATCCCGGACTGTTCGATTTGTTCCAATACAGACAAATTCGGTGACAGCGTTGGCTTGTTAACACGAGCTGCCAAAATTTCTTCTGGAGTGCGGGCAATCACGGGTTTGGGTTGGAAGCGATCGTCCTCCGTATTCTGCACACAGACAACCCCTTCGACCATGCCGCGAGTCAACATTTCGATCGCGATCGTGCTGACAATTCCCGTCCATTGGGCGCCCGGAATTGGTTCTTTTTTCCGAGCCGCCATCATGTCTTGGCTCACCCCAAAATACCACTCATCCTGGTTTTCCAAGTCACGACTGCGTCCATGAATGGTAGCTTCTAAGTCGGCAATCTGCTGATTCAGAAAGGCGCAAGCTGACTTGACATAATGAATGTAATAGGTGTCGCACAGTCCACATTCACTACACAGTTCTTTTGCAGGACGACGACTGGAGGGCTTGAGTGCTTTAGCCTTCTTGTGCGGCGCAAGAGTCATGGGATGGCAGGTTGGTTAAAAGATCATTCTTGATTATCCTAGTTGAATTTGGGTACAGGCTGATCACGTCGTTCTGGCATCTAGACAGAGCAAAACAGGCACGAACTTCGTACCTGCTAATGCATGAGCGAGTTGAGCCAGTTTTAGGAGGCTTTGGTGAGAGCGGTAGTAGAAGTGACTAACGATCGCGAGGTGGCCGGAGTGACGATCGTACTTGGCTCAGGCGATGCGCCCCAGAAGATTTCATGCGAAATCGATTGGGCCAACAACCGCCGATACAAATCACTTAACCGAGCCGCCACTCCTGACCAGCTAAAGTTTTGCTGAACTCGCAAAGAAGCTTGCCGCCGCAGTTTTTGAGCCCACAGTTCATCACTCAGTATGCGCTCGATCGCCTGAGCAAATGCCATCTCATCCTTAACCGGAGCGAGTAAACCCGTTTCTTCAGGAATAACGGTAAATTTCAAGCCACCCACATCTGAGGCCACCACGGGTGTGCTGCAAGCCATCGCCTCGATCGCCACCAAACCAAACGGCTCATAGTGACTGGGAATCACACAAACATCGGCAGCCGTGTAGTAGAGCGGCAACACATCGTGACCCACCCGGCCGACAAACTGAGTCTGCTCAGCTAGTCCTAGTTCCTGCACAAGGTCCTTGATCCGTTGCCGTTCTAGGCCATCAATCTGATCGGGGTCGCTACCTCCGACGATCACTAAGCGGAGTTTAGTCGGCTTAAGGGAATCAGTGCGTTTACCGGTTCGGAGTTGGGCAAAGGCACGTACCAGTGTTTCAATGCCTTTACGGGGATCAAAGCGACCCACATACAGGACGATCGCTTCATCCCGAGCAAAGCCTAATTGTTCACGAGCATCGGCTTGAGGAATGCTGTGGAAGGTTTCGACATTAGTTCCACAGGGAATCACTTCAATGCACCCTTGGTCAGACACCAGAGACCGTAGCGTGTCATGTTCCTGGGGGCTGGTTGCTACTACGCAGTCTGCTAGCTCCAAAATTTCTCGCTCTACCGCTAGTCGAGTTTCTGCGATCGCCGGGCGAACTGGAACCGCTTGATATTTCACAGCTCCCAGGGAATGGTAGGTATGAATCAGCTGGATATTACTTTGTTGTTTGAGTTGTAAGCCAATCCAGGCCGACATCCAGTAATTGGTATGAATTAACGGGTAATTGGTACCCTCTTTACTTTGAAATTTTTGAAAGGCTTCGACAAATTCTGGTAGGTAATGAAACAGTTGATCCCGAGGAATGAATTGTTCCGGCCCCGCCGTCAGCCGAATGGTACGGCAATGGGGCGAATGCTGAACGATTGTCGGGTCTTCCGGTCGAACTTTGCGGGTGAACATATCCACCTGCCAACCCAGTTTGGCTAATGCCTCACCGACCTGTCGCACATAGACATTCTGTCCGCCTGCTTCTTCCTTACCAACCTCAGCAGCAGGATCTCCGTGGTCAGAAATCAACGCGATCGCCTGCCGCCCAGGAGCATTGGAACGGGCCGAGACAAAAGGGGACTTGGGCAATTTCGTCGTTGGCGTAGGGCTTGATGTACTAGGCTTTTCGTTGAGACTTACCATACCTTCACCTCGTCAGAATGAAACTTCGAACAATTCCAAAAGCAACCGTCAATAGCGCAATTAGGAGGTTAGGGCGTTGTCTAACCAGGATAAGCAATGAATTCACCGACCCTGACTTGCTGTGGAGTCAACAAACTATGTCATTTAAGGGTGTCAGGTGGATTTGATGGCGTCTACTCCCTCAAGATAGAAATTCATCATTGTATCCACTGGGCTAAGAGGCATGGGCTTTGGAGCTGTTATTGGGGGCGATCGAATCTTACCGAGTCAGGGAACAGGTCAGGAATTGCCTGTGAAAATACTGTCCATCTTTAAAAGAAAGACATTTTTGTAGTCAGAGTTTAAGAATAATTACCTATTTTTGACAAGCTGGAGATTCCTACCGATCGGGGTAGGGAAATCCGAACCCGGGATTCTACCGAATGTTGAGCAATCTCAGTAGGATGTAGGATTGAGAAGGAAACATTAACTTTTGTCAAGAGTTATGACATCTTTTTCACCCGCCTGCAATCCTGCCCCTCTAGCTACCCAGGTTTGGCAATGGCGCGGATTTCCCATTACCTATCAAACTCAAGGATCGCAGGGAGCCGCAGTCGTGCTGATTCATGGCTTTGGGGCCTCGCTGGGGCATTGGCGGAAAAACCTGCCAGTTCTAGCCAAAGCCCATCGGGTGTATGCCCTAGATTTGATTGGCTTTGGGGGATCGGCAAAACCGAAGCCTGGAACTGAGATGGCCTACACCTTTGACACCTGGGGACAACAGATTGCTGATTTTTGCCGGGAAGTCGTAGGTGAACCCGTTGTACTAGTGGGCAACTCGATCGGCTGTATTGCCGCAATGCAAGCAGCGATCGTAGCTCCAGAGCTGGCTCTGGGTGTGGTAATGATTAATTGCTCCCTGCGGTTACTCCACGATCGGCGACGAGCGACTCAACCCTGGTATAAGCAACTTGGGGCGCCACTACTTCAGCAGATTTTGAAGTTTCCTGCGATCGGACGAGCTTTCTTTAACCAAATTGCCCGACCTGAGACCGTCCGCAAGATTTTACTGAAAGCCTACATTCGCGCCGAAGCTGTCACTGAAGAATTAATCGATTTATTAATGGTTCCGGCACAGGATACTGGAGCAGCAGATGTGTTTCTAGCCTTCACAGGCTACTCCCAAGGGCCATTACCAGAGGATTTATTAGAAGTGTTGCCCTGTCCAGCGGTGTTACTGTGGGGAGCGGATGATCCCTGGGAGCCGATCGCGTTGGGGCGGGAGTGGGCCGCCTTTCCTCAAGTCCAGGCGTTTATTCCGCTAGAAGGCGTAGGTCATTGTCCCCAAGATGAAGCCCCTGAATTGGTTAATCCGCTGTTGCAAGAGTGGATTGGCAAATTGAGCCAAGCAGTAGCTTAAAGTTCATCGAAACATTGCATAAAACTGGGTGTTACATCGTAGATCACTGAGAAAGGGATAGTCATTCAGGGTTGGTCAGCCGAAAAGGTTGTTGGAACAGTCAAAATAGTGACCTGAACTGCCCCCCTAGCCCCTCAATTCTGGGGGGAACCGGATTCAAAGTTCCCCAGGATTGGGGGATTTAGGGGGCAAATGCAATCACTTTGATACTTTTAAAACGTCCTCTAAAGTTGTGGATAAGTACTGACCGCAAAACGCTGATTGACTGACCACTCTTGCTCGACGATCGCCTGCTGCAAACCCATACCTGGCAACGGTAGCACCTATGCGGATTTTATTTTTGCACTCTAACTTTCCGGCTCAGTTTCGCCATCTAGCCACTGTGTTAGCGCAACAGCCTGGCAATCAAGTGATTTTCGGGACGAAACGGCGAGAAGGGTCGATTCCAGGAGTGGTCAAAGCAATCTATGAACCCTCACGCCAGGCCAATCCTCAAACTCACCGTTATGTGCGATCGCTAGAAAATGCCGTACTGGAAGGACAATCTGTCTACCGCATGGCCACAGCATTAAAGGCCAAAGGATTTGTGCCAGATGTGGTGTATTCCCATTCCGGTTGGGGCAATAGTTTATTTATTAAAGATGTCTTTCCCAGCACAGAATTACGCTGTTATTTTGAGTGGTTTTATCATGCCCACGGTTCGGATGCCGATTTTGATCCCGCCCAACCTCTAAGTGCCGATGACGAAGCCTGGGTGAGAATTCAAAATGCCTCGATTTTGTTGGATGTGACCAATTGCGATCGGGGTCTATCTCCCACTCACTGGCAACATCAGCAGTTTCCTAAGGAACTCCAGAGCAAGATTACAGTGTTGCATGACGGAGTGGATACCCAGTTCTTTCAACCGCAACCAGGAGCCAAGTTGGTCTTACCATCGATCAATCTGGATTTATCAGATGTGGATGAACTGATTACCTATGTTGGACGTGGGATGGAGCCTTATCGCGGTTTCCCTCAGTTTATGCAAGCGGTTTCCCTGCTGCAAAAGCGGCGCCCCAATTGTCATGTCGTCGTTGTGGGTGAAGATCGGGTGGCTTATGGCAAATCCCTCCCCGATGGCAAAACGTACAAGCAACTGATGTTAGAGACGTTGCCCCTGGATTTATCACGGCTTCACTTTACTGGCCTACTGCCATATCACCAATATCTCCAAGTGTTACAGGCTTCTTCTGCGCATGTCTACCTGACCCGTCCGTTTGTGTTGTCTTGGTCAATGCTGGAATCAATGTCGGCCGGGTGTCTGCTAGTAGCTTCTAAAACGGCCCCAGTGCAAGAAGTAATTGAAGACAACTACAACGGGTTGTTAGCCGACTTCTTCTCACCCGAAGAGATCTGCGATCGCTTGGAAGAAGCGTTAGATAACCGTGATCGTATGGCTCAGATTCGCGCTAATGCGAGACAAACGATCGTCGATCGCTACGATTTGCACACGCTCCTGCCGAAACATCTTCAGTGGTTACAGGGCAAGTAAATTGGCAAAGTGCTGGGTGCTGAGTACTGGGTGCTGAGCGCTGGGTAGGAAATTTGGGGATTTACACTAGAGAAGGACAATCTACTTTCTTAATCGTACGCTGAATGCAATATCGACGGTTTGGACGAACTGAATTACAAATGCCTGTGTTTTCCTGTGGGGGAATGCGGTATCAGTACAAGTGGCAGGATGTACCACTGTCAGAGATTCGGGCTGACCAGCAAGAGAATTTAGCCGCAACAATCCGCCGATCGTTGGACGTTGGCATTAATCACATTGAAACGGCGCGAGGTTACGGGACTTCAGAATTGCAACTGGGACAAGTGTTGCCGCAATTTTCCCGCGATCGCTTAATTGTACAAACTAAAGTGTCGCCAGAAGCCGATCCTGAAAAATTCCGACATCATCTAGAAACTTCACTGGCCAATCTGCAATTACCCTATGTTGACCTATTAGGAATTCATGGGATTAATACACCAGAATTATTGGATTGGACTGTGAAATCGGGTGGCTGTTTAGACATAGCTCGGCAGTTCCAAAAACAGGGAAGAATTCGGTTTATTGGGTTTTCTACCCATGCTCCAACAGATGTAATTGTGCAGGCGATCGAAACCGATCAATTTGATTATGTCAATCTGCACTGGTACTACGTGAATCAGACTAACTGGGCCGCGATCGAAGCGGCAAATCGGCATGATATGGGTGTATTTATTATTAGTCCCACTGATAAAGGTGGGCTATTATTTAATCCCCCACCTCGCTTAGTAGAACTCTGTCAACCGTTAAGCCCGATCGTCTTTAATGATCTATTTTGTTTAAGTCATCCGCAAGTTCATACTTTAAGTATTGGTGCCGCCAATCCTCACAATTTTGATGAACATTTAAAGACGTTAAATTGGCTCGATCGAGCCAATGAAATCTTACCAAGCATTTTAGAGCGTCTGGAACAAGCCGCGATCGAGCGATTGGGGGCAAATTGGTATCACACTTGGGATATCGGCTTACCTGCAATTAATCAAACTCCAGGTGGGTTAAATATTCGGGTCATTCTATGGCTACGCAATTTAGCGATCGCTTATGACATGGTGGATTATGCCAAAATGCGTTACAGCTTACTCGGGAATGGTGGTCATTGGTTTCCCGGCATCCAAGCAGCAGATATTGATCCGAATGGACTGAAAGCTTGTTTAAGTCAAAGTCCCCATGTCGATAAAATTCCTCAACTTCTGATAGAAACCCATGAATTATTAGGGGGGCAAGCAGTTAGGCGGTTATCACAACAATCAACATGATTTCTCCAGTCTCACCGCGCCATCCGGACTTTCGCTATCGACTAATTCTACTAGTTAGTATGATCGTGATTGTCCCCTTGGGCTATATCATTCGCTTTTCCCACGCAGATCAAGGAGGATTTGGTGACTTCTTTGGCAGTGTGGCCTATGAGATCTTTTGGATCCTACTGATCGTCTTTTTATGGCCTCAATTCTCGGTGTTGAAAGTCGCGATCGCGGTTTGTTTAGCAACTTGTGCGATCGAGTTTTTACAACTTTGGACACCTTCATGGCTACAAGCAATTCGTGCCACCTTACCTGGACGCTTAGTATTGGGAAATACCTTTTTATGGTCAGATTTTCCACCCTACTTTGTAGGTAGTTTTCTCGGTTGGCTAGGTGTAAGCTATTTAAGGAATTTAGTCCGCTTTCAAAGGAAATAGCCTGATTAAATCATCAATAAAACGCTAGACTACCAGTGTTATCTAGAGGCTACCGTATGATTGACCTCTATACGTTTACAACGCCCAACGGTCGCAAAGTTTCGATCATGTTGGAAGAAGTGGGATTACCATACACGGTGCATGTAATTGATATTCGGAAAGGAGATCAATTTACACCTGAATTTGTGGCCATTAACCCAAATAGCAAAATTCCCGCAATCGTCGATCAAGTCACTAATATGACTGTGTTTGAATCGGGCACAATTTTGATTTATCTGGCGGAAAAAACGGGTCAATTCTTGCCAACTGATCAAGTCGATCGATTTCGGGTATTGGAATGGTTAATGTTCCAAATGGCCAGTGTTGGCCCAATGTTTGGGCAACTGAATCACTTCAAACGGTTTGCGCCTGAACAAATTTCCTACGCGATCCAACGCTACGAAACCGAAACATTGCGGTTATACAGTGTGTTGGATCAACAACTCGCTAACAATCAGTTTATTTGCGGGGAGTATTCGATCGCCGACATCGCCACCTTTCCCTGGGTCGCTGTGTATGACTTTCAGGGACTGACGCTCGACAACCATCTCCATCTGAAACGCTGGTTTGAAACCGTACAGGCTCGTCCTGCTGTAGCGCGTGGCATGGCGATTCCCTAGGAATATTCCTGGTCTACCTTAATTTTTTGCGTAATTTGCTACAGAATCGCTCAATCTACGACAAGATTCGATTAAGTCCATTTCGTCGCAGGAGACAATAATGATTTCCCCCCGTTGGCGTAGGATTCTTGCTCCCATTTTTCTCAGTGTGTTGTTGCTGGTCTCTGCCTGTACGCCCGCAACGCCTTCCCGCTATGACCAGGTACAACAGGAAACAACCCGTCGAGGGGCTGATTCGGCTGTAGCCAAAGATGCTACCAAGGGCGGCCAATTCAATAAGTTCTTCCCAAAATCGGTACCGGGTTATCAAATTGTGCCAGCCCAAGAGAAGAAGGGCTTTGCTGAATACAAAGTCAACCAGAATGGCAAGAACGTGGCCGTGTTATCGATTAGCGACACCAGTAGTGTGCCATCGGCTGCTGCCAAATATCAGAACAGTACAAAGAAGATTTCTGGCTATCCCGCTGTCGAGCAGGGCAGCAATACAACTGGGGTGCTGGTGAACGATCGCTATCAGGTCAAAGTCAGTTCCCGCGATGCGTCCTTTACGCCAGACGATCGAGTGGCTTGGATTGCCAAATTTAACTTAAACGGTTTATCACGCCTCAATTAAGGAGCCGCAATTGTGAGTAAAGCAATATTTGAGTTAGTTGATGAGCTACCAACCGGTGGGATTACCGTCATGGCCCTGAATTCCCTGGATTTCTTAATTCCTGGGCAGTGGCAGAATACGGTGGGGTTCGATAACACAATTCGGGCCGTGACAGGCGAAACGGATGAGAGCTTGATTCAGCAAATTGGTGAACGAGCGGTGACGTTGTACAACGATAAATCGCAAGGCTATCAACGGGCTATGTGGTTGTATGACACCGTCGATTCAGCTTCGGGGATGTTGGGCACAGCCGCGTTAGCGAACCGTATTGGCCAGGATACCTTTTTGGGATTTTTGAAAAACATTACCCCTAAACCTGAGAAAGCTCAAAGTATCGATCTCGGCGTGAAGTTGGTGACTGAAATTGTGGCCTTCTGCCAAATCAACGGTATTCCTGGGGATAGTGTGGGCGACTTCCTGGCCGCCTTAGGAGATTACAGTGGCGAATCCCTGATGCGGATGGCTGCCCTGGTTTGCTTCGATGGCATTATTCCCCTAGGCCCTGAGTTTGCGGGTAAAACCTTAGATATGCTCCAGGGAACCAACCCGTCAGAGTTAGAAGGAAACCAAACCTTCAGTAGCGTCAAAGACCTGATTCCGGGTGGTAATCCTACGGCGCAATTGGGCTTTATCACCCAAAGTTTTGACTCCGTGAAAGGCTGGATGACCAACTTTGTCTCCTCCACGGGAGCCACTCGCGAACGCTTATTAGGCGGGCTCAAAGGCTTTATTGACTTCACGGATGATAAAGCGGATTACGTGGGCGCCCTACTGGATATGAACGTCAAGTATTACCGCCATACCGGGGTGCAGACCTTGGCTCGTCGTTTAGTCGAACGCGCTTACGCAGAAATTTAATTCTGCTTCTGATCACCGATCGCGACTGTGTCCCTGACCGTAGGCGCGATAGGCCACCACAATGCCGCCAGTTGTTAAAACAGCGATGGCAGGAGCCGCGATCGGTACCCAACCCCGTTGCAGAAATAAGCTATAGCCAACTCCACTTAAGCAAACTAACAGAACTGATTCGCCGATCGCTAATAGCACCGGATGGCGAAACCACCAGGCCACAGCCCCACCCGCCACCGCCCAGGCCGCAATCCAGAGAACTTCAATCCCATCTGACCAAAACCAAAATAAGGATTGTCCATCCAACGCCACACTCAAAAATTGACTAAGAATTTGGGCATGAATCAGCACTCCTGGCATCCGAGCCGTTTCGCGCTCCGCCGCACTATAGGGAGTAAAGAATAGATCCTTACCACTAACGGCTGTAGTGCCAATCAAAATCGCTTTATCCCGAATCCAGTCAGGATTGACCTTGCCTGCCAGAATATCCCCTAAGCTAACCTGCCGAGCAATGTTACGACTGCGATAGTTGAGCAAAACTTGATAGCCGCGATCGTCGATCGTTTGATACCCACCCGAGTTTGGCGCTAACGGTTGTAGAGCGGCTTTTGCCAATTTGATCCGCTCTGGATCATCCGGATCTCCGGCAAAGCGAATATCTTGCTTGGCTAGATACCGGAGGGCCAGACGGGTGGCAAAGGAGTGATACGTTGTGGCATTGTGGTCGGCAAAGATCAAATTGCGACGCACCACCCCATCTGGATCGAGCACCAGATCATTGAAGCCAACCTGTCTAGCCGGAATACCAGGCGGAGGGGGAGTAGGTGGACTGTCGGCAGTTCCCAAATTGGTAATGGCAATCACATGGGGCGACTGAAGTTCGGTCAGTAACTCTGAAGTGCCAGGCGGTTGAGGAATATCCCGCAAGAGATCCACCCCGATCGCCCTCGGCTGATAGCGGTTTAAAGTTTTGAGTAACTGAGCAACGGTGCGATCGGCGATCGGAAATTGTCGCAGCATCTGAATATCGGTTTCTGTAATCCCAACCACCAGCAACCGGGGATCAATCCCTGGATCGGGGGCCAGCTGCACCATGCGATCGTAGACCGTCAGTTCTAGGGGTTGTAACCAACTCAGTCCTCGTAGTCCTACGACGAACCCAGTCATCGTTGCACTGGCAATCCCTATAACCAGCGTTGCGACAGTGGCCCGATGCCAGCGCGGTGGTGTGACAGGTTCCGGCGGCTTCAGGCTCTCCTCTACTACTGGATCGGGATACTCTGGAAACAGCGTCGTGGGTACGAGGGTGTCGTCTACTGGAGCTTCAGTCACCAGTTCTTCAGCCGTTTGATCCAAAGCCCGCAGGACATCCGTGGCCGACTGGTAGCGATAAGTAAAGTGAAAGCGCACCATGCGATCGAGAATGCTGGCAAACCAGGGACTCACCTGAGCTTGATCACGCCAGATCACCTCAGCCGTATCCATGTGGGTGGGTAATTGGGAGGGATGAATACCAGTTAGCGCCTGAATCGCGGTCATGCCTAACGCGTACAAATCACTGCTATAGCGCGGCTTTCCCATCAGTTGTTCGCTAGCCCCATACCCTTGAGTGCCAATGCCAACCGTAATATTCGTTAGCCCCGGTTCGATCGCGGTGAGTTGGGTTTGGATCTCCTTAACCGCCCCAAAGTCAATCAGGACAATCCGGCTGTCCCGTTGCCGTCGCATCAAGTTACCCGGTTTAATATCCCGGTGGATGACATTATGGCGATGGACAAACTCCAGCACTTCCAGCACATCCCGCACAAGGGTAATGACTTCGGATTCAGGCAGTTTGCGCTTATTAGCTAATTCTTCGCTGAGAGAACGGCCCTCAACGTATTCTTGCACCAGAAAGAACTGCTGGTTTTCCTCAAAGTCATCTAACAAGGTAGGAATACGATCGTGGCTGCCCAGTTTTCGTAAGGTTTCCACCTCACTCAGAAACAAGCGGCGGGCCACGGCTAGAAACTTACTATCCTGGCTAGCGGGCTGAAATTGTTTCACGACACATCTGAGATGACCAGGCTGCCGAATATCTTCTGCCAAGTAGGTTTGCCCAAAGCCGCCGCTACCCAAGCCGCGAATAATTTTGTAGCGATCGTTCAGCAGAGTTCCCAACATGCAGCCCAAGATGGATTGGTTAAATGTTCCCAAGTCTAAATACGGTGAACCGTTGAGCTTGACAGGTGATGATCGGCGGGTAGCCGTTCACGAGAATTCATGCACCTATTGAGAATGAGCAGTGATCGATCCTACGAAACCGATGCAGGCTCAGGTCGGTGGTCTGCTTTTCTCTACCGATTGTGACATATCCCTATCCGATTTGAATTCCGTGACCTCTGTAAGCAGAACTGATGCGTTAGCCATCCTCTCCCTTGACTCAGCTGGCCGCTCTCCACCTTGCTTGCCGTGGCTGTACTGATTAGTAAGCTTTTGTCAGTCTCTCAGCTCCCTCAGATCTCCGACTTCTACTCTGGTTGGCACAGGTTGCGATCGTCTACCTCACTGCATTTACCACCACTCATCCTTACCCTTTTTTCGTAAAAATTCTCGAATTGTTTTAGCTGGCTCTTTTCCTCTAGGCTGCCCTTTTACTAATGCACGTAATGCCTTAAATAAACGAGGTTTAGGATTATTTGAGTATAAAATTTCTAAAATTGCAATAATAGTTAGTTCTGGAAAAATATCCTCTTTAAAGGCATCTTCCTGGAAAGATAATTCTAGTGCTTGGCGTGCAAGATGTTCAGCATCTTCAACAGATCTAACTTTTGAGCATTCGTGCAGAGCATATAGTATTGGAGTAATTGCGTATAATCCATTAGGTAAAATAGATTTTCCAGTTCGTACTAAGCTTGGAACAATCCTCGTCTCTGGATGCCTTTTTAGAGAACCCTCTATATAGGAAAGGCTACCAAGAATGTAAGCGCAATCTCGACCTATGTTTGAAAGAGGTGACTCTTCTAAATACTTGATCAACGGATGGACTACTGTGTGCATCGGTTCTATTGACCAACTCCAAGCAAGACTATCAGGATCACCAGAAAGAGGCCAGTCTTCTAGCGTTTCAATAGTTTTTAGAGCTTCTGAAATTGCCTGATGATCCCGCGACAACATCAGTATCCAGAAAGCATCTTGCTGCTCTTCAGGTGCATTACTTCTCAACCTTCTAATTTGACGTTTTATTTCTTTGGGCAGCATTATTCGTGATGACTAAACCTGCTTCCACTCAGGCACAAAATAGAAAGTAGAGTTTCCTGGTTATGTTGGTAGGGAGTAGAGGAAGCGTTTTTTAGCATAGGCTGCTAACTCATAATCTATACATCACTAGGTCTCAAATGATCTAGCTTCATTCGGTCAAGATATCGCTCTTCAATTATTCTGCTAGAGTTGCCAACCCACCGGGCAATCGGGCTGTGTAAGAGGCAATACGCTAGTTGTACCAATAAAAGCCATCAGCACTTCCCCCCTTAGTACTGTTAATTATATTAAAATCACAAAAGTTACTTCCTGAACTGAATTTCAGGAGTTGCCAACGAGTGGGCTTTGATGATTTCCAGAATCTAGCTATGTATGTACTACCACTTTCGCCTTTAAGCCAAATACGAGCAAAATCATTGTTGTAGCTCATAACTTTGATGGTTTTAGCTGGTTCAATAAGACAACCCTGCTCGATAGATTCTTCCACTGGTCGAAAAAATTCATCAGCATGATTTAGAGAGAGTAACTCCCATTTACCATATGTAAAAACAAACAAAAAAAGAATAATACTTCCAATCAAGATTATTGTTTTTTTCATTAACTAAAAACTGCTTTCATTCTAGACATTGTTTGCCTAATCTCACGACCTTGATCATTAGGTTGAGGATATGGTCTTACTATTCCTTGGGGATTCTTGCCTGATGGGTTGTTATCAGCGCCACTATTATGCACCCGCCTCTCTTAGTACATCTGTTTTAACATCCAGACGATACCCAAACTGCCTGAAATTCCCCCAAGTTTACCTTTGCCTAGAACGTTTGCCCTACTAAACATCGGTTTAAGACATAAAAGAATCCCCGGAAATCAAGAATTTCCAGGGATTATCTTTTTAAGCCGATGGCGGGATTTGAACCCGCGACCGCTCGATTACGAATCGAGTGCTCTACCACTGAGCCACATCGGCACTGACAGTAGATTATTGTAACAATATTTGTGGAATAAAGCAGAACTAATCTAAAAAATTGCGATCGCCTGTGTGCTCAATCGCAGGTAGAAGAGTGGCGACCGCTTCAAACCAAATCTCGACCAAACGGCATTAACGCTAAAACCATGAGTTTGAAGTGTTGCTTGGCAAACGGTAGCCCAATCACAGTAATGGCCAGCACTAAACCCCAAATCAGGTGAGACAGCGCAATCCCCCAACCAAAACACACCAGCCAGATCACGTTAAAAATGAAGGCTAGGGTACTATTAGCACTGGGATTGGGAATAACTTCTTTGCCAAACGGGGCAAAGGTGGCAACACCAAGTTTAATTGCCTCAATACCAAAGGGGATAC
>DATNPU010000325.1:0-10034 GCA_036703105.1 Microcoleaceae cyanobacterium
GCCACCGCTTTTGTGCAAGATGCGATCGCCTGTTTAGCGCAGTCTGATTATCCTGGCATTCTAGTGGTCGAGCCTGAACTCACTGGTGTCCGTTTAGTGGGAGTGTTTACAGAACGAGATGCTGTGCAATGCATCAGCTCAAAAACACCCGCATCAGACGCCTCTGTCGCCGACTTAATCACAGATGAATTTATCGCAGTATATGAGTCAGAGTTGCAGGATTTTGATGCAGTACTAGCCCTAGTTGAACAACATCATCTAACTGTTCTACCCGTTGTCAATCACCAAGATCAACCAACTGGTTTAATCACTCAAGCCAGTTTGTTAACAGCATTGCGGTCTAGTCTACGCCACGATCGACCCGGCAATCGCGAATTAACGGGACATTCCGTCGATCGCCAACAGGTAGAAACGGCCTTAGACCGTCAGCTAAATCGGGCGTTATTAATTCAACGCATTACCGATACGATTCGTTCCCAGCTTGAACCTCAACAACTCTTTGAAGCAACAGTGACTCAGGTTGGGCAGGTGTTTGGGGCCAGTCGCTGTTGTCTGTTACTGTATACAGCCACGCCAATGGTGCAACTCAGCCTGGCGGCCGAATATGGCGACTTGAGCACTTTAACGGCGGCTGAACAGGCTTCAGTGTTAGTTAGTCTAGATGCTTTACAAGTATTTGCGCAGGATCAAGCGGTAGCGTTGCCCAATGTCTATGCTCATCCATTGCTTCAGCCGATGGAATCGCTGTGTCAGCGAATTGGCCTGAAATCGCTGCTGGCAATCCGAACCTCGTGTCAGGGCCAGGCCAATGGTGTTTTGCTATTGCATCAGTGCGATCGCTTTCGGCAATGGAGCCGGAATGACGTTCAGTTAATTGCCTCGATCGCGGCCCATGTTGGAATTGCCCTGGCCCAAATTCGCTTGTTGGAACAGGAACAACGCCAACGCGAAATTCTTGATCAGCAAAACCTGATCCTTCAGCAAGAAATCCGCGATCGCCAGCAAGCGGAGGAGCAACTTGAACTCTTTTTCGCGCAATCCCTAGATGGCTTCTTTTTTATGATGCTGGATCAGCCGATTGTGTGGAACGACACGATCGACAAAGAACAGGCTTTAGACTACGTGTTTGCGCATCAACGAATGACTAAAGTCAATGATGCGATGTTGGAGCAGTATGGTGCTAGCCGAGAGCAGTTTCTTGGTTTGACTCCTAATGACCTATTTGCACATGATCTTCAGCAGGGACGGCACATTTGGCACCAGTTTTTTGATACTGGGCGGCTCCACATTGAAACGAATGAACGGAGGTTAGATGGCCGTCCCATTTGGATTGAAGGAGATTATATTTGTTTATTTGATGCTCAGGGGCGAATTACAGGACATTTTGGTGCCCAACGGGATGTTAGCGATCGCAAACAAGCAGAAGAAGAATTGCGGAAAAGTGAAGAACGGTGGCAACTGGTAATTAAGGCTAGTAATGATGGCATTTTTGATCTCGATCTAAAAACAGGAGTGGTCTTTCGATCGCAGCGGTGGGCCGAAATGTTGGGGTATGACCCTAATGAGGTGCCTAATCGGGAAATTGAATGGCTGACTCGCATCCATCCCGATGATTACGATCGAGTTGTGGCAGCAACAGTAGCTAACTATCGTCAAGAAACTCAAGTCTTTGCGCAGGAGTATCGTCTACGATGTCGAGATGGCAGTTACAAGTGGGTGTTAGATCGATCGCTGTTAATTTGGGATGAAGTCGGTAGCCCTGTCCGCCTGGTTGGTTCACTATCGGATATTAGCGATCGCAAACACGCAGAAGAGACATTAAGGCGACAGCAGGAATTTTTACGCACTGTGATTGATACACCTCCTAATCTGATTTTTGCTAAGGATTGGGAGGGCAAATTTGTACTGGCCAATCAAGCAACTGCCGAAATTTATGGCGTTACTGTTGAGGAATTAATTGGTAAAACCGATGCTGATTTTAATCCTAACTTGACTGAGATTGAGCAGTTCCTCCAAGACGATCGAGAGGTGATTACAATAGGACAAACCAAATTAATTGAAGAAACAGTCACTTCTGCAGCAGGCATTACTCAGGACTTTCGCACCATTAAGAAGCCAATTACCTCAATCGACGGTAATACAGTGCTAGCCCTGGGAATTTCTACCGATATCACCGATCGCAAACAGTCAGAAGCTGCTTTACGTAATAGTCTTGAGCAACAAGCCGAACTATTGGCGAAAACTCAAAAACAGTCTGCCGATTTGGAAAAAGCCAAGGATGCTGCGGAAGCAGCCAGTCGTGCGAAAAGTGAATTCCTGGCGAATATGAGTCATGAATTACGCACCCCGTTGAATGTAATTTTGGGATTTACCCAAATCATGAGCCGAGATCGATCGCTGAAGTCAGAACACCAGGACTACGTCAGCATTATTAGTCGCAGTGGGCGGCATTTATTAGCCTTGATTAATGATGTATTGGAGATGTCTAAGATTGAAGCCGGTCGATTAAAACTGCATCCCACTAGCTTTGATCTGTATCATCTATTAGACACTCTGTATGAGATGCTACATCTCAAAGCGCAGGCGAAACAGTTATCTCTGACCTTCGATCGCACGGCTGACCTCCCCCAATACATCACCACCGATGAAGGTAAACTCCGTCAGGTATTACTCAACCTATTAGGGAATGCCATTAAGTTTACACCGATCGGTGATGTGACTCTCCGGGTCAGAGTTGAGGCTGGTGGGCCGGGTGGAGCCAGTAGAAAAGATCAGGGAGATAGAAAAGATGGGGACGGAGTTTCTCCACCTTCCTTAGCTGCCCCAACCTCCTCATCTCCCTTATCTTCCTCATCTCCCTTATCACCCCTCACCCTCCTATTTGAAGTCGAAGACACCGGGCTAGGAATCGCAGCGGCGGATATCCAACGGTTATTTACTCCGTTTGTGCAAACTCCGACGGGGCAGCAATCCTCTGAAGGGACAGGGCTAGGATTAGCGATTAGCCAAAAGTTTGTGCAGTTAATGGGCGGTGAGATTACGGTTGAAAGCGTTGTCGATCGTGGCAGTATATTTCGGTTTTATATTCAGCCTGAACTGGCTGAAATAGCCCAACTATCTAGCTTTTATCCTAGGCAGCAAGTGATTGGGCTGGCTCCTGATCAACAGAGCTATCGTGTCTTAATTGTGGAAGATCGATGGGAAAATCAGCAAATCCTGCTTCAACTCCTACAACCCTTAGGATTCGGGATTCAAGTTGCGAATAATGGCCAAGAGGGCATTGCGATCTGGGAACGCTGGCAACCGCATTTGATTCTGATGGATATGCGAATGCCCGTCATGGATGGCTACGAAGCGACGCGGCGGATTAAAGCAACCGCCAGAGGCCAAGCTACGATCGTGATTGCTGTCACCAGTAGTGCGTTTGACGAAGATCGATCGGCGATTTTAGAGATGGGATGCGATGATTTTATTAGTAAGCCGTTTCAGGATGATGAGGTGTTTGCCAAATTGGCGGAGCACTTGGGGGTGCGCTATCTCTATGAGGAAAGTGTCCCAACCCGCACGACAAGCCTATCTCCAGCCACCGATCGCTTAACGGCTGAGCTATTCCAAGTTATGCCTCAGCAGTGGATTGTTCAGGTACACCAGGCAGCCATTTTGGGGAAAGACCATCAAATCCTGAAGTTAATCGAGCAGATCCCCAAAACAGCCCCCGAATTGGCAGCTGGGTTACGAGCATTGATCGCTGATTTTCGCTTTGAAGATATTGTTCACCTAACACAACACTCGGAGTAAGACAATGGATTGGCATTCTTTACTAACTGGCAATTAAGCTATGGCTTGGCATCTGCACAGACAGGTATGGCGTTTTTTACCCGGTGGATTGACTGCTGTGGTAATTACCCTGGTTGTCCTGTTGGGGATGTTTCAACCCTTGGAGCAGATTGCCTATCGTCAATTAGTTCAAGCCAGGGGAACACTACCCTGGGATGATGATTTGGTACTGGTCGCGATCGATGATGCTAGTCTAAGGCAAGTAGGGCGATTTCCTTGGTCACGCCAGCAATACACTCGGCTACTAAGCGTTCTGTCTAGTGCAAAACCGAATGTTGTCGTGTTCGATTTAGTCTGGTCGGAACCTAGCCCTGATGATGGGCAATTGGCACAGGCGATGTTACATCATGGTTGTGTTGTGCTGGCGCAAGCCTGGGATGCGACTGGAGTACCGCTGTTACCCGTACCTGCGTTAGAAACGGCGGCGATCGCAACGGGACACATCCTCAAACGAGAAGATATGGATGGTCTGGTACGCCGTGTCGATCCGCAAGTTCAGGGACAAGTAGCATTAGCGATCGCGACCATTCAGTCCCGAAGCTTGGTGCTATCTCCAGCCCCAGGGTTACCCCCGCTGGATCAACCTTTATGGATCAACTGGGTAGGCAAAGCGAAGCAGTTGCAACAATATTCGTTCGCAGATGTGATCCAGGGTAAAATTTCGGCCCAAGCGTTTCGCCATAAGGTTGTTTTAGTCGGCATGACTGCCACCGGATTCGACCCGCTAGTCACTCCCTTCGATCGGAACCCGCCAGCAAGTAGCGTGTATTTACATGCGACGGTAATTCAGAATTTATTACAGCAGAAATCTCTGCGGCCTTTGAATGATGGCCGCTTGTGGTTACTACTAATGGTGGGGGCAACGGGATTCAGTGGGTTAATGTCCACTTGGAGTACCCGCCAGCAACTTGTGGTCACGACGGGGCTATGTAGCAGTTGGGCATTACTCGGCTTATTACTATTTCAGGGCAATTATTTGCTACCGCTTGCTCCTCCCATTATTCTGTTTGCGTCTACAGCCATAGCGGTGGCCCTGAGTGAACGCCTGCGAGAAAATTGGTTACTCCGGCAGCATGTCGCTCAAATTTGGCATCGTTACTGTCAGGATTTGGTGGTCTTCAATGGTGGAGCGAACCATCCCCTCATTCCCCGCCGCAAGCAGCAACTATCTCAGCCCAAAGATGCTGTGTTACGAGTCGCTCAACTGGCCGCGATCGCCGAACAATTTGGCCGATCGCAATCTGCCCAAGCAGCGATCGCTCGCACACTATCCGTTGGCCTACTGGCGACTGATTTACATGGGGTAATCTGGTTCTGCAATCCGCTGGCGGCCCGGTGGCTGAAGGTGCAAGTGGGGAATAGCTTAAATGGGTCTTTAGTGCCAGCCTGGTTAAGTGAGGAACAATGGCAAGTTAGTTTAGAATCGCTGCGATCGGGAAACTCTGTCAAACACAGTAATCTGCGCCAAGGTAAACAATGGTTTGATTTAGTGCTGCAACCCTTAGTCTACCGTCCAGCCAGCCACAATCAGCCGCGATCGCCGCAGTTAGATGGGTTCTTGGTGCTGTTGGAAGACATGACGGAGCACAAACAGACTGAGGTAGAACTGCAACAAGCCAAAGAAATGGCAATCTGGGAAGCAGCTCGGAGTGCTGCCGCGAGTCGTGCTAAAAGTGAATTTTTAGCGAATATGAGTCATGAACTTCGGACACCGTTGAATGTGATTCTCGGGTTTACTCAGGTGATGAGCCATGATCGATCGCTGAGTACAGAACATCAACAGCATTTAGCGATTATTAATCGCAGTGGTCAGCATTTACTAGGATTAATTAATGATGTCCTAGAAATGTCTAAAATTGAGGCTGGCCGAGTTCAGTTGAATGAAACTAGTTTTGACTTATACCACTTGCTCGATGATTTGGAGGTTATGCTCCAAGTTAAGGCCCAGGCAAAACAGCTGATATTAAGGTTTGAGCGCACAGCTGAACTACCCCGATATATCATCACAGATGAAGGAAAGTTACGGCAAGTGCTGTTAAATTTGTTGGGGAATGCAATCAAATTTACACAAATAGGACAGGTGACATTAAGAGTCGCAAGTCAATCTTCTGCTACGATCGAGCAGGATTCTGGGGAATGGCGATATACATTGTTATTTGAAGTAGAAGATACGGGAGATGGCATTGCTCCGGAGGATTTGGAACGCTTGTTTCAGCCGTTTGTGCAAACTGAAGCAGGTCGGCAAGCGAATGAAGGAACTGGTTTGGGACTGGCGATTAGCCGCAAGTTTGTTAATTTGATGGGCGGAGAGATCATTGTTTGTAGCGCGATCGCTCAGGGGAGCCTATTCAAATTCAGTATCCGAGCCGGGCATGCTCAGGTCGTAGATCTACCCTCCTTACATCCAACTCAGTCCGTTGTGGGATTGGCAGCCAATCAACCGCTCTACCGGATTTTAATTGTTGAAGATCAATGGGAGAATAGCCAATTTCTGATCAAGATTTTAACGCCTTTAGGATTTGAGGTGCGGGAAGCCCGCAATGGCCAAGAAGGCTTGGCAGTTTGGGAACACTGGCAGCCCCAGTTGATCCTGATGGATATTCGGATGCCAGTCATGGATGGCTATGAAACGACTCGCAAGATTCGCCACCGAGAGCAGGAAATTCGGGCTGTACCGGGCGATCGCGGACACGCCACTAAAATCATTGCCCTGACAGCCAGTGTATTTGAGGAAACGAAAGTGGAAGCGGCGGTGATTGGGTGTGATGATTTCTTGCGCAAACCGATTCAAATTAACACGCTACTTCTGAAGTTAGCTGAGCATTTGGGGGTGCAATACCTCTATGAAGCATCGGAACCAGAAGCCCAACCCCCGCAAAGGCCCAACGAACCGTTAGCGAGCGATCGCCTGAATATTCATCTTGCCCAGATGCCGTTAGCTTGGGTTGACCAGTTACACCAAGCGGCTCTCAGGGGGTTTGATCATCAAATTCTCCAACTGATCGAGGAACTTCCAGATCCCCATTCTGTGTTGGCTCATGCATTGGCGCATTGGGTACACAACTTTCAATTCGACGAAATTCTTAACCTGACTCAACGCTTTCTTGAGTAAGGATTAGCGATCGATGACAAATCTGAATAATTACCTGTGATACTCAATCACCCGTTCAATCTCTCGTTAATTTAATCTCATAGCCTGTCTCACAGATGCGATATGAATAGTAATTTTGTTGATAAACCGAGAGGTGACATTCTGATTGTCGATGATACTCCTGATAACTTGCGGGTATTATCGGCCATGCTCACCAATCAAGGATTCGAGGTCCGCAAGGCATTAAGTGGACAACGAGCGATCGCGTCTGTGCAAGCCGACCCACCGGATCTGATCTTGCTAGATATTAAGATGCCGGAGATGAATGGTTATGAGGTATGTCAACACTTGAAAGCCGACGCCAGCACTTGTGAAGTGCCAATTATTTTTATTAGTGCATTGGATGATGCCTTAGATAAAGTCAGAGCATTTGCGGTTGGTGGAGTCGATTATGTGACGAAGCCCTTTCAAGAAATTGAAGTATTGGCCCGGATCGAACATCAATTACGCATTCAACGCTTACAACACCAACTAATTGAGCAGAACGAAGAATTAGCTCGATCGAATCGAGAACTAGAGCAGTTTGCTTATGTCGTCTCTCATGATTTACAGCAACCACTTCAGAGCGTAACGGGCTTTGTCAAACTGCTGTTATTGAAGTATGAAAATACGCTGGATGAATTTGCCTTTGACTATCTCAATCGCATTCATGATGCGGGGAGTCGGATGCAGCGCCTGATTCAGGATTTACTCGCCTACTCTAGAGTCGGTAGACAAGATCAGGAATTTCAGCCGGTTGACTGTAACCTGGTTCTGAAGCAAGTGTTAGATAATTTGCAAATTACGATCGCGGAAAAGCAGGTGCAGCTAACCTATGACGACTTACCAATAGTTATGGGAAATGAAACTCTGTTGATCCAACTCTTTCAAAATTTGATTAGTAATGCCATTAAGTTTGTCCGGTCTGAAACTACACCTCAAGTGACCATTTCAGTGATCCCGCAGGAACAACAATGGTTCTTCGGAATACGAGATAACGGCATTGGCATTGAACCCCAAAACCTGGAACGGGTATTTGAAATTTTCCAACGCACTCATTCGGCCAAAAACTACCCCGGCACCGGGATCGGCTTAGCTACCTGTAAAAAGATTGTTGAAAGTCACGGTGGACAAATCTGGGTTGAGTCACAATTAGACGTTGGCACCACGTTTCATTTCTGTCTAACGACGGCGGCCTAGCCACGATCACCAAATTAATAACCGAGATGGTTTAGCCCTGTTGGCGCGCAGCCTGGAGCGATCGAGACAGGTTAGGGGATCAGCGATCGCTGGTTGCCAGTTGCTGTGGATTTTAAAGATAATGTGAATCCCAAGTTTTCTGCGTGAAAATACGGGATCTTAATAGTACGATGAAAAAGTTTTCAGTGATCCATTCTGTAGCAATACGCTAGCGGAGTCACGTTGTAATCTGGGTGATTTTCTTGGATAGCTCTGTTGTAGATTACTAATAGGACAAATAGAGTGTTTCAGTCATTTACCACACCAAGCACGGTTCAGCTCCTCAATATCCATGTCGATAATCTTTCTACTTACGAGGTATTACAGAGCCTAAGGGCTGGGGTCGTCCTAACGCCTAATGTCGATCACCTCATGCAATTACAGCGAGATCCAGAATTTCTGTCGATCTATGCATCGGCTGACTACAAACTGTGTGACAGCCAAATTTTGTTTTATGCTTCTCGGTTCTTAAGAACCCCCATCAAAGAAAAGATTTCTGGTTCCGACCTGTTTCCAGCATTCTGTGAGTTTCATAAAGATAATCCCGACATTCGGATTTTTCTGCTTGGTGGCACTGATGGAGTACCAGAAAAAGCCACTGAGAAGATTAACAGCAAGATCGGTCGAGAGATTGTGGTCGGTGCCTATTCCCCACCATTTGGGTTTGAACACGATGAGCAAGAATGCTTCAATATTATTGACCAAATTACTCGATCGGGCGCTACAGTTTTAGCGATCGGGGTTGGTGCGCCTAAGCAAGAAAAATGGCTCCACAAATATAAAGACTATTTAACATCAATCAAAATCTTTATGGCTGTGGGGGCCACCATTAACTTTGAAGCCGGAGCGGTTAAACGCGCCCCGAAGTGGATGAGCCGCTATGGGTTGGAGTGGCTATATCGCTTACTGACTGAACCTCGCAGATTATGGAAGCGGTATCTTGTTGATGATCTACCCTTTCTGTGGTTGATCATTAAACAGAAATTAGGGCTATATAAACCCCCATTTTGCTCACCAGTCTATCCCTATTCACTTCCCCCCGATGGCGTATAAGTCGTTCCCTTTAAAGTGAAGTAAAACGTAGTTCCCACTCCCATCTGGGATTCCACCCAAATTCGGCCATTCTGGTTTTCCACAATTTTTTTACACGTGGCAAGCCCAATCCCAGACCCTGGATACTGGCGGGTATTATTGAGCCGATGAAAGGCCTCAAATACCCGCTTTAGCTGTTCAGAAGCAATCCCAATCCCATTATCATGAATCCCAAAACACCACTCTTGGGCGTGCGGTTGAACGGAAATTTTTATCTGAGGAATAGTATCGGGACTAACAAATTTGATCGCATTTGCTACTAAGTTTTGAAATAGTTGGACTAACTGAATTTCATTGCCTTCAACGATCGGCAGAGAGTCAGCCACCACGATCGCCTGTTTTTCTAGAATCGCTATATGCAAGTTAGTTAACACTTGAGTCAACACGGCATTGCAATCAACAGGTTCTAAAACTTTTGGAGCTTTACCAACTTTGGCGTAGGTCAGTAAATCCTGAATCAGGCGTTGCATTTGTTTACCCGAATCAAGAATTTGGTAGAGATACTCTTGGGTACTATCGTCTAACTTATCCCCCGTTTTCATTAAGATTAACTTTACAAAACCCGTTACACTTTGTAATGGTTGTTGTAAATCGTGAGAGACCACATAGGCAAACTGTTCTAATTCGCGATTGGAGCGTGCTAAGTCTTCGTTCTGGGCAATGAGCTGCTCTTGTTGAGCAATTAACTGATTGCGCAGACGTTGTAATTGCAGATGATGTTCAATCCGTGCCAGAA